>CAYLIP010000039.1:0-25762 GCA_964383855.1 uncultured Actinomycetes bacterium | reverse complement strand
TGGTGGCGGAGGTGGGCGAGGAGGACCGCGTCGTCGGTCGGGCTGCCCTTCTCGATGCCCCGAACCGCCTCCAGGGCGGCCAGGATGCTCGGGTTGGGCGGCCCCTCCAAACGCTCTTCGACCACCGCTCAAGCCTATCGAACACTCGTTCGCATGTCAATACTTAACTTACACTTAGAGGCTGCAGGGGACCCCTCCAGCGCCGCGATGCGGCGCCACCTCCCCACCAAGTGGGGAGGAGGCTCGGGGCACCCACCAAGGTGGGGAGAAGGCTTCCAGGTAGCGGGGTCAGTCCCGGCGGACGACCAGGGTTCCGGCGATCATGTCGTGCAGCCCCTGCTTGCGCTCCGTGAAGGCGATCATCAGGAACCCGATCCCCAGGATCAGGCCCGAGAGCAGCTTCGACCAGTAGCGCCCGTTGGCCCGCGCCCAGTTGAGCCGGCCGCCCTCGAGGTCGGTCACCCGCAGCCTCAGCGCGCGCTTGCCGAGCGTCGCCTGCCAGGACGAGGCCTCGCAGAGTGTGAAGTAGAGCCAGCTCATGAGCAGGCTGATGACCTGGAGAGGGATGACCAGCAGGTTGGCGGCGCTCTTTGGGTCGACGGTCGAGCCGGAAAAAGCGATCGTAAGGCCGGCGACGCCGCCGATCAGGAAGGCGGCCAGCGTGGTCGCCAGGAACTGCAGGGCGTAGTCGAGAGCGTAGGCGGCCAGCCTCCGCCAGAAGCCGGCGTAGCCCGCAAACGAGGGCGGTGGTGGGATGGCGTGGAACGGGCCCCCGCCGGGAGCCGGCTGAGGAGGAGGCGGCCCCCCGGCGGTTGGCGGCGGAGGCGGCGCCACCGACACCGGGCCGTAGATCGCCCGAGCCGCCGCCATGGCCGCGTTGGCCCCCTGGCCGCCGTCGAGGAGGGTGAGCGCGGCGCCGGCCGCCGCCGCCTGCTGATCGCGGGGTCCGCCCATCTCGCGGCGCGCCCAGTCGAACCACTCGGCATAGGTGCGGCGGCGGATGTCGGCGGAGTCCACCTGGAGATGGCCGCCGCTGGCCAGCGCCTGGCGGGCGGCCACGATGGCGGCGTCCCGGTCGCGGCCGTCAGTCTGGGCGGCAGTGGCGGCGGCCGCCGCCGCGTGGCAGACGCGAGCGTCGGCGGACAGGTTGCGCTTGGCCCAGACGTACCAGTCGGCATAGAGCTCGAACTCGCCGTTCACCGAAGCGCCTCCAATCCTCGCTGCAGCGCCCGCCAGCGCTCCTGCGCCTGCCCGATCGGTGTTTCGGCGAAGCGGAGCGCGTCCCCCGGCAGGAGCTGCGCCGCCAGCGGAAGGTCGGCCCGCGCCACCCCCGCCACAACCGGGTAGCCGCCCGCCGTCTGGTGGTCGGCCATGAGCAAGATCGGCTTGCCCGAGGCCGGCACCTGGACGCAGCCGTAGGCGAGTCCGAAGGAGATCATCTCCGGGCCTCGCAGCTCAAGCGCCTCGCCCTCCAGGCGAAAGCCCATGCGGTCGGCCTCCTGGCTCACGCTCCACTCGCGGCTGAAGAACGCCTTCCTCGACCCGGCGACCAGCAGCCTCAGATGGGGACCGGCCACCGCCGCCAGGGTGGGAGCGCTCGAGTAGGGCGGGCGCGAGGCCTCCGGCAGCAGGCGCCCGGCGACCGCCGGCCGCGCCGGGGCGGCCGCCGGCTGGAGCTCGTCGCCCTTCTTCAGGGGCCGGCCGTGCATGCCGCCGCGCTCGATCAGCCGGTAGGTGGCAACCGATCCCAGCCAGCGCTCACCGGCGATGCCGCCGGCGACCGCGATGTAGCTGCGCGCGCCCTGCCGGCGGCCGGCAAAGCTGAGGCGGTCGCCCTCGGTCAGCCAGAGGCTGGTCCAGTTCGGCACCTCCTGGCCGTTGACGCGGGGCTGGAGGTCCCCGCCGGTGATCGCGACCAGGCAGCCGGTCAACGCCACCAGCGCCGGGCCGCCGAGGAGGCATTCGAGCGCGCCCGCGCCCTCGGCGTTGCCCACCAGGAGGTTGGCGGCCACGATCGCAAAGCGGTCCATGGCGCCGCCGGGGGGAACGCCGGCCAGCCGGTTGCCAGGCCGGCCGAGATCCTGGATGGTGGTCTGGATCCCCGGGTTCTCGACCCGCAGGACCGCCGGCGGGCTGGCCGGAAGGCTGCGCGGGGTCAACGGGCCTCGAAGAACCGGACCCGGTCGCCGGTCCGCAGCAGCAGGGGCGGGTCGGAATCGGGAAGGAACATCGGAACCTGGGTGCTTCCGAGCAGGTGCCAGCCGCCCGGCGTGGGCAGCGGGTAGACGCCGGTCTGCGCGCTCGCGATCGCGACCGAGCCGGCCGGGACCAACGTCCTGGGCACGGTCCGCCGGGGCAGGCGCAGCCGCTCCGGGAGGGGGCCGAGGTAAGCCCATCCGGGCACGAAGCCCACCATGAAGACCCGGTAGGTCGGCTCCGTGTGCAGGGCGATCAGCTCCCGCACGGGCATCTGCAGCCGCTCGGCGGTCTCCTCCAGGTCAGGGCCGTCGTACACCACCGGGATGCGGTGCAGGCGTCCCGGCGCCGGCGGCGCGGGCCGCTGCCGGAGCAGGTTGCGGGCGCTCGCCGCCAGCTGGTCATAGGTCACCTGCTCGGGGTCGTAGTGGACCGTGACCGACGCGTACCCCGCGATCGCCTCCCGCACGCCGCGGCGTTTGCGAAGGGCGGCCGCAAACCCGATGGCGCGCGTGTTGAGTGCGGTGTCGATCCTGCTCCCGAGCTCGATCAGCGCCGCCGCGTCACCGAGCGGATGCATCTTCAGCGCCGGCCGGCGGGGACTGGCGGCCGACCGGCCTTCCTTCCTGGTCCGAGTCTGCTGGGGCGAGGATCGCGACGGCATGTGCTGTGACAAGCATCGCGTACACGGCGGCCGGGATGAAGCCCGCGCAGAGCAGGCCGGCGCCGGCGAGGGCGATCGCCCAGCCGGTGGCGATCACCACGGTGACCAGGTTCCAGGCCAGGAAGGACGCCGCCACGCGGCGCCCGGCCGCAACCGGGTCGAAGAGGTCGCGCGCGCGCCCGGTGACCGCGAAGGCGGCGCAGTTCGTGGGCAGGAGCAGAAGCAGGACCAGCGAAAAGGGCAGCAGCAGGAGGCCGGCGGTCACCAGCCCGGCATAGGCGGCATTGAAGAAGGCGTCATGGGTGGCCAACACGGGGTGGTAGACGAGGTGGTAGACGAGGTGCGAGGCCCGCACGGCCGAGTAGGTGGCCGGAGCCGCGAGCACGAACGGGGCGGACAGCGCGAGCAGGGCCAGCAGCAGCAGCAGGCCGTCCCGCAGAAGGCGGCGGTCGAGGCGCAGGGCAGGCGGTCCCGCGGCCGGCTCCCGGGCCGAGAGGCGGATGGCCGCGAGCGTGTAACCGAGCAGGGGCACCAGGCCCAGCGGGAGCACCAGGACCAGCAGCATGGCGGGGATCCAGCACCGCAGCGCCCCCGCCCGGAACGGGTAGCCGAAGGCGCGCACGGCCATGATCACGGCCCCAGCTCACCCAGCATGTAGAGGGTGCCGCAGACCACGACGGTGCCCTCGGGGCCGGCTGCCTCGCGGGCTGCCTCGAGAGCGGCCGCCGGCGGCTCGACAACCCGCGCCGCCTCCCCCCAGAGCTCCCGCAGGTCGGACGGGTCGGCGCTGCGCAACGCGCCCGAGGTGGCGCGGGTGAAGATCACCGCCCGCGGCTGGAGCCGCCTCAGCTCGGTGAGCATGGCCCCCAGGTCCTTGTCGCGCATGGCCGCAAAGACCACCACCGGCGGGGCCTCCAGGAGCGGGCCGACGCTGGCGATCAGCTCGGCCACGCCGGCGGGATTGTGGGCGCCGTCCAGGACCACCCGCGGTGGCCCTGGCACGACCTGCAGGCGCCCGGGCCAGCGCGTCCGGGCCAGGCCCTCGCGGACCGCGGCGGGGGTGGCGTCCCCGAGCGCCTCGGCGGCCGCCACCGCCAGCGCCGCATTCCGGGGCTGGAAGGATCCGACCAGCGGGATCTCGAGGCCGAGATGGTCGAAGCCGGGCCCTCGGATGTCGGCCACGCTGCCCTCCCAACCCCGCGATCGGGCCTCCACCGTCACCTCCTCGCCCAGGGTCCAGAGCCGGGCGCCGGCGGCCGCCGCGCGCGAACGGATGACGCCCAGGGCGGGCTCCTGGGCCGCGGTCAGGGCAAGGTTGCCGGGCTTGATGATCGCTGCCTTCTCGGCGGCGATCTCCTCCACCGTGCTGCCGAGCCAGCGCGTGTGGTCGAGCGAGACGTTGGTGACCGCGGCCACCCCCAGGTCGAGCACGTTGGTGGCGTCGAGCCGGCCGCCCATCCCAACCTCGATCACCAGCCGGTCGCAGCGCTCGGCGAGCCAGTTGAGCGCGACCGCCGTCAGGAGCTCAAACTCGGTGGGCGGGCCCTCGCGCGCCGCCACGCGCTCGGCCGCCGGCTGCACCGCCGCCACCGCGGCGGCGAACTCGGGCTCCGCGATCGGCGTTCCCCCGACCTGGATCCGCTCCGCGTAGGAGCGCAGGTGGGGGCTGGGCATGGTCCCCGTCCGGTGGCCGCCGGCCTCCAGGATGGAGGCCAGGAAGGCGCAGGTCGAGCCCTTGCCGTTGGTGCCGGCCACGAGCGCGCCCCGCTTGCCGGCCTCCGGGTGACCCAGCTCGGCGAGAAGCGCCCGCGTTCGGTCCAGGCCGAGCTTGACGCCGAAGCGGCCCAGCCCGGTCAGCCAGGCGACCGCCTCGTCGTAGGTCAAGACCCGCGCAGCTCCTCCGCCTTCAGCGTGTTGGCCATCAGCATCGCCCGCGTCATCAGGCCGACCCCGCCGGGCACGGGGGTGAGCCAGCCGGCCACCTCCTCTACGCCGGGATCGACATCGCCGCGGGGCCTGCCGCCCTCGACCGGCGTGATCCCGACATCGACGACCGCCGCCCCCGGCTTGACCATGCCGGCGGTCACCATGTGCGGCCGGCCGATGGCGACCACCAGCACGTCGCCGCGGCGGCATTCGGCAGCCAGGTCCGGCGTCCGCGAGTGGCAGATGGTGACGGTGGCATGCCGTTCGAGCAGCATCAGGGCGACCGGCTTGCCCACGATGTTGCTCCGGCCCAGGACGACGGCGTGGCGGCCCCTGAGATCGATGCCGGTGTCGTCCAGCATCCGAATCACGCCGGCGGGCGTGCAGGGGCGGAGCCCGGGCTGGCCCAGGAGCAGGCGCCCGGCGCTGAAGGGAGTGAACCCATCCACGTCCTTGGCCGGGTCGATCGCCTCCACGCAGGCGGCCACGTCGACCTGCGCAGGCAGGGGCTGCTGCACGAGCACGCCGCTGACGGCCGGGTCTGCATTGAGGGTGCCGATCAGGTCCAGGACGGCTTCGGTCGAGGCGGCCTGCGGCGCCCGGTGGTCGGAGGAGGTGATGCCGACCAGCTCGGCGTCGCGATGCTTGCCCCGGACATAGGTTTCGGAGGCGGGATCGCTGCCGACCAGGACGACTGCCAGGTGCGGCCGCCGGCCGCCCCGCGCGATCAGCGCCTCGACACCCTCGCGCACCTCGCCGAGCACGCGCTCGGCCACCGGCTTGCCGCTCAGCCGGACCGCCGTCACCGGAGTCCAAGCTCCCGGCGGGCCTGCGCTTCCGCCGCCCTGGCCACGGCTCGGGGGTCGGCGCCGGCGGCCTTTGCGACCCGGATGCAGTCGTCCAGCTCGGCGGCGACGTCGAACGGGCCGCCCTCGAGCTCTTTGACCTTCACGCGCACATCGCCCCAGGGCGTCGATGTCACGCGAAAGCTGCGTCCCGCGAGCACGCGCTCGGTGCGGCGGACGCGCACGCCGAGCGCCGTCGTCTGGCGCAGCAGCGCTGACGTCACCTCCTGCGTCATGGAGACGTCACAGAGCACCGTGACGCGGTGTCCGGCGCGGCCCTTCTTCATCAGGATCGGCGCCACCGCGACGTCGAGAGCGCCCGCCTCCATGAGGCGATCGAGCACCGCGGCCAGCTGGGCCGGCGGCATGTCGTCGAGGTTGGTCTCGACCTCGGAGACGGTGGCCGCCTCGGGGACGGGCTCGCCGAGGAGCACGGCAAGGCCGTTGCCGGGGTTCTCCCGGGCGCCGATCCCGTAGCCGACGCGATCGAGGCGCAGGGCCGGCCGCTCGAAGCGGGCGGCGGCGGCCAGGATGGCGGCCCCGGTCGGGGTGACCAGCTCCACGCCTCGAGGGTCCGGCTCCAGCACCGCGCCGGAGCCGGCGAGCACTCGAAGCACGGCCGGGCCGGGCACCGGCAGGTCGTCCGAGATCCAGCCCCGCGGCGCGGGCAGCGGGCTGGCATGCACCGCCCGCACGCCCAGCGACTCGAGCAGCCAGAAGGTGCCGACCAGGTCGACCAGCGTGTCCGCCCCACCCAGCTCGTGCAGGTGGAGATGCTCGACCGGCCGCCCGTGCACCGCCGACTCAGCCTCGCCGAGCCTGCGCGCCGCGGCCAGCGAACGCTCGCGCACCGGGGCGGGCAGGCCCGCCTGCTCGATCGCCGCCAGCAGCTGCGGGACGGTGCGCGGCGGGCCCTCGCGGACCTCGACCAGCGCCCGGGTACCACCCAGGTGGCCGCGCTGCTCATGGCGCGCGCTGACCGTCACCTCAGCGGCCAGGCCGAGCGCCTCGACCGCCGCCTCGACGACCGCCAGGTCGCCGCCGGCGTCCAGCAGCGCGCCCAGCGCCATGTCGCCGCTGATCCCGCTGAAGCAGTCGAAGTACGCGGCCGTCACGTCCGCGCTCGGACCAGCTCGACGCCGAAGGAGCGGAACTCTCCCTCGAGCGGAGGGCGCTTGTGCACCCGGACCGTGGCCCGCTGCACGCGCTCGAGCTGCAGCATCCGGTCGGCGATGCGCTCGGCGACCGCCTCCAGCAGGTGACAGGGCTCGCCCTCGACGACCTCGCGCACCAGCTCGTAGGCCTGCGCGTAGTTGATGGTCGCCTCGAGGCGATCGCTGCGCCCGGCGGCCGAGAGATCGCCCTCGAGCTCCACGTCGACGGTGAAGCGAGCGCCCAGCTCCCGCTCCGCGGGGAAGACGCCGTGGCGCCCGAAAAAGGCCATTCCCTCCATCAGGATGCGGTCCACTCCGCTCGGATTATCGGGATCGGAGGCGGGCCCGGGTGTCCGAGCAAGCTCGGCTGTCGGCACCGCCGCGTCGCGCCGGGGCGACGCGGGCCATCCAGGCCCTGGCCGGGGAGGAGCCTAGCCGCCGCCGGTGGCGCCGCCCGGGCGAAGCCCGGCGGGAACGATCGTGACCGCGGTCGCGGTGAGCGTCCCGTCGCTGCCGCGCTGGCCGCTGACGGTGACGGTGACTCCGCTCGTCAGGTCGGACTGGCTGCCCGCCACCGTCCGGGCGATGGTCGTGCTCGGCTGGAGCAGGACCTTGACCTGGTTGCCCTGCGCATCGGTGATGGTCAGGGTGCTGCCGTTGATGGCGCTGATCTGGCCGATCGTGCCGCGCCCGAAGCCGCCGGCGGCGCCGAATCCAGACCCTCCGCCGGCGCCGGCCGCGCCGGCCGTGGCGCTGCCGCCGGTTCCCGCGCCCGCGCTGCTCGAAGCACGTCCGGCGCTCCCCGCCACTGCCGAGCCGGCCGCGGTCGAGAGGGCGCCGGTGGTGGCCGTCGCCACCCTGCCCGACTCGTACTTGGCGCCGCCGTAGAACCCGGCCAGCGCGAAGATCAGCAGGCCAAGCGCGATCGTCAGGTTCCGCATGTCACTCGTACCTCAGTGCTTCGATGGGATGCAGGGTGGCGGCCCGGTTGGCCGGGTAGATGCCGAAGAAGAGTCCGATGCCGACCGACACCCCGAAGGCGAGCAGCACCGAGGGCCAGGAAACGATCGGCGGCGGCAGCGAGGCCAGGGTGCCGATCCGGATGTTGCCGATCTGCGAGGCGACCACCCAGCCGATCGCGATGCCGAGCAGCCCCCCGAGGCCGGAAAGGAACATCGACTCGATCAGGAACTGGAGCAGGATGTCGCTCCGCCGGGCGCCGATCGCCTTGCGGATCCCGATCTCCCGGGTCCGCTCGGTGACGGTGACCAGCATGATGTTCATGATTCCGATCCCGCCCACCACGAGCGAGATGGCCGCGATCGCGCCCAGCAGGATGGTGAGCGTCTGGGTGATCGAGCCGAACGTGTTGAGGATGTCCTGCTGGCTCTGGGTCGTGAAGTCGGCCTGGGTCGGATCGCCGATGTTGTGCCGGTTGAGGAGGACCTGAGTCGCCTCCTGCTGGGCGGCCGGGACCGAACCGGAATCGGCGGCCTGGAGGACGATCTGGCTGATGTTCTTGCCGCGGCCGCCGGTCAGGTAGGCCCAGGCGCTCGTGATCGGCACCACGGCCACGTTGTCCTGGTTGCCCAAGGCGGCCGAACCCTTGGAGGCAAAGGTGCCGACCACCCGGAACGACTGGCGGTTGATCTTGATGGTCTGGCCGACCGGGTCCTGGCCATTGAACAGGTTGTCGACGACGGTCTGGCCGACCACGACCACCTTGGCCGCGCTGGTCACATCGCCGGCGCTGAACATGGCGCCGGTTGCGATCTCGTAGCTGCGGACCTCGGCGAAGTCCTGGGTCGACCCGGTCGTCTGGGCAAACCAGTTCTGGTTCTGCCAGACCATGTTGCCGGCGGCCTGGGTGACCGGGATCGCGGTCACGACATGCGGGGCCTGCGAGCGGTTGTTGAGGGCGTCGACATCCGCCTGGGTGAGGGTCGAGCCGCTGCCGAAGCCCTGGGAGATGCCGCCCACCCGGGTCGACTGCGGGTAGATGTAGACGATGTTGGAGCCCAGCGCCTGCACCTGCTGCTGGACCTGGACCGAGGCGCCGTTGCCGACCGCGACCAGGAGGATGACCGCGGCCACGCCGATCAGGATTCCGAGCATGGTCAGGCCCGACCGCAGGCGGTTGCCCATCAAGCCCTGCCAGGCCAGGTTGAGCGCCTCGACGATGCTCATCTGGCCGCCTCCGCCGGCACCTGCGGCTCCTGGCGCTGGTCGCTCACGATCAGGCCGTCCTTGAGCCGGACCACGCGCTTGGCGAAGCCGGCGATGTCGGCCTCGTGGGTGATCAGGATGATGGTGCGGCCCTGCTCGTTGAGCCGGGTCAGCAGCCGCATGATGTCGACGCTCGACTCCGAGTCGAGGTTGCCGGTCGGCTCGTCGGCGAGCAGGATCGCCGGCTCCGTGACCAGCGCCCGGGCGATGGCGACTCGCTGCTGCTGCCCGCCGGAGAGCTCGGAGGGCAGGTGGTGGGCCCGCTCGGCGAGGCCGACGTCGGCCAGAGAGGAGAGCGCGCGCCGGCGGCGCTCCCGGCTGTCGCCCGCGTAGATCAGTGGCATCTCGACGTTGTGGACGGCGCTCGAGCGGGGGATCAGGTTGAAGCTCTGGAAGACAAAGCCGATCTTGCGGTTGCGGATGATCGCCAGCTGGTTGTCATCGAGACCGCGGACGTCGACGCCGTCGAGCCGGTAGATGCCGGTGCTCGGCAGATCCAGGCAGCCGAGCACGTTCATCAGGGTCGATTTGCCGGAACCCGAGGCGCCCATGATCGCCACGAACTCACCCTCGCCGATGTCGAGGTCGATGCCCCGCAGGGCGTGCACTTCGATGTCGCCCATGCGGTAGACCTTGGTGATCCCCGAGAGATGGATCAGGAAGGGCGCCGTCTCCAACGGCTAGCCCCGGCCGCCCGCGATCACCCCGCCGCCGCCGACCCCGCCGCCGCCCCCGAAGCCGCCGCCGCCCAGACCCCGGGCGGTCGTGGAGCCGGCGCGCAGCTGGGGCAGGACCACCTTGTCGCCCGCCTGCAGGCCCGAGCTGATCTCGGTCGTGGTGTCGCCCTGGGTGCCCAGCTGGACGGGAGTCCGGGTCTGGAGGCCGTTGGCGCCGGCAACCGTGACAAAGGCGTTCTGGCCAAGGCGCGTGATCGCCGAATTGGGCACCGTGAGCACGTTGCCGACCTGCGCGATGACCACCTGGGCGTTGGCGGTGAGGCCGGCGCGGAGGCCGATGTTGAGGCTGTCCAGAGTGAGGGTCACGTAGTAGTTGACGACGTTGGAGACGACCGTGGCCGCGGGCGAAACCGCGAGCACGTGGACCGGGATGGTGAGGTTGGGCAGCGCGTCGAAGGTGACGGTGCCGCTCTGGCCGGTCTGCACCTTGGCGGCGTCCGCCTCGGCGAACGTGACCACCGCCTGGTAGGCGGTCGTGTTGAGCAGGGTCAGGAAGGCGCTGGAGCCGGAGGCCCCGGAGGCGCCGCTGCTGCCGCTGCTTCCCGAGGAGCCGCTGGCCGAGGGCAGCGGGGCCGTGCTCCCCGGCGCCTGGGCGACGGCCGTGGTGGCGGTGGCCGACACGGAGTCGCCGGGACCGCCGTTGATCGACCCGATCACGCCGTCTGCGGGCGCGACCAGCACGGCGGCGTCGGCGTTGGCCTGGGCCGTGTTGACCTGGGCCTGGGCGCCCGCCACGGCGGCCTGCGCGGAGGCGATCTGGCCAGGCCGGTTGCCGGCCTGGCTGTTGTAGCTGTCCTGCGCCGAGGTGATCTGGAACTGGGCCGCCTGGACCTGGCCGCTGTCGGCGTTGACCCTCGCCTGGTCGCCGTTCACGCGGCCCTGGTCGGCCTGGACGGCCCTGTAGGCCTGGGCCATCTGCTGCTGCTGAGGGGTGCAGCCGGCCCCCGCCCCGCTCTGGACGCAGGCGATGCTGTTGAGGTCTGACTGGACGTTCTTCTGGTCCTGGTAGCAGCCCGCGGGAACGCTGGGATTGCTGTAGGCGACCGACGGGTTGCACCCGTCGGCGTTGAACCTGGCGTTGTCAGCGTTGAGCTGACCCTGGTAGCCGGCCAGGGTGGGGCCGTACTGCTGATACCAGTAGCCCGCCGTATCCGCGTTGAGGGTGCCCTGGTCGGCGTTCAGGGTGTTCTGGTCGTTGTTCAGGTTGTTGACCGCGTTGCCGTAGTTCGTCTGCGCCTGCTGCAGCTGGTGCTGCGCCTGCACGATGGCGGTGCCGTTGAGCGCGTTGTTCAGGTTGGCCTGGGCCGACGCCAGGTTGGCGTTGGCCTGGTCGAGGGCAAGCTGGAGCTGGGTGGGATCGATCCTGGCCAGCACCTGGCCCGACCTGACCTTGTCCCCCACCCGGACGTCGACCTCGGTCAGCGTCCCCGCGGTCCGGAAGCCGACGTTCAGCTGCTGAGCGGGCACCAGCGTGCCGGTCGCGGTGACCGCCGAGCGGACGGTGCCGCGTGTCACCGTCGCCGTCCGGACCGAGGCGGCGCTGTTCTGGCTCGGAGAGACGACGAAGTCGTGGGCGATCAACGCCGCCAGCACGAGCGCGACGAGCGCCAGGCCGCCGATGGTCAGGGCCTGCTGGTTGAGCGGCAGACCGCGCCGGCGGGTCGGAAACTGGATCGGTCGGGGTGAAGCCATGCGTTACCTCTTTCAAGCCCGACCCGGGCAGGCCGCAGCCGGCGCCGAGCCTTGTGCCGGCAATTACATCTGGCCGGCCGGCAGCAAATGGAAGCGTCAGGTCAAGAATTTGTAAGCGGGCTCACGATCGGGGGCCAGGGGGCGCTGCAAGGCCCCGCCCGGGCGGTGCTGCAGCCGCAGGCGCCGCTGTTGAGCCGGGCGCTGCCGGGAAGGTGGCGCGGGTCTTCACGGGCACCCTTGACATGCCCTCTAACCTCGACGCATCTCCCCCGGGCGGGTGGCTTGGTGGGGGGCATCAGCGGGACGGCCGGCGCTGGTTGTGGGCGCGGGCTCCCTCTCGAGTGGCGGCCGGTCCGGGCCGCCGGGCCGACCGCCTATATGGGAGGCCAGCGAAGCTGCGCGTACAGAGAGGTGATGGGCGCGAGGAAGGCCTGCAGCCGCTCGGTGAAGACGAGCACCCCCATCAGGACCAGGAGGGCCGCCCCGACCGCGTTCAGAGGCCCGGCCCATCTGCGCAGCGCGGCCGCCGCGGCCGCGAACCGCTCCAGGAAGAGCGCCGCGAGCAGGAAGGGCACCCCCAGGCCCAACGAGTAGGCGAGCAGCAGCGCCGCCCCCGCGGTCGCGGTCTGGGTCGCCGAGGCCAGGTAGAGGATCCCCCCCAGGATCGGCCCGATGCAGGGCGTCCAGCCGAAGGCGAAGGCCACCCCGAGGAAGGCGGCGCCGCCCGGACCCGGCCGCACGCGCGACAGCAGCGGCCGCCCCTCTCGCATGAGCAGGGGCAGCCGGACCCAGCCCAGCAGGAAGAGCCCGAGCAGGACGATGACCAGCCCCGCGACCCGGTCCAGCCAGCCCCGGTTGGCCCCGATCGCGGCGCCCAGCTGGGTGGCCGCCGCGCCCAGCGCGGTGAACACAAGGGAGAAGCCGGCCACGAAGAGCGCCCCCGCCAGCACCGTGCGCCCGCGCGAGGCCGCCACGCCCGACATGTAGCCGAGGTACGCGGGAACCAGCGGGAGCGTGCACGGCGACGTGAAGGAGACGAGCCCGGCGAGCGCCGCCAGGAGGGGGAGGAGGGCGACCTGCCAGGTCAATCGTCGGGAACCAGCCGCTCACTCACGCTCACCGGCATCGTCGACCGAGCTTAGCCGGGCCGGTTCCCCGGACTACGTACACTCGGGCACCGGTTACAACTGCGATGGCAAAACTGCGCAACAACCCCTGGGTGAGCCTGGTGCTCCTGAGCCTCGGGTTCTTCATGATCCTGCTCGACACGACGATCGTGAACATCGCGATCCCGTCGATCATCGACGAGCTCAAGGCGTCGCTCGACCAGATCCTCTGGGTCCTGAACGCTTACATCCTGGTCTACGCGGTCCTTCTGATCACGATGGGCCGGTTTGGCGACGTCTATGGCCAGCGCAACCTCTTCGTCGCCGGCCTGCTCGTCTTCACAGCCGCCTCGGCCGCCTGCGGAGCCGCCCAGGACGTCAACCAGCTGATCGCTGCGCGGGTCGTGCAGGGCGTCGGGGGCGCGCTGCTGACCCCCCAGACGCTGGCCATCCTGACCTCCATCTTCCAGGCCCAGAGGCGCGGGGCCGCGTTCGGCATCTGGGGAGGCGTGGCCGGGCTCGCCGCCATCGCCGGCCCCACACTTGGCGGCTTCCTGGTCTCCGACGTCAACTGGCGCTGGATCTTCTTCGTGAACGTCCCCATCGGCATCTTCACGATCGTCTTCGGCTGGCTCCTGATCCCTGACATCCGACCCGGGCGGCGGCACGGTTTCGACCCCCTGGGGGTCGTCCTCGCCACCGTCAGCCTGTTCCTGGTCACCTTCGGGCTGATCGAGGGCGAGAAGTACAGCTGGGGCCACGTGACCTCGGCCTTCGGCGTCGACCTTCCCGGCTTTGTGACCATCCCCGTCCTGATCGCCTCCGGGATCGTGCTCCTGGCCGCCTTCTTCCTTCTCGAATCCCGCTCGGCGGAGCCGCTGGTTCCCCTGAGCCTCTTCCGCAACCGGAACTACGCGCTCATGAACGGCGTCTCGGCCGCCGTCGCCTTCGGGATGCTCGGGCTCTTCCTGCCCTTCGTGATCTACCTGCAGTCGGTGCTCGGGATGTCCGCGATCCAGGCCGGGCTGACCATCATCCCCATGTCGCTGGTCTCGATGCCGGTGGCGCCGTTCGCGGGCCGGCTGGCCGATCGGATCGGGGGCAAGTACATCCTGATGTTCGGCCTGGGCTGCTTCGGCCTCGGCATGGGCCTGGTCACGATCGTGGCCTCGGCCGGCTCGCACTGGTGGGACTTCACCCTGCCGCAGATCGTCGCCGGGGTCGGCATGGGCTGCACTTTTGCGCCGATGACGACAGTGGCCATGAGGAACATCGAGCCCCGGATGGCCGGGGCCGCCTCCGGCGTCTTCAACACCACACGACAGCTGGGGGCCGTGATCGGGAGCGCGGTGGTCGGCGCCGTGCTTCAGAACCGGCTCGCGGTCGCGCTGCACGACGAGGCGGTCAAGCGCTCCGGCGAGCTTCCCGAAGCCTTCCGCCAGCGGTTCGTGGACGGCTTCAGCAGCGCCGCCAAGGGCGGTTTCTCGGTCGGTCGCGGCCAGACCGGAGGCGCCGCCGCGCTCCCCGCCGGTGTCCCACCCCAGGTCGCCCGCCAGGTGGCACGGATCGCGCGCGAGGTCTTCGTCAACGGTTACGTGAGCGCGATGCGGCCGGCCCTGCTGGTCCCCGTGGCCCTCCTGCTGCTGGCATCGCTGAGCTGCCTGCTGATCGTGCGCCGGGCGAGTGCTCGGGCCGCCGGCGAAATGGCGCCGCCGGAAGCGGCCGCCGTCTAGCGGTCGTCGAGCCCGTGCTCGCCGAGGGCCGGCTGGTTCACGAGGGCGTGCGGCTCCACTACCTCGAGTGGCCGGCGAGCGCGCCCGAGGAGAGCGACGGCACCGACCTCTTCCTCCTGCACGGGCTGAGCGCCAACGCTCGCTACTGGGAGCGCCTGGCGGCCCGCTTTCCGCACCGCAACCTGGTCGCGCTCGATCAGCGCGCCCACGGCGCCAGCGACCGACCCGAATCCGGCTACGAGGTGGAGACGGTGGCCGGCGACGCGGCGGCCGCCATCCGCGAGCTCGGCCTCGGCCGCCCGGTGGTCGCCGGCCACTCCTGGGGCTGCACCACGGCGCTGGCGGTGGCCGCCCTTCACCCCGACCTGGTGAGCGGCCTGGCCGTCATCGACGGCCCGGTGCAGCCGATGAGCGAGCGCATGTCGTGGGAGGAGGCGGCAAGCCTGATGCAGCCGCCGCTGCCCCGCTACGCGCGCCGGGAGGACGCCTATGCCACCGTCGCCGGCTACCTCGGCCCTGCCTGGGACCGCGACCTGGAACCGTCCGTCGACGCCGGGCTGGTGCGCGATGGCGACGCCTGGATCCTCACGCTGACCGCCGAGGTCAGGCGCCAGATCCTGCGCCACATGTACGACTTCCAGCCGCAGCTGCTGTGGCCCGGGCTGGAGGTGCCGGCCCTGGCCGCCTTTGCCGGTGGCGATTCCATGATGCGGGCCTGGAAGGAGCAGGTGGCGCTGGCCCTCGCCGGTCAGGCGCCGCTCGTGGACATCCGCTGGTACGACTCGCGCCACGACATCCCGCAGATCCTCCCCGACGCCCTGGGCGAGGACCTGGAGCGCCTCTGCCTGGAGGCGGGCTTCAGCGAGGTGGCGCGCCGGGCCCGCGCCCTCGAGGGCGACTTCGGCCGGGGCGCTCTCAGCGACTGGAACGCGCGCGACCTGCTGGTCCACATCGTGAGCACCCAGTCGGCCCTGGCCTCGGTGCTGCGCGCCCCCGCGCCCACGCCGGGGTCGGGCGGCGGGAAGGCCTTCGACTCCGACCGCTG
The DNA here is from genome assembly GCA_964383855.1 of uncultured Actinomycetes bacterium. Lineage (GTDB taxonomy): Bacteria > Chloroflexota > Dormibacteria > Dormibacterales > Dormibacteraceae > CAZHAC01. The sequence goes on along the minus strand of CAYLIP010000039.1, from coordinate 10,438 downwards.
GAACGCCTCCCAGCTTCGGAAGCGGGCCGGCGTCCCGGTCGACGCGCTGATCACCGAGCTGGAGGAGGGGACGCGGGAGCTGCGGGCGGCTCTTCGCGAAACCGGCATCGGCGAGGCAGGCCTTGAAAAGACCCTGGCGACCGGCCCCTACGCGGGGCGCACGGTCGCTTCCGGGATGCGCGCGATGGTGCGCCACCAGCGCCAGCACCTGGACGAGCTGGAGGCGGCTCTGGCCGGCTGAGCCGGTCTACCGGCCGGACTCGACCTCGCCGGCCAGCGGGAGAAGCTCCCCATCAGGGTCGAACCGCAGGGGCGCCGGCGCACGCAGGAGCTCGAGGCCGGGGGTCGCCGCCAGCAGCGCCGGGCTGACGCCCATCAGCTCGGTGTGGAGGGTGTCGGTGATCCAGGCCAGCCGGAGGTCGTCCGCGGGCGCGCCGCACATGCTGACCGCGGCCCGGATGGCGTCGCGGCCGTCGGCGAGCACGGTCGGCAGGTGGGGCCGGAGGATCGCGATCGCCCCGGCCGTGACCGCGTTCGTGTAGGTGGCTGCGAGGTCGACCTTGGCCAGCAGCCGGGCCGGGATGAAGTCGGCGTTGCCGATGCCCATCGCGTTCCCGTGGGTCTCCTCGGTGAGGTCCATCACCGCGATCGCGGTCACCCGGGGCGTGCCCGACTCCGCCTGCCCCACGATCCGGAAGCGGTTGATGACGTTGGTGTCCATGCCGGTGCCGCTGATGTTCTTGCCCATGCGGTCGACGATCAGGACGTCGACTCGCTCGAAGGGCAGCCGCGGCATCAGCCGTGATGCCTCCCGCAGCAGGTCGGACTCGGCGGCGGCGCCGACCTCGGCCGCGCTGAGCCCACGGATGGCCGCGGTCTCGTCCCGCTGGTTCTCGACCAGCGCCAGGGCTCCGAGCAGGATCCCGCTCCGCTCCGCCGCCCGGGCCGCCATCGGCACCCGGCGGGTCAGCCCGGCCGGCCCCTCGCTGTGCATGAGCTGGGCGCCCGGCTGCTTGCCGATGCCGATGCACGCCATCTTGGCGGGCCCGCTCTCGACCGGGCCGCGGAAGCTGGTGTGCGGCTTGACGCGAGCCACCAGGAAGAGCGCGCCGGCGCCGGCCGCCAGGCGATCGACGTGCCAGGGCGTGCCGTCGTCGAGCGTCCCGGCGACGACCGTGTCCATGGTCGCCCGCACCGGCGCGCCGACCCTCGCCTCGGTGATCCCGTAGCCGGCGAGGACGGCCGCCTGTCCCTCGGCCGTGGCCGCCCCGTGGCTGCCCATGGCGGGCACGATGAAGGGCTGCCAGCCGGCCCCGCGAAGGCCGGCCACGGCCGCCCGCACGATCGCCTCCAGGTTGGCGATGCCGCGGCTGCCCACGCCGACCGCGACCGGGCCCGGGGCGCGCCCCGACTCCCGGGCGACCCGCGCCGCCTCCGCCTCGGCCGCAGCCTCGACGGCGTCCAGCCTGGGCGCGTGCAGGGGCTGGCGCACGAGCGCCACCTCGGGCAGGTCACCCACCAGGAGCCGGCGCGCGAGATCGCGCAGCCCGGGCAGCAGTGGGCCGGGGTCGAGCCGGTTCACGCCAGCACCCGGCGGCCGCGGCGACCGACGGCGCTGGTCATCGCCTCAGGCCAGCGCGACCGGCCGGACCGGTGAGCCGGTGGCGCCGGTCAGCTTCAGGGGCAGGCAGACGAAGGCGAACTCGCGGACCTGGTCGCGGGCCAGCTCCTCGAGATAGAGGTTCTCCAGGATGTGGATGCCTGAGCGGACGAGCAGGATGACGTGCCCGGGCAGGGTGGTCCCGGTCAGCGGATCGGCGCCGGCCAGGGCGTCCCAGGCGACGTTGTCGGCGCCCACCGCTCGGACGCCCACCTCGGCCAGCCAGGCCGAGACCTCGCCGCTCATGCCCGAGGCGGACAGGTAGGCCGCGGGGTCGGACCAGAGCGCGCCGGCGCCCGTGCGGGCCAGGAAGATGTCGCCCGGCCGTGGCTCGACCTCCTGCTCCCGGCAGGCGCGCCGCACCTCCTCGAGGCTGATCCAGCGGCCCGGTTCGAGCCGGCCGCCGGGTGCCAGGTCGACGAGGACGCCGCGCCCGGTCAGGGGCGCCACGGTCTCCATCCCCAGCTGCCGGAAGCCGGAGCTGGTCTGAACCGTGGGCGCCTCGATCCCGCCGAAGAGCCGCAGGTCCTCGGCCTGGTGCGCCAGCCCGTCGATGTGCGTGCCCGCGTGCTCGCTGGTGATGAGCACGCCGGCGGCGCCGGTCCGGCGCTCCGCACCCGGCTCGTGGTGCCGGTGGAGGAGGTAGGCATATCCAGGGGGCGCGTGCGCCGGGTGAATCGGCGCCCGGGAGGTTCGCGGCTGCTCCAGGTCGTAGACGCGGGCCGCGGCCAGGGCTTCCGAGAGGGTCAGAGCCGGCCCCCGGAGAGGCCGCGGACGATGGCGAGGAAGATGACGGCGCCCAGCACGGCCACGATCAGGCTGCCCACGAAGCCGAAGGCGGTGCCGTGGACGAAGAAGCTGACCACGAAGCCGCCGACGAAGGCGCCGATGATGCCGACCACGATGTCACCCAGGCAGCCGAGGCCGCGGCCCTGGACGACCCGGCCGGCAATCGCGCCGGCGATCAGGCCGACCAGGATCCAGGCCAGCAGGCTGCCCGGCTCGAGCGAAACGGAACCGATCGCCGCCAGCGCCACCCCGCGAGTTTAAGGGCGCGCCGCTAGTCCCGGTGGCGATGCTCCTCGCGCCGGTTCAGATCGTTCAGCTCCGCCTTCAGCTGGTCGATCCGCTCACGAATGAGCTGCAGCTCGTACTGCTGCTCTTCGAATTGCTCGCCCTGCTGCTGGAAGCTCTCTGGGTGAATGTCGTTCAACGCGGCCATGCTTTAAAACGTTATAGCCAGCCTATCAGCAAGAACCATGTCCGGCAAGCAGGGTTGGGCGTCGACCGAGGAGCCGGCCCCGCTCTCAGGCCCCGCTCCGCTCTCGCAGCAGCTCCCTTTCCCGTGTGTTCCCGGCCAGCGACGCGGCCCGCTCGAACTCGGCCCTGGCCTCGCTCTCGCGGCCCAGCTTGCGCAGCAGGTCGCCGCGCACCGCGGGCAGGAGGTGGTACGAGCGCAGGGAAGGCTCATCGAGCAGCGCATCGACCATGGGCAGGGCGGCCCCGGGGCCGAAGGCCATGCCCACCGCGACCGCCCGGTTGAGCTCCACGACCGGCGAGGGGACGAGCTGCGCCAGCGCGTCGTAGAGGGCCACGATGCGCGGCCAATCCGTGTCCTCCGGCCGCCTCGCCCGGGCATGGCAGGCGGCGATCGCCGCCTGCAGGGCGTAGGGGCCGAGCGGTCCGGGCAGTGCCTCGGCCCGCGCCAGCGCCTCCAGGCCGCGCCGGATCAGCAGCTGGTCCCAGCGGCCGCGGTCCTGGTCCAGGAGAAGCACCGGCTCCCCCGACCGGCCGACCCGCGCCCGCATGCGCGACGCCTGGATCTCCATGAGCGCCACCAGCCCGTGCACCTCCGGCTCGGCGGCCGCCAGCCCGGCCACGATGCGGCCCAGGCGCAGCGCGTCGTTGACCAGTGCGGGGCGCATCCAGTCGTCGCCGGCGGTCGCCGAATACCCCTCGTTGAAGATCAGGTAGACGACCTCGAGGACCGAGCCCAGCCGGCTCGTGAGCTCGGGTCCGGCGGGCACCTCGAAGGGCACCCGCGCCTCGGCCAGGGTTCGCTTGGCGCGGACCAGGCGCTGCGCCATCGCCGGCACCGGCACCAGGAACGCCCGCGCGATCTCCTCGGTGCGCAGGCCGCCGAGCAGGCGCAGGGTGAGCGCCACCCGGGCCTCGCGCCCGAGCACCGGATGGCAGGCGGTGAAGACCAGCCGGAGCAGCGCGTCGCGCACATCCTCGCCGGCCATCTCAAAGCCGTCCTCGAGCTGCTCCTCCTCCACCGCCAGCCTTCGACCGAGCACTTCCAGCTTGGCGCCGAGCCGCGTGCGGCGGCGGCGCAGGTCGATGGCTCGGCGCAGGGCAACTCCCATCAGCCAGGCGCCCGGCCGCTCCGGGATGCCGGCGTTCGGCCACTGCTCGAGGGCGGCCACGAAGGCGTCCTGTGAGAGCTCCTCGGCGATCCCGACGTCTCCCACCCGGCGCGCGAGGGCGGCGATGAGGCGGGGAGACTCGATCCTCCACACCGCCTCGATCGCCGCCGGAACCGCCTCTGAGTCGCGCCCTGGCTGGTTCAAGGCCGGCTCATGCCAGGCGCGCAGCCTCCTGGAGATCCTCCGGGAACTCGCTCATCTCCATGATCTGGCGCACCTCGAGCGTCGGTCCCTCGCCACCGATCGGGCACCGCTTCGCCCACTCGATCGCCTCCTCCCGGGAGCGGACATCGAGGATCCAGTAGCCGCCGACCAGCTCCTTGGCCTCTGCGAAGGGGCCGTCGGTGACCTGGGGCTTGCCTTCCGGGAACGTCAGCCGCACACCTTCGCTGGGCGGGTGCAGGCCGTTCAGGTCGAGCAGCACGCCGGCGTCCTTCAGCGACTGGTTGTAGCGGGTCATCGCCTCGATCGCCTCGCGGCTGGGCATCCACTCCTCGCTCTGGATTCCCGGGAGCATGAAGATCATGAAACGCATCGGTCGAACCTCCTTGATGGCGGGCCCGGAAGGGCCCTCTCAACCGGTACGTCGAACAACTCTGGACGAAATCGACAGGCGGATGCGCGCTGAGCGCCCCGGCGTGGTGCGAAGCGCCGGCTACGCCTGGTCGGCCCTGACCTTGGGTCCGAAGTGCTCGTGCGCCGAGATCAGCGAGTCGATGTACCGAAAGCGCTCGTAGCGCCGCTCCAGCAGGAGACCGGGGGGCAGGAGGAGGAGCGGCTCCAGGGTCCGCCACAGCGCCTCGTCGAGCCGCCGCGCCGCCTCGTCGAAGTCGCCGTGAGCGCCCCCCTGCGGTTCGGGTATGACCTCCTCGACCACGCCCATCGTGAGCAGGTCGCGCGAGGTGATCTGCAGCTGCTCGGCCACGTCGATCTTGCGGTTGGCGTCGCGCCACACGATCGAGGCCGCCGCCTCCGGCGAGGCCACCGAGTAGATCGAGTTCTCCATCATCAGGACCCGGTCGGCCACCGCCAGCGCGAGGGCGCCGCCCGACCCGCCCTCGCCGATCACGCAGGACACGACCGGCACCGGCACCTCGAACCACTCCATGATCGCGCCCGCGATCGCGGCCGCGATCCCGCGCTCCTCGGCGCCCGCGCCCGGGTAGGCGCCTGGGGTGTCGACCAGGGTGACGATCGGGAACCCGAACTTGGCCGCCTGGTGCGCGAGGCGCACGGCCTTGCGGAAGCCCTCGGGATGGACCATGCCCCAGTTGCGGCGAAGGCGGTCGGCCAGGTTGCGGCCCTTCTGATTGCCCATGAACATGGCCGTCCGCCCGTGCCAGGTCCCGACCCCGGCCACGATCGCGGGGTCGTCCCCGGACAGCCGGTCGCCGTGGAGCTCGACGAAGTCGGGCACCAGGCGCGAGATGTAGTCCATGGTGTAGGGCCGCTCGGGGTGGCGCGCCAGCTCGACCAGCTGCCAGACCGAGACCGTGTCCGGGCGGTGGATCGTGCTCACCGGCTGCTCACGAGTAGAGATCCAGCAGCTGCGCCATCCGCGCCCGCAGCTCGGTCCTGGGCACGACCATGTCGACCTGCCCGTGGGCGAGCTGGAAGGCGGCGCTCTGGAAGCCCTGGGGCAGGTCGGCATAGGTGGCCTGCTTGATGACGCGGGCGCCGGTGAAGCCGATCGAGGCGCCCGGCTCGGCGATGTTGACGTCGGCGAGCAGCGCCAGCGAGGCCGACACGCCGCCGAAGGTGGGGTCGGTGAGCACGCTGAAGTACGGGACCCGCGCGGCGTGCAGGCGGCCCACCGCCGCGTTGACCTTGGCCATCTGCATCAGGGCCAGGACGCCCTCCTGCATGCGGGCGCCGCCCGACGCGGTGACCAGGATGTAGGGCACCCTGGCGGCCGCCGCCTGCTCGAGCCCGCGCGCCAGGCGCTCGCCGGCCACGATGGACAGGGTGCCGCCGACAAACCGGAAGTCGAACACGCCCAGCCAGACCGCCGTTCCTTCGATCCGCGCCACGCCCGTCCGGACGGCCTCGTTGAGCCCGTCGCCGCGGGCCTGGTCGAGGGTGTCCTCGTAGGCCTTCGGCCGCCGCCAGTCGAGCAGGTCGTGCGGACGTATGTCCTCCCACCGCTCCTGCCAGGAGCCGGCGTCGGCGAAGAGCGAGATCCAGGCGTCGGCGCCGAGCCGGAAATGGTGCCCGCACTCGCACACGAAGCAGCGCTCCCGCAGCTCGCCCGCGTCGAGCCCCACCCCGCAGCCCGGACAGTTGGTGGGCAGGGGGATGGCGGGGAGAGGCGTGCCGTAGCGCGGGGCGCCCCGGCCGGCAGGGCGGACGGCGGCCACCTCTAGCGCACCGTCTCCGAGGTTTCGCGCACTAGGCGGCCAGCCCGCCGTCGACGAAGATCGTGTGCCCGGTGATGAACCCGGCCGCGGGTGAGCAGAGGAAGGCGACCGCGGCGGCCACGTCTTCCGGCGTGCCCTCGCGCTTGAGCGGGGTCGCCTCCACGATCGCCTTCACCGTCTCCTCGTCGAGCGAGCCGCTGGTGAGCTCGGTCCGCACGTAGCCGGGCGCCACCGCGTTGACGGTCACGTTGCGGGATCCCATCTCCTTGGCGACCGACTTGGTGAATGCGATCAGGCCGGCCTTGGCGGCGGCGTAGTTGGCCTGGCCGGCGTTGCCCTTGGCGGAGACCGAGGATATGTTGACGATCCGGCCCCAGCGGGCGCGCATCATGCCCATGAGCGCCGCCTTGGTCGTGTAGAAGGCGGAGTTGAGGTCGGTTTCGATCACCGTCTCCCACTCCGCGTCCTTCATCCGGACCACGAGGTTGTCCCGGACCGCGCCCGCATTGTTGACCAGGATGTCGACCTGGCCGATCTGCTTGAAGGCGGCGGCCACGGCGGCGCTGTCGGAGACGTCGCACTGGATCGCCTCGCCGCCGATCTCCTGGGCGGTCTGGTTGGCGGCGTCGGCGTCGCCCCGGTACACCACGTAGACGCTCGCCTCCAGGTTGGCGAGCGCGATCGAGATCGCCTTGCCGATGCCCTTGCCGCCGCCGGTGACCACGGCCTTCTTGCCGGCCAGGGACCCGAGGTCGAAGCTCAAGCCGGGACCCCGTCAGGCGCCTTGGCAGTCCCGCCCCAGTCGCCCTGGAGATCGACGAACAGCTCGTCGGCGTTCCACGTCTCCACCCCCGGGATGTGCTTGGCCGCGAGGCTGGCCAGCACCCGCCCCGGCCCCAGCTCGACCACCGTGCGGACGTGCATGGCGCGCAGCGAGAGCATGGTCCGCGCCCAATCGACCGGCCGCAGCAGGTGCTCGGCCAGCTCGCGGCGCAGCGCCTCGACCGACGCCACCGCGTCGCCGGTCGCGTTGGCCAGGATGGGCAGGCTGGGCATGGCCAGCGTGAGGCGGTCGACCACGCTGCCGAAGCGCTTGCCCGCCGCCGCCATCAGCGGCGAGTGGGCGGGCAGCGGGATGGTCAGGATCAGCGCCCGCCGGGCGCCCGCCTCCAGCGCCAACCGCTCGGCCATCTGCACGGCCGGCATCTCGCCCGAGAGCACGAACTGGTTGTCGGCGTTGCGGTTGGCGGTGAAGAGGCGGCCCTGCGACTGGCAGGCCACGCGGATCTCCTCGACCTTCTCCTCGGCCAGGCCGACGATCGCGATCATGCCCCCCGGGCTCTCATGCGAGGCGGCCGCCTCGGCCATGATCCGGCCGCGCTCCTTGACCAGCAGGAGCGCCGTCTCCCAGGTGACGGCCCCACCCGCGGCCAGGGCCGTGAACTCGCCCAGCGAGTGGCCGGCCATCACGGTCACCTGCTCCATCCCGTAGCTCTCCCGGTAGACCTCGTAGGCGGCCCAGCAGCAGGTCATGACGCAGGGCTGCAGGATGTCGGTCCGGTTGAGCTCCTCCGCCGGCCCCTCGAAGCAGAGGCGGCGGATGGGCATGTCCAGCACCGTCTCGGCCCGCTCGAACGCCCGGCGCGCGGCCGGGTAGCGGTCGTAGAGCTTGCGCCCCATGCCCGGGCGCTGGACGCCCTGGCCCGGGAAGAGAAGCGCGATCGGAGCCTGGAGTGTTATTCCCATTCCAGCAGGCAGGCCGCCCATGTCAAACCCGACCCGAAGCCCGCGATCAGCACCTTGTCGCCGGCCTTCAACCGCCCCTGCTGCTGGGCGTCGTAGAGCGCCATCGGGATGGTCGCGGTCGAGGTGTTGCCGTAGCGGTCGATATTGACCATGACGCGCTCCATCGGGAGCCCGACCCGGCGCGCCGCCGCCTCGATGATGCGCCGGTTGGCCTGGTGGGGGACGAAGAGGTCGACCTCGTCCATGGTCACCCCGGCGGCCTCGGTCACGGCGTGCGCCTGGCGGATGAAGATGTCGGTCGCGAACTTGAAGACCTCGGGACCCTTCATCCCGATGTAGGGGTCGTGCTCGCGCGTCACGTACGGGCCCTTCGGGATGTCGCCGTAGGTGATCGCTTCGTAGCCGCGCCCGTCCGCCCCCAGGCACCAGGAGCGGAAGCCGGCCCCCCGCGCGGCCGGGCGGACGATGGCGGCGCCGGCGCCGTCAGCGAAGATCACGCAGGTGCCCCGGTCCTTCCAGTCGACCATGCGCGAGAGCACCTCGGCCCCGATCACGAGCACGTTCTCGGCCCGGCCGCTGGCCACGTAGGCGTCGGCCACCGAGAGCGCGTAGGCGAAGCCGGTGCAGGCGGCCAGGAGGTCGAAGGCGCAGGCGCCCGGCACTCCAAGCTCGTTCTGGACCCGGCAGGCGACGCTCGGGAACGGCCCGTCCGGCGAGCTCGTCGAGCAGACGATGAGGTCCAGGTCGCCGGCGGTCATGCCCGCCTGCTCGAGCGCCGAGCGCGCGGCCGCGGTGGCCAGCTCGAAGGTTGGCGTGCCCGGCTCGGCGATCCGCCGCTCGCGAATGCCCGTGCGCTCGGTGATCCACTGGTCCGAGGTCTCGACCGTCTTCTCGAGCTCGAGATTGGTGACCACCCGTTCGGGGGCATAGATGCCCAGCCCGGCGATCGCCGACGGCCGGCCCTGCGTCCGGAAGGTCCGGAGCGGAACCGCGTCAGAGCGCACGCGCGGGGTTGCTATCGCCATTTCACGCTCCCTTGGCCGCCGAGGAGTGCGCCTCCAGGAAGGCCCAGAGATCGGAGATGCGATGCATCTTCTCCAGCTCGTCCTCGGGCAGCTCGACGCCGTAGTGGTCCTCGATCGCCGCGATCAGCTCGACCAGGTCGAGCGAGTCGGCGGCGAGGTCCTTCTGGAACGACTTCTCCATCTGCACCTCGCCGGGGTCGACCCCGAGGATCTCCCCGGCCAGTTCCTGCAGCTCCTGGAATTTCAGCTCAGCCATGGTCTTGCTCCTAGTTCAGCTCCGGCTTGCGAATCACGAGCGTCGCGTTGTGCCCGCCGAAGCCGAACGAGTTCGAGATTGCGACTTTGACCTCGGCCTTGCGGGCCCGGTTGGGCACGTAGTCGAGGTCGCATTCGGGGTCCTGGTCTTCGAGGTTGATCGTGGGTGGCAGGACCTGGTTCATGATCGCCATCACCGAGGCGCCGGCCTCCATGGCGCCGGCGGCCCCCAGCAGGTGCCCGTGCACCGACTTGGTCGAAGAGACCGCCAGGCGGTGCGCGTGCTCGCCGAAGACGGCCTTGATGGCCCTCGTCTCGGCGATGTCGCCCAGCTTGGTCGAGGTCCCGTGGGCGTTGATGTAGTCGACGTCCTCAGGCTGGATGCCGGCCTTCTGGATGGCGCGCCTCATGGCTCGCGCCGCGCCCACGCCCTCGGGATGGGGAGCCACGAAGTGGTACATGTCCGCGGTCGCGCCGTAGCCGATGATCTCGGCCAGGACGCGCGCGCCGCGGGCCGTGGCGTGGTCCAGATCCTCGAGGACGAAGATGACGCCGCCCTCGCCCATCACGAAGCCGTCACGGGCGAGGTCGAAGGGCCGGCATGCTCGAGCGGGCTCGTCGTTGCGCTCGGAAACCGCCTTGATCTGGCAGAACGCGCCCATCGTCAGGGGGGTGATCGTGGCCTCGGCGCCGCCCGCCAGCATGGCCACCGCGTCGCCGCGCTTGATGATCTCGGCCGCCTCGCCGATGCCATGCCCGGACGATGCGCAGGCGCTGACGATCGAGTAGTTGGGGCCGCCCGAACGGGTGTGCATGGCAACCAGCCCGGCCGCCATGTCGGCGATCATCATCGGCACCGTGAACGGGGAGATGCGCTTGACCCCGCGCTCCATGAGGGCCGTGTGGCTCTTCTCGATCTCCTCCATGCCGCCGATGCCGCTGGAGACGATGACGCCGACATCGTCG
>CAYLIP010000038.1:5297-25941 GCA_964383855.1 uncultured Actinomycetes bacterium | reverse complement strand
AACGACTAGGGGTCCAAAAGGCTCCTCGTGGGTTCAAATCCCACCCTCTCCGCCAGTTCGCTCACTCCGGCCGCGCCATCAGATTCCTGAAGCAGCAGCTCTTTGCGGGGGTCTGGGAGATAGCCGCCGAGGGACTCTTCCGCCCCCTGTATCTCGTCATCGGACGCCGGTGGCCGGAAGTCGGCGTGTTGCGTCCGTCCTCGGATCAGTTCACGCCACACGACCACACCCGTGGCTACGCCAGCGCGGCCACGACGAGCTGGCCTGGATCGCCGCCCGCCTCGACGACCTTGACTCCGTCCCGGCCCCACACCGCCGAGTGGCCGGCAGCCGGGTCGAAGCCACCCCCGGTCGATCCCGCGAAGCTCGCGAAGGCCACCCAGACGCCGTGGTCGGCAGCGATCCGCCTGGCGCGGGCGTCCAGGCCGGCCTCGGCACCCGCCGTCTCGCAGACCCCGGCGACGTAAGCGTCCATCCCCTGCGCGGCGGTGCCGGCGGCGTGTTGGGGGACCCCGGTGTCCTTGCAGATCGCCAGCCCAAGCCGCCATCCGTCGATCTCGATCGCGGCCGGCTGCCCACCCGGACTGAACCGCTCCGGCTCCGGCCCACCGAGCCACATCTTCCGGTAGACGATTCGCACCCCCTGGCCGCCGATGGCCAGCATGCCGATATGGTCGCGGCCCTCTGAGTCCCTCGTCGGAGCCCCGGCCAGCGCCACCGAACCGGTTGCGCGGCAGGCCTCGATGATCGGGTGGAGTCGCCAATCATCGGGAGTGATCGGCGCCGCGTCCAGCTCGTAGCCGGTCAGGGACAGCTCCGGGAATATCACGAGGCGCGCCGCCGCCGACCGCACGGCGCGGGCATGGATCTCGGCATTCGCGCTCAAGTCATGAGAGATGCACTCAGGCTGGGCGACGGCTATCACCAGCGGCTCGCGCGCGTGCCGCGAATCGGGCACGGCTACGGCGACTCGCCGGCCGCCGTGCGCCGCGCGGGCACCTCCAGGTGGGGATGGTTGTGCGCATGGGGCAGATGCCCGCTCGCCTGGCAGGGATGACAGAGCTCGACCTGGATCGTCGTGTGCGCGATCCCGAACTCGCCGCAGAGCCGCGTCTCGATGCGGCGCACCAGGTGCTCGGCGTCATCCAGGGGCTGCTCCTCCAGCACCGCGTGGCAGCTGAAGGCGAGCTGGCGCGAATCCAGCGACCAGACATGGAGGTCGTGGACCGACTCCACCCCCGGCTCCCGCTCCACGGCTCGGGTCACAGCCTCCAGGTCGATGCCCCTGGGCGCGCCCTCGAGCAGGATGTTCAGCGTCTCGCGGACGATCTGGACCGCGTTCCAGGCCACCAGCCCGGCGATCAGGAGCGAGAGCAGCGGGTCGGCGTAGGTCCAGCCGGTGAAGAGGATCACGGCGCCCGCCGCCAGCACCGAGATCGAAGCCGCCAGGTCGCCCATAACGTGCAGCAGGGCGGCGCGCTCGTTGAGGTTCATGTCGTGGTGGTGGAGGCTGCGGGCCAGGAAGACGTTGACACCGATCGCGATCAGGGCGGCGACCACGACCAGGGGGGCGTGCACCTGCGGTGGGGACTGCAGCCGCCGCAGCGCCTCGTAGGTGACGGCAAGCACGACGCCGACCAGGAGGGCGCCGTTGACCATCGCCGTCAGAACCTCGACGCGCTGGTACCCAAACGTCCGGCGGAGGTCGGCCGGGCGGCGAGACTGGAGGACGGCGAACCAGGCCAGAGCGAATGCGAAGGCATCGGTCAGGATGTGGCCCGCGTCGGCCAGCAGGGCCAGCGAATGGGCGAGCAGGCCCGCCACGACCTCGACCCCGAGCAGGGCCAGGCTCAGCCCCAGGGCCAGGGCCAGGCGGTTGCTCCTGAGGTCTGCGGCAGAGGAAGGCTTCACGACCCGACTCTAATCCGGAGGCCGATCGGGCTCAGCCGCCGGCGTCCTGCTCGGGATCGAAGAGCAGCGAGCCGGCCCGAGCCCGCTTGGCGCCATACATGGCCGCATCCGCCTGGCGCATCAGCTCCTCGGCGCTGCTGGAGTGGGTGGGGAAGAGGGCGACCCCTATGCTGGCCGAGACCGCGATCGCGTGCCCGTCGACGGTGAACGGCCGCTCCAGAGAGTCGTGGAGCTTGATCGCTGTTCGCATCGCGCCCTCGGGGCCTCCGACGTCGGGCAGGACGATGGCGAACTCGTCGCCACCGAGGCGGGCCACCGTGTCCGAGCCGCGCAGGCCGGCCCGCATCCGGGCCGCGATCTGCTTCAGCAGGACGTCGCCCGCGGCGTGCCCGTGGACGTCGTTGACCTGCTTGAACCCATCCAGATCGACCAGCAGCAGCGCGCCCACCTCGCGGTCGCGGCGGCCCTTGGCGAGCGCGACGTGGAGCCGGTCCTGGAGCAGTGTCCGATTCGGCAGGTCGGTGAGGGGGTCGTGCAGCGCCCGATGCTCGAGCGCCGCCTCGTGCGCCTTGCGCAGCGTGATGTCCTCGACCATCAGGGTCAGGAACTGGGGTTCGCCGCGGGCGCCGCGCACCGAAGAGGCGATCGTGTTTCCCCACACGCCGTCCGCCTCCCCCCGCAGATATCGCAGTTCGACCTGGTGCTCCGAGGCATCGCCTGAGGCGAGCCGGTCGAGCCGCAGCGCGCTGCGGTCCTCGGGATGGACGAGGCGCCGCACGTGGACTCCGGTCAGCGTGCCCTCCAGCTGGCCCAGCATCCGGTAGAGCGCGGGATTGGCCTCGATGACCTGGCCTTGAAGATCGAGCCGGGCGATGCCGATGGCGGCGCGGTCGAAGACGGCGCGGAAGCGCTCCTCGCTCTCGCGCCGGGCGGCCTCGGCCCGGTGCTGCTCGGTGAGATCCCGGACGGCGACCGAGAGCATCGCCCGATCGCCCTGCTCGAAGCTCCCGATCGACACCTCGACCGGGAACCGGGTGCCGTCTTCGAGGAGCCCGGTTGTCTCGAAGCGACCGGCCACCCGGGCACGCACGTCGGGCAGGTCGAGGATCTCCGCGAGGGCCATCCCCAGCACCTGCGCACGGCGCCGGCCGAAGACGCGCTCGGCGGCCGGATTGAACTCCACGATGCGGCCGCTGTCATCGGCGCCGATCACGCAGTCGAGGGCCGATTCGAGGATCGCGCTCTTGCGCGCCTCGCTCGCGCGCAGGGCGACCTCGGCCTCGACGCGCTCGGTGACGTCGTCGATCTGGGAGAAGTAGAAATCCGGCCTTCCCTCCTCGTTGCGCACCAGGCTGTAGGTGACGTCGCCCCAGAATCGCGAGCCGTCCTTTTTGACGTAGCGCCGGGTCACCCGGTAGCGGGCGATCCGGCCCGACACCAGCCCGGCCAGGAGGTGACGGTCGGCGACCGTGTCCTCGTCGGCGATCAGGGCCGAGCCGGTAAGCCCGCGCAGCTCCTCCTCGCTGTATCCGAACATCTCGCAGCCGGCCCGGTTGAGCCAGAGGAGCTCGCCGGAGAGGTCATGGCGGGCGATCCCCACCGGCGCTGTGTCGTAGATCGCCCGGAGCGTGCGCTCGCTGGCGGCGAGACTGGCGTGGAGCCGGGCGGCCTCGATCGTGGGCGCGACCTGGGCGGCCAGCAGGGAGACCAGGTCCCCGGTGTCGTCGTCAAAGGTGCGCGGCTTCCGCGTGAGGAGCGTCATCGAGCCGATGGCCGTGTCATGAGCCTCGAGCGGGACCGAGAGGGAGCTCCGGTAGCCGTTCCGAGCGGCCCACGAGAGGCCGCCCTCCTCGGCCTGGTGGTCTGCCACCCGGACCGCCCTGCGGCGTGAGTAAGCGGTTCCCGCGCTCCCCTCGCCAGGCCGGATCGGGGGCGGCGGTTGGGCCCCGGCCTCGGTGTCGGAGACGGCTTCCAGACGCCCCTGGCCGGGGTCGAGCACGGCCACGACCACGCGGTCGACCCCGATCAGCTCGCGTGCGGCGGCGCCGGCCAGGGCCGCGACTCGGTCTGGCTCCAGGACGTCGCCGGCGGCCACGGCCAGGTCGTGCAGGGCGGCCAGGATCCGGGCACGCTGCTGGACGGCGTCCGCCAGCCGTGCCGCCTCGAGCGCCGGCGCGACCTGGGCGGCCAGCAGTGAGAGCAGCCGGATCTCGGCCTCCGAGAACTTCCGCGGCGCCGTGGTCGTGAAGGCTCCCAGGGTCCCGATCGGCCGCTGGTGGGAGACCAGCGGAACCGTCACCCCGCTCTTGAACCCCTCGCGCGTGGCCCAGGCGGTGGCGCCGCCCCAGGAGGGGTAGTCCTCGACCGCCATCGGGCGGGCGGATTCGAAAACGGCTCCGGCCAGCCCTTCGCCGAGCCGGAGGCCAGGGGCGGATGCCCCGCCCCGCCCATGGCGCCGGGTGTCGGCCAGCGGCTCGAGCCGGCCGGTGGCGGGCTCGTAGACCCTGAGCAGGCCGCGGTCGGCGCCCAGGAGGGCTCGGGCCTCGCCCACCACCATGGCCGCCAGCCGCCGCGGCTCGAGCACGCCTCCAGCGGCCACCGCAAGCCCGTGCATGGCCCGCAGCTCACGCACCTGGGCGGCGCTGGTCTCGATCAGGCGGGCGGCCTCGAGGGCGGGCGCGATCTGGGAGGCGAGCAGCGTGAGGACGTCGCGCTCCCTTGGCACAAACTCGCGCGGAGCCAGCGAGATCACCTCGAGCGCGCCCACGGCACGGTCCCGGACCAGGAGCGGCACGCAGAGCACGCTCCGGACACCCCGGCGCAGACCGGTCCGGGAGGCGTGGCGCCACCCCTGGTAGTCGTTGACGGTGACCGGGCCGCGGCTCCGGAAGGCCATGCCCGCGGCGCCCTGGCCGGGCCGGAGCCGGAATCCGGCAGCGCCTCCTTCCAGGTTGTCGGCAAGCGGCAGGAGGAGGTTTTGCTCTTCGTCCCACCCCAGCAGCAGCGCGTTCTCGGTCTGCAGCAGCCGGCACGCCTGCTCGACGCAGAGGAGCGCCACCTGGCCCGGATCATGCATGCCTCCGGTGGCCACGGCCATCTGGTGCAGGGCCTCGAAGATGCTGGCCGCATTCTGGCGTTGCTGGTTCAGCCGGCCCGCCTCGATGGCGGGCGCCACCTGGGCGGCGAACAGCATCAGGAGCTGCTCGTCCTCGGCGGTGAAGGCGCGGCGCGAGTACGTCCAGGCGCCGAGGACGCCGATCGGGTGGTCGCCCGAGATGAGCGGCACGGCGATCGCCGAGATCATGCCTCGGGCCGCCGAGCCGGGCAGGGCGTGCTCCCAGTTCGTGTAGTCGGGGACGATCACGGGCACGCAGGTCTCGAACGCCAGGCCGATCGCGCCCTGGCCCGGGAGCACCGGAGACTCGGCCGCAGCCGACTCCGTCTCGCCGACCGGAAGCAGGAGGTTGCGCTCCTCGTCGTAGTCGAAGATCACAGCCGCCTCGACTCCCAGGAGCGCACGCGCGTGATCGACCGCAAGCCGCGCGACCGCGCGCAGGCCGCGGGTGCCGCTCGCGATGGCCAGCTCGTGGAGCGCGTTGAGCGTGGCCGCCTCCAGATGGGTGCGGCGTCTCTCCCGCTCGAACTCGCGGCTCAGGACCTGTGGCAAATCGACCTCATGTGAGCCGAACGGCTCCTCCCCCGCGATGGAGCCTGAGGCGTCGCGGGATCAGCCGATATCAGGAACGCGCCAAGAATTGTTAAGGGGAGGTTTTGGGCGGGGCGGTTCCGGCGGACCGGCTAGGTCGACTGGGGTCGAGGCGGCTCCGCCAGAAGTCGAGCCTCTCGCAGACCTCGTCGCGGCCAAGCCCGACCAGGTCGTTTCCGCCCCGGTCGCCGACGCTCACGGCGGCGCCCTTGTCGAGGAGGCTCAGCAGGTGCGTGTAGACGGAGACCCAGCGGCCGGCGTCGTCGTCCGCGCGCGATGCGCTGTCGGTCTCGAGCACCGGCCAAACGCGCCGGCCTGCCTGGGTCAGCTCTGCCACGCCATCTCCACCTCTGCCCTCGTCCTCTGCCATGGCAGCCTAAGGGCCGGGTCGATCGTGCACGCCCCACATTTGTGGGGAAAGCGCAGCCTAGACGCTGCTCGAGCGGCGGCTCATGAAGTACCAGACGGCGCCCGCGATGATGATCAGCACGACCACCGCGGCAATGATCTTGTTGGTCGTGATCGCCGTCGAAATCAGGAACATCGAGCTCCACGTTACGTGATCAGGCGCCGGTGGGCCGAGCAGCGGGGAGCGCCCGCGAACCGGCGTTCCGGCCAGATCCGCGACTCCCAACTCATAGCCTTGCCGACCCGGTCCCTTCACCCTCCCTTTACGGACCACGCCCGAGCATGGGCTACGGCAGTGCGGCGCATCCGGCCGCCGGCGTGCGCTGCGGGGGTTGTTATCTGCCCGAATGGGCAGGAGGGCACATGCGAAGACGCAGACGGATTGGGGCGATCGCAACCGCGCTGGTCCTGGCGGGGGGCGCGATCACGGTGGCCGCCGCGGCGACCGGATCGCACGCGGGACCGCAGGGGAACGGCACCTCGATCACACCGAACGGATGGGAGGTGACGCCGGCCGGCCGCCAGGTCGACCTCGCCGATGCCACATGGTGGGCGGACCGGCCATTCAGCGAGGCCCTGAGCCCTGACGGCCGCTGGCTCCTGGTCGGGAGTGACGGCCAGTCGAAACAGTCACTGAAGCTGGTCGACACGGCCAGCGCGAAGGTCACGCAGACCATCGCCTACACGGCTCCGCAGGCGCTCTTCGTGGGCCTGGCCTGGAGCCCGGACGGCAAGCACGCCTACGCATCGGCCGGCGGCAACAACAAGGTTCGCCGGTATGACTTCGCGGGCGGCACCCTGACCGAGGGCGCGCCCATCCCGGTACCCGGGTTTCCCGCCGGGCTGGCCGTCAACGCCACCGGTACGACCCTTTACGTGGCCGAGAACCGGGCCGACGCGCTGGGCGTGATCGACCTCGCCACGGCGGCCGTGATTAGCGTGCCCGTGGGCACCTGCAAGGTGGGTGCCGAGCCGGTCCAGTACCCGCCGGCCACCACCCCCCAGTGCCAGCCCTACGGGGTGACTCTCTCGGGTGACGGCAGGAACGCCTACGTGAGCAACTGGGGCGAGCACAGCGTCAGCGTCATCAGCACGACGACCCGCGCCCTCACCGGCCAGCTGCAGGTGGGCACGCACCCGATCGGGCTGGCGACCAACCCCAGGCCAGAGAAGCACGAGGTCTACGTCGCCAACGGCGACAGCGACTCGGTTTCCGTCATCGATACCTCGACCAACGCCGTCAGCCGCACCTACGACCTGGCGCCCTACACCGGAGCGCCCGTCGGCTCCAACCCGAACGACCTCACGGTGAGCGGTGACGGCCGCACGCTCTACGTCTCCAACGGCGGCAACAACGACGTCGCGGTCATCGACCTCGGCGCCTCCAGCCGGTCCTTGCGCGGGATGATCCCGACCGCCTGGTACCCGAGCGGCGTGCGCCTGTCGCCCGACGATCGAACGCTCTACGTGATCAACGCCAAGGGCCTCGGCGCCGGCCACAACCCGGGCTACAAGCAGGGTCAGTACGGACCGCCCGAACAGTACGTCGGCTCCATGATGCACGGCACCCTCTCCATCGTCGGGTCGCTCGGCGGGCCCGACCTGGAGCGCTACACCCGGCAGGTTGCCCGCAACAACGGGTTCAACGAGCGCGACCAGGTGCGCACCTCGGGGAACACGGGTGAGGGCGGCCAGGGCGAGCAGGGAGAGGGCATCGGCAGCGGCGCCGTGATTCCGCGGCGAGTCGGCAACTCCTCGCCGATCAAGCACGTGATCTACGTGGTCAAGGAAAACCGCACCTACGACCAGGTCTTCGGGAGCCTGGGTAAGGGCAACGGCGACCCGAGCCTCAACCTCTTCGGCGACGAGAGCGCTACCAACATTCGCCGCCTCGCCCGCCAGTTCGTGACCCTCGACAACTTCTACGCCAGCGCCGAGGTCTCGGCCGACGGCTGGAACTGGTCCACCGCCGCCAACGCCAACGGCTACGTGCAGCGCACCTGGCCGGCCAACTACTCGGATGTGAATCGCGGTCGGGGATACGACTTCGAGGGCGGCAACTACGCCACCGCGCCCAACCGCGCCCCGCATGACGCCTACCTCTGGGACCGCCTTGCCGACGCCGGGCGCAGCTTCCGCAACTACGGGTTCTGGACCGTCTTCGGCTCCTCGCCGAGCGTGCCGCAGCCGACCGCGAAGAACCTCCAGGGCAAGACCTCGCCGGCCTTCCCGGGCTACAACCTCAACATCGCCGACTCGCCCTGCGGTCCCAAAACCCTGGCGCGCCCCGACCGCTACACCGTCTGGGAGAGCGAGTTCAAGCAGTTCGAGGCAGGCAACAACCTGCCCGCATTCGAGTTCGTCCGGTTCCCCAACGACCACACCAAGGGCACCACGCCCGGTGCCCAGACGCCGCAGCGATACGTCGCCGACAACGACTACGCCCTGGGCAAGCTCGTCGACACCGTCTCGCATTCCAAGTACTGGAGCAGCACCGCCATCTTCGTCGTCGAGGATGACGCGCAGGACGGCGCCGACCACGTGGACGCCCACCGCACCGAGGCGCTGGTCATCAGCCCCTACACCCAGACCGGACGCGTCGACTCGACCCTGTACAGCACGGTCGCGATGCTGCGCACCATGGAGCTGATCACCGGACTCCGGCCGCTGACCCAGTTCGACGCCGCCGCCACGCCGATGCTGAACGCGTTCTCCAACCACCCCAACAACCGGCCCTTCACGGCCAAGGTGCCGCCGGTCCTGTCCGACGTCTGCCCGAGCGGTGGGACCACGAAAACCGGGCCCGGCACCAACACCGAGGACTCGCCCATGGCTGCCGAGTCGGCGGCCATGAACTTCGATGCCGCTGACGCACCCGACAACCGGGTCCTGAACGAGGCGATCTGGAAGAGCGTCAAGGGTGCCGGCAGCCAGATGCCGGAGCCCAACAACGCGACGATGGCGCCGCCCTGGCGGCCCGACCAGGACGGCTAGAAGCCGAACCCCAATCCCAAGAGGCGCCCGCGCGTGCGGGCGCCTCTCATCATTCTTCAGCGGGCGGTCGTGGGTTTTCCGGGAATGGGTTGGAGCCGGCGACAGGAATCGAACCTGCAACCTACGGTTTACAAAACCGTTGCTCTGCCAGGTTGAGCTACGCCGGCGCGGGGTGGGTCCAGCCGCACAGTATGGAGCGCGCGGGCATCCCTCTCATCCTGGGCCTATGCTGGTGGCCATGCCGAGTGCTGAGGAGCTCAGGCAGCTGCGCGGCAAGCAGGCGACGCTCCGGCTCAACGACGGCGGTGAGGTGACGGGAACGGTGGTCGGCACCCTGGAGGCCGCCGACGGGCTGGTCGTGGTGATCGACCGCTCGGACCGCCCCGGCAGCCGCTTCACCTGCAACTACCAGGCCATCGCCGGCTACACGACCTCCCCCTAGCGAACGGCGGGGGCGCCCGCCCCGGCCGTGACTGCTGCGTGGGCGTCGGTGGCCGAGGCCGAGGCCAGCCGGGCCAGGTAGCTTTCGGTCGGCAGCAGCAGCGCGATCGGGATGGTGGCGATCACCACCGCGACCTGCAGCCCGAGCGCGACCTGGAGCCCCCAATGGTCGGCCACGGCCCCGGTGACCGGCACGCCGATCGCACCCGTCACAAAGCCCAGGCCCATGATCAGCCCGCTCGCGAATCCGGCCCGGCCGGCCATCAGCTCCTGGGCCAGCATCAGCGTGAGCGGCGCCGTGGAGGCGGCGGTGGCGCCCACCAGGACCGCCCAGGCAAAGCCCTGTACGCCTGGAAAGGCGACGAAGAGCGCCACGGCCGGGATCGACGCCACCAGGGTGGCCAGGATCAGCGACCGCCGGCCGTAGCGGTCGGCCAGCGAGCCGGTGCCGACCGTCCCGAGGGCGCTGGCGAGGACGACAGTGGTCGCCAGCGGGCCGTAGAACCAGGGCGCATAGCCGAGCTGGTGGTACCAGGTCGGGGTGTAGGCCTGGAGCGTGGTGGTCGTCCAGCTGCGCGAGGCCATGATCCCGATCGTGGCCATCAGCGGAATCAGCGGCACCGCGGCCAGGGACGGCCGGCGGCCGCCGCGTGGCTGGGCCGAGCGCAGGCGCATGGCAAAGAGCAGAAAGGCGCCGATCAGGAGTCCCGGCACGAGCAGGCTGGCGGTGCCACGGGTCCCGAAGAGGCCGAACACGACGACACCGATCATGGGGCCGGCGGCAACGCCCACCGTCCCGCCTGTCACATAGACCGACATCGCCATGTTGGCTCCTCGGGCCGGGAGCAGGCCGCGCACCGTGAGCGCGCCCAGGGGATGGAAGGCGCCCGAGCCGAGGCCCGACAGCGCGGCGATCGCGAGCAGCATCGGAAAGCTGGGCGCGAAGCCGACCAGCGCGAAGGTGAAGGCGGTCCAGCCCAGCGCGAAGCCGGTGAACCGGGTGCCGAACCGGTCGGCGATCACCCCGAAGAGAGGCTGTGAGATCGAGGCCACGCCCGTGTAGGCGAGGCTGACCAGGCCCACGGTCTCGAGGTTGAGCGCGAAGCGGTGGATCAGAAGCGGGTAAAGGACGGGGAGCAGGCCGACATAGCTGTCGACGGTGAAGTGCCCGAGCATCAGCGTGACCAGGCCACGATTTCGGAACACCGCGGCCAGTTCGCGCACGTAGCCAAGGTTAGTGGTGCTAGTCGCCCTCCTGGTCCTGAGGCGAGGCGGACGGCGTCGCCTGCGGTTGCTTCTTGTCGTGGCCGTGGCCGCCGCCCTCGCCGGCGTTGCCCAGGCCGCAGGTCGGGGCTAGTGACTCGGCGCCGGCGAGAAAGAGCTGACCGCCCCGGTTGACGAGGCCGCCCGGCTGCGCATACCAGTGGGCCTCTCCGGCCGGGAGACCGTTGATGAACTCGCGCGAGATGGTCGACCCCACGTCGGTACCGAAGGCGGCGACCGGCTGGCCCTTGCCGTTGGGCCCGGTGTTGCCGGCCCATGCGCCGATCACTATGTCCGGGCTGTACGCCATCATCCAGGCGTCGGGATGGACGCCGACCTGGGAGCCGCCGGTCGTTCCCGACTTGCCCGCCATCCGCCGGCCCCAGCCCAGGCTCCACTGCCGGCTGTAGTCCTTGAGGATGTCGGCGATCAGGTAGGACTCCGCCGGCGAGAGCACCTGCTGGCTGACCTCGGGACGGCCGGGCCGGCTCGAGTAGACCGTGCTGCCGGACCGGTCGATGACTCGGGTCATGCCGGTGATGGGGACTCGGGCACCGCCGTTGGCCAGCGCCTGGTAGGCCTGGACGTGCTCCAGCATGGTGACCTCGCTGGCGCCGATGGCGGTGGGGAGGGCGGGGTCGAGACGGCTCCTGATCCCCAGCTCATGGGCCAGGTCGATGACCTTCGTGATGCCCTCTTTGCTGGCGACCTGGACGGCGGGGATGTTCCGCGAGAGCAGCAGCGCGCGCTGGGCCGGCATCCGGCCCATGTAGGAGTTGTCGAAGTCGACCGGGCGGTAGCCGCTGAAGTTGGTGGGCGCGTCGTCGAGCAGGGTGCAGGAGGCGATGACGTGGTCTCGAAGGGCGGCCGCGTAGACGTAGGGCTTGAACGACGACCCTGGCTGACGGGGTGAGGTAACGACGTCGTACTGCCCGCCGATGCGCTCGCTGCTGTAGTCGGCCGACCCGACCCAGGCCAGGATCTCGCCGGTGTTGGGCCGGACGGCGAGCAGGTCGCCGTTGTTGACGCCCTTGCCGGCCATCGCCACCACGCCGTCCTTGACCGCCTTTTCGGCCAGGCTTTGCAGGTGCGGGTCGAGCGTCGTGTAGACGCGGAAGCCACCCTGCTGAACCGACGCGGCGCCGAACTGGCGCTCTAGCTGCGAGACCACGAAGTCGACGAAGTGGGGGGCTGGCTCGCGCATGAACGAGGTGTCGATCCGGAGCTCCTGCTGGATCGGCTCCGCCTCCGCCTGCCTCTCCTCTGCCGGCGTGAGCTTGCCCATCTTGACCATCCCCTGGAGGACGTAGAGCTGCCGGGCGCGGGCTCGCTCGAAGTGCTGCTGCGGGTCGTTGCCGGCGGGGGCTTCGATGAGGCCGGCCAGGAACGCGGCCTGGGCGGCGGTCAGCTGGGAAGGCTCCCGGGTGCTCCCGAAGTAGGTCTTGGCGGCGGCGCCGATCCCGTAGGCGCCATGCCCGTAGTAGACGCGGTTGAGGTACATCTCGAGGACCTGGTCCTTCGAGTAGCGGTGCTCGAGCGCCCAGGCCAGGGCCGCCTCCTGGAGCTTTCGATCGATCGTCTTGCGCGGCGTCAGGAGCTGGATCTTGACCAGCTGCTGGGTGATGGTGCTGCCGCCCTGCACGAAGCCGCCTGAGGCGACGTCCGAGGCCGCGGCCCGGGCGATAGCGCCGGGATCGACGGCTCCGTGAGAGTAGAAGGATCGGTCCTCGGCGGCGAGCGTCGCCGAGGGCACCCACGGGCCCATCTGACCCAGCGTCCGCACGACATGGAACTGACCCATGGGGTTGCGCTCCGCGAGCAGGTGGCCTTCCCGGTCGTAGACGACGATGGAGCGGGCCAGCACCTCGTCGTGGCCCGGCTCGGGCAGATCGCGCAGCAGCCAGGCCATGTAGCCGAAGAAGGCACCGAAAACGATGACCGCGGCCAGGCCGATGGCCCAGCCGCGGCGCGCCGGTCCGGCCATGGGGCCGGTCAGGCGTCTCCGTCGTTGTCGCTGAGAACGTCCTCGCGGACGTCCCGAGCCGTGTCCTTGACGTCGCCCACCTTCTGGCGGGCCTGACCCTTGGCCTTTTCGCTGTCGTCGCCCGTGAGGCGACCCTTGAGCTCCTCGGCCTTTCCTTCGAACTTGTCCTTCATAGAACCTCCTTGGCCATGAGTGAAATGGACAGGTATCAGGTTACCGGACATGGTCACTATAAAGAAGGTCGTTCCGGGACTAACTGCCGGCCGCCCCTGGGAGCGGAGGGCCGTCAGGCGTGACCGGCGTGAGGATGGAATACGCGGACGGCGCGGCCCCGGTACTTGTCGCAGCGCCAGCAGAAGACGACGTCATCGACGCCCCAGGGCAGGATGCCCGGGATCAGGAGCTCCCGGGTGGTCCTGTGCAGGAGCCAGCAGATCAACTGGGGCCAGTCCATCAGAGTGCCGCGGAATTTAGGACGGGCTGGGCGCAAAGTGACGAGGAAGGTGAAAAGGAGCGGTTAAGAGCAAGACCCGGGGGCCGGCTAGGGGATGCGACGCTCCTCGGCGAGTTTGTGGATGCGCGCGGCGAGGACGAAATCGTTCTCGGTCAGGCCGCCGGCGGCGTGCGTCCAGAGCATCACGCGCACCCGGCCCCAGCCGACCAGGAGGTCGGGATGGTGGCCCTCCGCATCGGCGATCGGGGTGACGGCGTCCACAAGCTCGACGGCCGAGCGAAAGTCCTTGGTCCGAAACTCCCGCCACAGCTGCTCGTGGTCCCCCGCTTCCTCCAGCGCCCAGCCCTTGCCGAGCTGGGTCAGAAGGGGCTGGATCTCAGGGCCGGTGAGAGGCGGGGTGCCGCCTTCGCAGGGGACGCAGTGCCGCTCGTGAAGCGCCTCAGCCACAGTTCGAGGTTACGCCCGGAGAACGGACCGCAAGCCGCTACAGCTGCCCCGCGAAGTGGCACGCGGCGCGATGCCCGATCAACTTCTCTTCGAGCGGTGGCTCCTGCTCTGAGCAGATCGGGAACTGGGCGATCGGGCAGCGCGTGTGGAAGCGGCAGCCGGAGGGAGGATTGACCGGCGAGGGAATCTCGCCCTTTAGAAGTATCGGCTGGCGCTCCGATTCGAGATCGGGGTCGGGGATCGGAATCGAGCTCAGCAGCGCCTTGGTGTAGGGGTGGAGGGGGTTGCGGTAGATCTCCTTGGAGTCGGCGATTTCGACGATCTTGCCGAGGTACATGACGGCCACGCGGTCGGATATGTGGCGAACCACGGAGAGGTCGTGCGCGATGAAGAGATAGGTCAGCTGGAACTGGTCCTGCAGCTCCTCGAGCAGGTTGACGATCTGGGCCTGGATGGACACGTCGAGAGCGCTGATCGGCTCGTCGGCCACGATGAAGGTGGGGTTGAGGATGAGGGCGCGCGCGATCCCGATGCGCTGGCGCTGCCCACCGGAGAACTCGTGCGGGTAGCGGCTGATGAAGTTGGGGTTGAGGCCGCAGATCCTCATCACCTCGCGGACCCGCTTCTCGCGCTCCTTGCCCCGGGCGATCCCGAAGTTGCCAAGCGGCTCGCCCACGATGTCGCCGACGGTCATGCGCGGATTCAGCGAGGCGTAGGGATCCTGGAAGATCATCTGCATCTGCTGCCGCATCCGGCGCAGCGACTCCCCTCGCATCGGGATCAGGTCCTCGTCCTTGAAATAGATGTGGCCGGCCGTGGCCGGCTGCAGCTGAGCGATCACCCTTCCCAGGGTCGATTTGCCGCATCCCGATTCCCCCACCAGCCCCAGGGTCTCGCCCGCGACGACCTCGAAGGAGACCCCGTCCACCGCTCGCACCGACTGCGCGCCGAAGAGGCCGGTGCCGATGGGGAAGTGCTTGACAACGTCCTCCACGCGCACCAGCGCCATCTCCCTCGTCGCCGGCGAGCGGCCGGCGGCCGGCTGCGGCCCGGTCATCAGCGAACGCCCTCGCCGCCCGCGATGGCGTTCTTCATCAGCACCCAGCATCGCGTCCGCTGCGCTGTCCCCACCTCTTCGAGGGGCGGCTCGGGATCGTGGAGGCAGCGGTCGACGCGGAACCGGCAGCGTGGGTGGAACTTGCAGCCGGGCGGGGGGTTGGTGAGGTCGGGCGGAAGGCCTGCGATCGTGAGCAGCTTCTCGTGGCCGCTCTGGTCGATGCGGGGGATGGACTGCAGGAGCGACCACGTGTACGGGTGCTGCGGGTTCTTGAAGATCTCGCGCGTGGGCCCCTGCTCCACGATCCGCCCCGCGTACATCACCACGACGCGGGTGCAGAGGCTGGCCACCACGGCCAGGTTGTGCGTGATCAGGATGATCGCGGTCCCCATCTCCCGGTTGAGGTCGCGCAGCAGCTCGATGATCTGGGCCTGGACGGTCACGTCGAGCGCCGTGGTCGGCTCGTCGGCGATCAGCAGCGAGGGCTCGTTGGAAAGACCCATGGCGATCATCGCGCGCTGCCGCATGCCGCCCGAGAACTGGTGCGGATAGTCCTTCGATCGCTCCTCCGCGCCGGGGATGCGCACCTGCTTCAGGAGGGGCACGATCCGCTCCTCCGACTGTCGCTTGTCGAAGCGTTCGTGGGCCGCCATCGCCTCGCGGATCTGAAACCCGACCTGGAGGACGGGGTTGAGCGAGGTCATCGGGTCCTGGAAGATCATGGCCACGTCGCTGCCACGGAATTCCCGCAGCTGCTGCTCGCTCATGGCGGTCACGTCCCGGCCGTCGAAGATGACCTTGCCCCCGGTCACGCGGCCGGGCTCGGGTACCAGGCGCAGGATCGAGAGGGCCGTCACCGACTTCCCGCAGCCCGACTCGCCGACGATGCCGACCGTCTCGCCGCGGCTGACCTCGAAGCTCACCCCGTCGACCGCGTTCACCACCCCGCCCGAGGTGAAGAATCGGGTCTGCAGGTTGTCGACCGTGAGGAGCGGCACCTAGTGCACCCCCGCGGACACCGAACGGGGTGGAAGGCTGCCTCTGAGCCCGCGCACTAGCGTCGCATCCTCGGGTCGAGGGCATCGCGCAGGCCGTCGCCGAGGAAGTTGAAGGCCATCACGGTCAGGCTGATCGCCGCCGCCGGGATCAGGCTGATGTGGGGAGCGATCTGAAGCGCCCGGAAGCCGTCCGAGGTCATGGCGCCCCAGGACGGGTTGGGGGGCTGGATGCCCAGCCCGAGGAAGGAGAGGAAGGCCTCGAAGATGATCGCGGCCGGGACCAGGAATGTGGCCTGGACGATGATCGGACCGAGCGCGTTGGGCAGGATGTGCCGCAGGAGGATCGCCCTGTCGCGCGTGCCGATCGAGCGGGCCGCCTCGATGAACTCGCGCTCGCGGATGCTCAGGGTCTGGCCGCGGACCAGCCGCGCCATGCCCAGCCAGGACGTGATCGAGATCGCCAGGATGATGTTCTGGAGGCTGCCCCGGCCCACGATGACGACGAAGATCATGGCCACCAGGAGGTCCGGAATGCCGTACCACACGTTGATCAGGAGCGAGATCACGGTGTCGACCCAGCCCCGGTAGAAGCCGGCGAGCAGCCCGAGGACGATTCCCACCGACGAGCTGAGGACCGCCGTCCCCACGCCCACCTCGACCGCGATCGAGGCGCCGCCCATGACCCGGCTCAGAATGTCGCGGCCGGCGTTGTCGAGGCCGAACGGGTGGGCGATCGTCGGTCCCTGGTAGGTGGGCCCGATGGCCTGCCGCCAGACCGGGTAGGGGGTCCAGAAGCGCTGGAGAATGGCGACCGCGACCAGCAGCAGGACGAAGACCAGCCCGGCCAGGGCAAGGCGGTTGCGGCGCAGCCGGCGCCACGCGTCCGACCAGAGCGAAACCTGCTCCCCGACTTCGTAGGTGTCGACAGCCACGAAGTCCTGCGGTTCGGTGGCGTGGATCGTGGATGCCATCAGTAGCGGATTCTCGGGTCGAGCACCGGGTAGACGAGGTCGACGATCAGGTTGGCCAGCCCGACCAGGGCGGCATAGAAGGTGAAGACGCCGATGACGATGTTGTAGTCCCGGTTGATGATGCTGGTCACGAACTCCTTGCCCAGGCCGGGGATGCCGAAGATCGCCTCGATCACCACTGAGCCGGTGATCACCGCCGTGGTCAGCGGACCGAGAATCGTCACCACCGGGATCAGGGCGTTGCGGAGCGCGTGCCGGACGACCACGATCCGGCCGGAGAGGCCCTTGGCCCAGGCGGTGCGGATGTAGTCCTGCCGGATCACGTCCAGCATGCTGGCCCGGGTTAGCCGGGCGATCTGGGCCGCCGGGAGCAGTCCCAGGGCGATCGCGGGCACCGGTATCTGCTCGGGCAGTCCCCATCCGATGTTTTCGTAGAAGTTGCCGCCGGTCCACTTGTAGAAGCCGGTCACCGTGAGCAGGATGAGCAGGCTGGCGCTGACGAAGCTGGGCATGCTGTAGCCGACGACCGCCCCCGACATGGCCACGTAGTCGATCCAGCTGTTCTGGTTGACGGCCGCGATCGTGCCCAGCGTGATCCCGACCAGGACCGTGAAGAGGATCGCGCAGAGACCCAGGGTGATGCTGTTCTTGGCCTCCCCCAGCAGCAGGGGCGTGATCTTCTCGCCCGGGTTGGCGAGGGACTCACCGAGGTCGCCGTGGACGGCCCCCCCGATCCAGAGCGCGTACTGCTGAGGCCAGGGCAGATCGAGGTGGAAGCGGTGCAGGAGGGCCGCCTCCGATCGCGGATCGTTGCGCTTCTCGTTGAGGAAGGCGTCCCCCGGCAGCTGGTGCACGCCGATGAAGACGATCGAGGAGACGATGACAGCGGTGAGGGTGATGACCACGAGGCGCTGGGCGATGTAGGTCAGTGTTCCGCGCGTCATCTGACGAACAATCCTAGAGGACCATTGAGAAAGGGCCCGGCCGCTTGGCCGGGCCCTTGTCGCTGACTCAAAGCTCTAGTGCTTGAGGATCTTGATTCCTTCCCAGCGGTAGTCGAAGAGGCTCGTGTAGCCGGCGCCGGAGACGTACTTCTGGACGAAGTAGGGCACGACGCCGTAGTAGAGGTTGGCGACGACCATGTCGTCGTTCAGCATCTTGCCCGCCTGCTGGTAATCGGGCAGTGCCGGCTCGAGCTGCTTGGCGTCGGCCTTGGTGACGAGCTGGTCGAGGGCCGGGTTGCAGTACCCCGAACCCTGGCTGCCGCGGCCGACCTTGGCCTGGCTGCAGACCAGCATGTTGTCGAACCAGTCCTGCGGGTGGTCGTAGTCGGCGCCCCAGGAGCCGTAGCCCATGACCCACTGAGTCAGGCCCTTGCGCAGGCTGCTCATGGTGTTCTTGTCCACGCCCTGGAGCTGGACGTCGATCCCGAGGTTGGCCTTCCACTGCGACTGCAGGTTCTCGGCGACCGCCTTGGAGACGGCGCTGCCGGAGTTGTACGTGTACTTCATCTGGGCGGCCTTGCTCTTGTCGGGATCCCACTTGGCGTACTCGGCCTTGGCCGCCGCGGCGTCGAATTTGACGTTGGGATCGCTGTTGTCCCCGAGGTAGCCCTTCAGGCCCTTGGAGATCCAGCCGCCGGTCGCCTTGGCGCAGAGCGCCCCCTGGGCGCAGGCCACGTCGACCAATTGATCGCGGTTGATGGCGATCGAGAGCGCGTGGCGGCCCGCCTTGCCCTGGTCGTCGACCCCCGGTCCGTTGGTGGGCGAGCCGGGCGTCACGCCGCCCGCCTTGCTCTGGAAGGGGCCCTTGGTCATGTTGAACGAGATCCACGTCGTCCGGGCGGCCGGGTAGAGCGTGAGCAGCTTCTTCTTGGTGGCGTCGTTCTTGTAGCGGATGACGTCGTCCGGGGCCGCCACGTAGTTGGACGGACCGACCACGTCATACCCGCCCGACTCGAACTTCTTGATCGCCGAGACGGCGTCCTCGCCGATCGTGACCTCGACCTTCTTGATGGCCCCGGTCGAGCCGCCCCACCAGTTGGGAACCGCCTCGAAGGCCAGCGACGCCTTGGGCGTTCGCTGGGTCATCTTGAAGGGGCCGCTACCGACGGCGGTCGACGGATCCTTCCACCAATCGTCGTTCTTCTTGTTGCTGGCGTCCGTGTAGTCGCCGATCACCTTCTGGTCGACGACCTGCATGCACCAGAGGCCGACCTCGGTCAGCCAGTAGCCGGCGGTGTCGCTGAGCTGCGCCTTGATTGTGTAGTCATCGGGCGCGGTCAGGCCGGTCATCGTCTTGGCCTTCTGGTTCTCCACGTCCTGGGAGCCCACGATGGGGTCGGCGCAGGAGGCGTAGGCGCCGTTCAGGTAGGCCAGCCGGTTCCAGCTGTAGACGAAGTCCTTTGCGGTGATCGGGTCGCCGTTCCAGAACTTGGCGTCATGCCGGAGCTTGAAGGTGTAGGTCTTGCCGTCGGAGGAGACGTCCGGCGGCCCGGTGGCGATGTCGTTGACCTCCTTCCCGGAGTTGTCGACCTTGTAGAGGCCGCTGAACATCTCGTTGGTGAACGTGATGTCAGTACCGAATTCCACCTGCCCGGGGTCGAGATACTCGACGTCGTTGTTCATCGGGTAGCGCAGAGTCTGATCGGCCGCCAGCTCGCCCCCGCCTCCGCCGGAGTTGCCGCAGCCGAGGGTGACGAACAGGGCCGCCACGCCGGTGGCCAGAACCCTCCATCCGAGTCGATTCAATGGTTTTCCCCCTTGTCCTGGGTGCGTTCAAGCTGAACGCGTGCTTCCCGCCCTCTTCCCGGCGCTGCGGCCCGGCTGATGCCGGTCGCGTCGGGGCGAGAGTGCGCCGGCGGGAAAGCCGGGCCACCTGCTGGCCCACCTACTCCGCTTGCAAGTGTTTCCGCGGGCCGGTCGAAAGTCAAGGGAGCGGCTCGGCGCCCCCGCCGGTTCCGCTAGACCGCGGTCGTGGCGCGCCCGGCGATCGGCTGCCCGGCGAAATGGCAGGCGGCCACCTGGTTGGGCTGCCCATGGCTCACGAGCCCGGGCTCCTCGGAGGCGCAGGGATCCGGCACCTGGGCAATCGGGCAGCGGGTGTGGAAGCGGCAGCCGCTGGGCGGATTGACGGGCGAGGGGATTTCACCCTTGAGCGGGATGGGCTGGCGCTCCCTCTCCTTGCGCGGGTCGGGAATCGGGATCGAGCTCAGCAGCGCCTGCGTGTACGGGTGCTGCGGCCGGTCGTAGATGTCGTTGCGGTCGGCCACCTCGACCACCTTGCCCAGGTACATCACCGCCACCCGGTCCGACAGGTGGCGGACGACGGCGAGGTCGTGCGCGATGAAGACGTAGGTGAGCTGGAATTCGCGCTGCAGGTCCTGGAGCAGGTTGATGATCTGCGCCGCAATCGAGACGTCGAGCGCCGACACCGGCTCGTCGCACACGATCAGCGATGGGTTGACGGCAAGCGCCCGGGCGATGCCGATGCGCTGGCGCTGGCCCCCTGAGAACTCGTGCGGATAGCGGTTGGTGAAGTTGGGATTGAGGCCGACCAGGCGCAGCAGCTCCTGGATGCGGTTGTTGAGCTGGCGGCCGCGGGCGAGGTGGAAGTTGCGCAGCGGCTCGGCGATGATGTCGCCAACCGTCATGCGCGGGTCCAGGGAGGCGAACGGGTCCTGGAAGATGATCTGAAGCTGGCGCCGGACGGCTCGCAGCTGGCGCCCCGACATCTTGCTGAGGTCCTTGCCCTCGAAGAGCACCCGGCCCGCGGTGACCGGGTGGAGGGCGGTGATCAGGCGGGCAACCGTCGACTTGCCGCAGCCCGACTCGCCGACCAGGCCCAGTGTCTCGCCCCGCCGGACCTCGAGGTCGACGCCGTCGACCGCGCGCACCACCTCGCCGCCGATGCCGCCGAGCGGGAAGTGCTTGGTCACGTTCTCGAGGCGAAGGATCGACTCCTCGGTCTCCGGGCGCGTCTGCGCCGCCGGCTCAGCCATCGGCACCGCT
>CAYLIP010000038.1:0-5197 GCA_964383855.1 uncultured Actinomycetes bacterium | reverse complement strand
ATCGGCACCGCTGAGGTCTTCCTGCTTGATCTTCTCGGCCGCCTCCAGCGAGATCTGGGCCTCCTTCAGCTCGTCCCGGGCCTCGGCCGGCACGTTGCGCATCAGGACCCAGCAGCGCGCGTTCTGCCCGGCCGCGACCTCACCAAGCGGCGGCTCCTCGTGCAGGCAGCGGTCCTCGCGAAAGGCGCAGCGAGGATGGAACTTGCAGCCAGGCGGCGGGTTGGAGAGATCAGGCGGGAGGCCCTTGATGCTGACCAGGCGCCCGCGCCGGCTCTCGTCGATGCGGGGGACCGAGCGCAGCAGCGACCAGGTGTAGGGGTGCTGGGGGCTCTCGAAGATCTGCTCGATCGGGCCCTCCTCGACCACCCGGCCCGCGTACATGACGACGATCCGGGTGCATAGGCTGGCGACGAGCGCCATGTTGTGGGTGATCAGCATGATGGCGGCGCCCAGCTCGCGGTTGAGAGCACGCAGCAGCTCGATGATCTGGGCCTGGACGGTGACGTCGAGGGCGGTGGTGGGCTCGTCTGCGATCAGGAGTGCCGGCTCGTTGGCCAGCCCCATGGCGATCATCGCCCGCTGGCGCATCCCGCCCGAGAACTGGTGCGGATAGTCGTTGATGCGGCGCTCGGCGGAAGGCACGCGCACCTGCTTGAGCAGCGAGATCACGCGCTGCGCGGCCTCATTCCGCTCGAAGCGCTCGTGCGCGGTCATCGCCTCCTCGATCTGGCTCCCGACCCTGGTCACCGGGTTGAGCGAGGTCATCGGGTCCTGGAAGATCATCGAGACGTCGTTGCCGCGGAAGTCCCGGATCTCCTCGTCGGTCATCCTGGTGACGTCGCGGCCGCGGTAGAGGATCCGGCCGCCCGTGATCCGCCCCGGTTCCGGCACCAGGCGGAGCACGGAGAGCGCGGTCATCGTCTTGCCGCAGCCGGACTCGCCGACCACGCCCAGCGTCTCACCCTCGCGGATGCTGAGGCTGGCCCCGTCCACGGCGTGGACCACGCCACGCGACGTGAAGAACTGCGTGTGCAGGTCCTCGATCTGGAGAAGCGGGTCAGACACGGCGGATACCCCTAACGCCTCATCCGCGGGTCGAGCGCGTCGCGCAGACCGTCGCCGATGAACGTGAAAGCGAGCAGGGTGAGGCCGATGGCGAGCGCGGGGAAGAGGACCGAGGTCGGATTGGCGTAGATCGCCTGGTAGCCGTCGAAGACCATCTGGCCCCAGGTCGGCGTCGGCGGCTGGATGCCCACGCCCAGGAAGGAGAGCACGGCCTCGGTGAAGATCGCCTGCGGGATGCCGAAGGTGAGCGCGACGATCACCGGTCCGAGCGAATTGGGCACCAGGTGCCGCGTGACGATGGTGGCCGGCGAGGAGCCGGCGGCCCGGGCCGCCTCGATGTACTCCTTCTCTTTGATCGACAGCACCTGTCCCCGGACCAGGCGGGCCAGGCCGACCCAGTTCACCAGCCCGATGGCGCCGAAGATCGAGAGCAGGCTGGGCCCGAAGACCGAGACCAGGACGAGCACGAAGATCAGGTCGGGGAAGGCGTACCAGACGTCGGTGAAGCGCATCAGCAGGTTGTCGACCCGGCCGCCGGAATAGCCGGCGACGAGCCCGATCGTCCCCCCGACGACCAGGATGATGCCCTGGACCAGGATGCCGATCGTGAGGGAGATCCGGGCTCCGTACATGAGCCGGCTCAGCGTGTCGCGGCCCAGCTCGTCGGAGCCCAGGAGGTGGCCGGGAAAGCCCGGACCGACCTCGATGTGAGAGGTGTCCTGCTTGATCGGGTCGGGGATGATGCCGAAATGGGCCAGCAGCGGCGATCCCAGCGCGTCGACGATCAGCAGAAGGACGAACGCGAGGCCGATGATGGCCAGCCGGTTGCGGCGAAAGCGCTGCCAGGCGTCGCTCCAGAGCCCGGTCTGCTCGGGAACGTCCCAGTCGGCCTCCAGGACCTCGGCGGTGGCTGCCATCAGCTGAGCCGCACCCGGGGGTCGATGAAGACGTAGGCCACGTCGACCACGAGATTGGCGATCGCGACCACCAGTGAAAAGAGGATCGTGGTGCCGAGGATCATGGGATAGTCGCGCGACTCGACCGCCGTCACGAAGGCGCGCCCGATGCCGGGGATGGCAAAGACCTCCTCCACGATCACCGAACCGGTGATCAGGAAGGCGAAGGTGGGGCCCAGCGCCGTGACCACGGGGATCAGGGAGTTCTTCAGGATGTGGCGGATTACCACCATCCGCTCGGTCAGCCCCTTGGCCCAGGCGGTGCGGACGTACTCCTGGCGCAGGGTGTCGAGGGTGCTGGCGCGAGTGAGGCGCGCGATGTAGGCGATGGGGAGGAGCGCGAGCGTGAGCACGGGCATGATCAGGTGCTGGTCAAACCCGAAGCCGGTCACCGGGAGTGAGTAGTCGCCCCCCGTCGCGTTGTAGGCGAAGACGCCGAACACGATGATCATCAGCATCCCGACCACGAAGTTGGGGAATGAGGCGCCGAAGGTGGCAAAGCCCATCGTGATGTAGTCGACGCGCGTGTTCTGGCGGAGGGCGGCCATCACGCCGAGCCCGATGCCGATCGGGACGATGAGGAGGAACGCCAGCACGCCCAGCGTGGCCGTGAACGGCCAGCCGGCGAGGATCAGGCTGCTCACGGTCTTGCCCTCGTACTGGTAGGAGAGCCCGAAGTCGAAATGGGCCGCGTTCCAGATGTAGATCAGGAACTGCTGCCACTCAGGCTTGTCGAGGCCGTACTTGGCGTTCAGGTTCTCGACCACGGCTGAAGAGAGCTGGCGGCCGCCGGCCTTGTCCCACGGGCTGCCCGGCGCCAGGTGCATGAGCAGGAACGTGATCAGGATCACGAAGAGCACCACCGGGACCATCCACAGGATCCGGCGCAGGACGTAGAGGACGAGGCTGCCGGCGCGCGAGCTCGGCGAGAAGAAGGTGAACAGGAGGGCGCCCCGGCGGGGACGCCCTCCCGTGATTACTGCCATGGAGTCCTAGTGCTTGGTGATGTAGACGTCGTGGAGGTGGAAGATTCCAGGGAAGTGCTGGTCGTCGATCGGGGTGATCGTCAGACCGGCGACGTAGGGCTGGATCAGGTCGTACTCGTAGTTCTGGTAGAGGAAGGCAACCGCGGCCTGGTCCACGAGCTGCTTCTGCGCGGTGGAGTAGTCCTTCTGCCGGGCCCCGTTGTCCGACTCGGTGTCGGCCTTCTGGACCAGAGCGTCGTAGCCTTGGAGGGTGGGGCAGCCCCAGTTGAGGCTGTGGCAGGAGCCGGTCGTGAAGATGTCGAACCAGTCCTGCTGGTCCGGGTAGTCAGCGCCCCAGCCATCGGGGCCGTAGATGTCGAACTGGCCCTTGCGAATGCGGCTGGTGACGGTCTTGCTGTCGACCACGTCGAGCTGCATGTTGAGCCCGAGGTTGGTGTTCCACTGGTCGATGATGAACTGGTTGGTCGTCTTGCTACCGGTGCTGTTGCGGGTCAGCAGCTTGAACTGGTTGAGCTGAGCCGCGGTGACCCCGGCCTTCTGCAGCAGCTGCTTGGCGGCCGCCGGATCATAGCTCTGGGCCTTGTCCGACTCGTCGTAGCCGTTCATGCCCTTGGGGATGAAGCCCTGGAACGCCTTGACGGTCCCGTGCAGGACGTCGTTGGCCAGCTTGTCGCGGTCGACGGCTTTGGCGAAAGCCATCCGCACGTCGGCGTTGTCGAAGGGCTTGGTCTTGGTGTTGAAGGCCATCCAGAAGGTGCTCAGCTGGGGCAGGAGCTTGGCCTGCTTGCTCAGCTTGGGGTCCCCGCGCACCACGGTGACATCGGCCACCGGGACGCCCTGGATGTCGAGGTCGCCGGTGCGGTACTTGGCAAAGGCTGTGTTGCCGTCAGCGATGAAGTAGTAGGTGACCTTCTGAAGCTTGGCGGGGCCGCCCCAGTAGGTCGAGGTCGGCACGATGGTGACGTGGTCCTTGGCCACGATCTCCGAGATCTTGAAGGCGCCGTTGCCGATGATCGTGTCGGCCGAGTTGGCCCAGGCGCCGGCCTTGGTGGTGTCCGTGGACGGCACCGTGCCGCCGGCGGCCTTCTCGACGATGTCCTGGCGAATGGGAGCACCCACCCAGAGGGAGGCGATCCACTTGAAGTAGGCGGCCTTCTGCTGGAGCTTGACGACGAACGTGTTGTCGTTGGGGGCCGAGAGGCCCAGCTTGCTCACGAAGGAGTCGACCGCGGCCTGGTTCTTGACGTCGACGTTGCCGTAGTCCTGCCCGCCGGCCACGGTGCCGTCGAAGAAGGGATCGGCGTAGCCCGCCGCCAGGGCCGGGTTGAGCAGCCGCTTCCAGCCGTAGACGAAGTCCTTGGCGGTGACCGGCTTGCCGTCGCTCCACTTGGCGCCGTTGCGCAGGTGGAAGGTGTAGGTGAGACCGTCGGAGGAGACGTCGTAGCTGGAAGCTGCGGCTCCCTCGACGTCGCTGAGATCTGCCTTCGGCCTCAGCAGGGGCTCGAAGACGCTGCGGCCGACGGCCGCCTCGTAGGTGTAGGTCTGCTGGCCGGGGTCGTAGCTGTTGGGCTCGGTCCCGGTGTTGACCCGCAGGATCTGCTGGCTCGCGGGAGCCTCCTGCCCGGCCGAACTGGCTCCGTTGGGAGCGCACGCGATCGCCGCTGTGGCTATGACCGTGCCCATGGCCAGCCACCTGGCCAAAGACAATCTGTAGTGCGGCAGCTGCAATTTGCCTCCTCGCTGTCCTTTAGTGCCTGCCGCCCTCTTCCCGGCGAGCCGGGGCGAGAGTGCGCCGACGACAGGCGGAAAACTCCTACCCGGGTCTCGGGCGAGTGCATTCTGTGCGTCCGCCAGCGCGGGTGTCAACATGCTCCGGCCTCGCGTGAACCGCCTCGGCGGGGCCCGAGGTGGGAGGCTGTGGGTGGGTAGAATGGGCGGGCGAGGGCGGCTAGCTCAGCGGGAGAGCGCTTGCTTCACACGCAAGAGGTCGCTGGTTCGAAACCAGCGCCGCCCACCAGGCCGATGTGGCCCCGTCGTCTAGTGGACTAGGACGCAGCCCTCTCAAGGCTGAGATCGCGGGTTCGAATCCCGCCGGGGCTACCAAACTCAGCCTTGAGAGGGCGAGCTTGTCTGATGCGCCCTGCGCGCGCCCGGCGAGGCTGAGATCGCGGGTTCGAATCCCGCCGGGGC
>CAYLIP010000037.1:0-26876 GCA_964383855.1 uncultured Actinomycetes bacterium | reverse complement strand
CAGAGCAGTGCCGAGTCGGCGACCGAGGTGCCTCCGCCGGCCGCCCACGGCACCTTGTGGTGCGGTTCGCACCACCTGGCGGGACGCTCGCAGCCTGGCCACACGCAGCCGCCGTCGCGGGCGTCGAGGGCCCGCCGCATGGGACCGCTCACCAGGCGCCGCCCGCGGCCGACGTCGATCACCACCGAGTCGGCGTCAAGCACGACCCGGGTCAGGGTGCAGTCGCACGCGTAGCGCTCGATGGTGGCCGCCGAGAGCGGCGGCGCGAAGTCCATGGTTCCGCCGGGCGCCCCGGGGCGCCCTAGCAGCGTGTCGAGCGAGACGGTCACGTTGAGCCGCGGCGGCTGCGCACCGGCCGCCAGCTCCACCAGGCCGTCGGCCAGCCGCCGGGCGTGCTCGCGGGTATCGCCCTTGCCCGACGGGCGCCCCAGCGACTCGAGCGCACCCTGCACGACCGCGCCCCCCTCGGAGTCGAGAACCCCTCGGACCGAGACCACGCCGTCTTCGTGCCTCAGCAGCTCAAGCCAGCGCCGTGCCGCCTCGTCGGCCTGCTCGGCCGCCACCGCGGCCGCATCGGCCTGGTGGCGGGCCTGCTGGCAAATGTAGTGGAAACGCCCGACCGACGCCTCCTCGGCCTGCGTGAGCAGCGCCGGCTCGTCGAAGGCCGGACCGACCGCCTCCCTGAGCCGGGCCAGCTTGACCAGGTGGCCGAACCCGATGCGACTCCCCCTCAGGGCCTCGATGCTGGCCTGCAGGTGGGGCGCCTGCCGCCCGACGCAGAGGCGGCTGGCGGCGGCGGGCGCCGTGAGCGCGCAGTTGTGGCAGAGCCAGTCGATCGCGGAGAAGGAGCCGTCGCGCTTCCACTCCTGGGTGGCCGCGAAGGCAGCCGCCATGCACGACCACTCGAGCTCCTCTTGGTCGAGGCGCCGGCGGCGCTCGATCAGCTCGTCGGCGAGCTCGCGATCCGGATCGGGAAGCACATAAACAGGTTACCGAACGAACGTTCGACTGTCAACTGTTAATGCACACCTCAAGATGCGGAACGGTCGCGTTTCAGCTTGAAAGTGGCGACCGCCGCCTCCGAGTAGTGATCGACCATCTCGACATAGCGGTCGATGTCCGCCACCAGGTCGGCCGCGCCCTCTCCGTGCCTCCGCTTGATCGCCAGCAGCGCATAGCGAGCGCCGCGGAAGTAGGGCGCCAGCGACTCGAGGGCCATCGGCTGCCCACCGCGCGGCATGGCTACAGGCCCTCCGCCGAGCCGAAGAGCGCCGCATCCCCCGGCCGGTCGGCGAAGTCCTCGCCCACGTACGACCAGACGATCGAGCCCTCACGGCCCACCAGGAAGAGCGACGGCTTGGCGATCCCTCCCTCGCCCGGGTTCCACACCCCGTACGCCTTGATCACCTCACCCGAGGGATCGGAGAGCACCGGGAAGGGCAGGAGCAGCTTGTCCACCATCGCCTGGTTCTGCTCGACCGAGTCGACCGAGATCGCCGCCACCGGGAGCCGGGCGGCGGTGAAGCGATCCCACTGGCGTGCGTACGAGGCCAACTGCCCGTTGCAGTAGGGTCACCAGTCGCCGCGGTAGAAGATCAGCAGCACCGGCCCTTGCGCCAGCGCTTCGGTCAGCCGCCAGGTCGAGCCGTCATTTGCCGGCAGTGAGAAGTCAGGAGCGTCCACGTCGCTTTCTAGCATCCAACAATCGCGCCGACAGCGATGCCTCTTCCTCCTCGCCGCCCGCCGCCCGCGGCACGGCCGGCGGCTCGCCGGCCCCGGTGCCCGAACTCTCCTCCGCGGCCGGCGCCGGCGTTGGGGCCGGCTCCGGCATCCTCCGCCGCCTCGTCGCGGCCACGCGCCGCCGGAGCCTGGCCAGCTCGGCGGGCACCGCGACCTCCACCTCGGATGGCCGGCGCAGGGCCGCCATCTCGCGGACCAGGCCCGCCAGCTGGCGCGGCGCCAGCACCAGGCGCCGGATCGCGATGTCGATCGGCCAGAGCAGCGCGAAGAGCGCGAGCAGGATCCAGAAGACCTCGGTGGCGATCGGCACCGCCAGCACCGGCTGCCTGAAGGCAAGGCCAGCCGAGGCCAGCATCACTCCGGAGCCCTCCTTTGCCAGCTGGCGGAGAAGGCCGTCGTCGCGCCCGAGCGTCAGGTACTCGGGGGAGTAGGCGACGGCGACCGCGGCATCGGTGCCGGCGATCAGAGCACCACCCCGCGTGAGGGCGGCGTGCACCAGGTAGGTGCCGACGTCAGACCCC
This sequence comes from uncultured Actinomycetes bacterium, assembly GCA_964383855.1. Taxonomy (GTDB): domain Bacteria; phylum Chloroflexota; class Dormibacteria; order Dormibacterales; family Dormibacteraceae; genus CAZHAC01. Next base: position 24,615 of record CAYLIP010000037.1, on the reverse strand, counting down.
GATACGTGGCCCTGCCACTTGCCGGGCCCGACTCCGACCAGTGATGTCGAGGAGGCCTGCAGGGTGGGCGATAGCACCCCCACCGTGACCGCGCCCCCGCCGGCGTCGGCGGGACCGGTGACGGTCAGGTCAAAGCCGTCGCCCGATGGCGTCGAGGCCACCGTCAGCTTGTCCGAGAGCGCCGCCGGGAGCGACCAGAGTGTCATGCGCCCGAAGAGGGCGGCCGACACCGGGGAGCGCAGAAAGTCGCCGGTCCAGACGCCGGCCGAGTCGGAGGTCCAGGCCACCGAGCGCCCGAGTCCATACGACCACGAGGCCAGCACCGGGTCCTGCTTGGTCGACTGCAGGTAGACCTCGGAGGCCGGCTTGGGTGTCGAGACGACGTAGCCGCCCAGGGACGGGAAGGCGTCCAGCGGCACGCCCTCGAGCAGGTTCCCACCCGCCGTCACCCGCGGAAAGAAGGCCGTCTGCTCGAACCAGGGCCGGAGCGAGGTCTGGGTCTCCTTGAGGAACAGGTCGGGGACCTGCGAGGGGCTGTTGGACTGGTAGAAGCGGCCGCCCCCCCAGGTCGCGATGTCCTGCATGTAGGCCATGTCGGGGGCCGAGGAGTGGACGTCGATGGCGACCGTCGAGGTGGTGATGGCCTTCGACTTGAGGTCCTCAACCATCGGCTTGATCTGCGCGGCCGCGGCCGTCGGGTCGGCATCCCCGTCTCCCAGGAGCACGATGTGCTTCAGCTCCGCCGAAGCCTTGAGCAAGGCGTCGCCGGCAAGCCGGATCTCGCCGCCGTACGAGGGCGGGTCGCCAAGCTGCGCCTTGGCCAGCTGCGCGTCGATCGCCTTCTTGTCCGCCACCGGCTGGAGCGGCACCACCCATCCCGTGTGGCCGTCGGTGACCCCCACCTGGTCATCCGGGCCGAGCTTGTCGATGACCGCCTCGGCCGCTCCCAGCGCCACCTGGTCGGCGCGCGGGTCCTCCATCGTCTCCATCACCAGCACCACCGCCACCTTTGGCTTCTCCTTGCGGTTGGGCAGGTCCATGGCGACCGGCAGCGCATCCTCGAGCGGGGTGCCCTGCCAGCCTCCGGGTCCATAGGAGGTCGGCCCGCCGACCGCGACCAGGCCGTGTCCGAGCTCCTTCACGGAAGCGGCCAGCGCGCTCAGGGCGCCACCCGGAAAGGCGTCCGCCGGGGCGTCGACCACCACGGTGGCGTCGTAGCGGCCGAGCGTGACGGTGTCGGTCGGCGCCTGGCGGGCGGCGCGCCGATCGACGCCCATCCCCGAGGCCTCCAGCGCCCGCTGCAGGTTGGCGCCCTCGTCGGGCTGGCCCTCCAGGACGAGCACCAGCGGCCGGCCGACGACGCGGACGGCCGCTGTGCCGACGTTGTTGTCGGCATAGGTGTCGGGCGCCGCCTGCATGTCCACCCGGATCCGGTGCAGGCCGGATCCCAGTCCGGGCACCTCGAACGATTGCGAGGAACTGCCGGCGCTCAGCGCGACCTGGCGGGTGGCGACCTCCTTCTCGTCGACCACCAGCGTGAGCGTCGCCCCGGCGTCGGCCAGCGAGCGGATGCGCACCGTCACCGGCAGCGTCTGGCCCTCGCGCAGCAGCTGAGGCGTGTCGACGCCCAGCACCATCGCCTCCGCCCTGGGCGCGGCGCCGATCGGCAGAACGTCGAGCCGCACCCCTTCCGCGCGCAGCGCGGCCATGGTCGCCGCCGCGTCGCCGAGGTTCTGCTGCCCGTCGCTGATCAGCACCAGCTGGCGCGCGTAGCCGTCGGGGATCAGGCCCGCGGCCAGCCGCAGGGATCCGGCGACGTCGGTGTAGTGAGAATCGGGCTTGGTCTGAAAGGTGTCGAACTGCGGCTGCGCCGTGAGCGGCATCTCGACGGCGGCGTCATGGCCGAAGGTGACGATCCCGAAGAGATCGTCGGGGCCCTTGGCATGGACCAGCTCGCGAACAGCCTCCTCGCGCTGCTGGTCGAAGCCCCGCAGGCTGTCGGAAACGTCAACGACCGCCACCACCGCCCGCTTGTGCGGCTGCGTCATGACGCGGGCGCCGGCCAGCGAGAAGACGAGCAGCGCCACCAGCAGGATGCGGAGGGCCAGCGCCAGCCGGCTTCGGGACCGGCCCAGGGGCGGCGGCCACCGGCGCCACGCCAGCCAGAGCAGGGGAACCAGGAGCAGCAGGAGGAGCAGCCACGGCCGCAGGAAGCTGACGCCGACCGGCATCAGCCGCCCCTCAGGTAGAGCAGCCATTCGGCGGCCACCAGCGCCAGCAGCACGCCGGCGATCCAGGGCCAAAGCTCGAGAATCCCCCGGGGCCCGGGCGCTCGGGGAACGTCGGTGTCCTCGAGAGAGATGGCGGCGGCCCCGGGCGCGATCCGGGACAGCGCCGGATTGTGGAACTCGACCACGAAGCGGCTCACCCGCGAGCCTCCGGCCAGCTGCTGCCGCACCGTGTAGACACCCGGCAGCCCGGTGTCGGTGAAGCTCGGGACCGGTGCCCGGAGGCGGTCGACGCGCCCGTCGGGCGTGGTCACGTCCACCTCGATGGCGCCCGGCTCGGTCGCGATCGGCACCGGCTGGCCGAGGGCGAAGGCCTGGTTCTCAAACCCGCCCGGCAGCAGGTAGCCGAGCAGGTTCTGGACCAGGATCGGAAAGGCCGATCGCAGCGGCAGGTCCGAGTGATGGAGGTCGAATGTGAACTCGGCCATACGGGGCTCGCCCTCGTGCACCAGGAGCAGCGGGGCGTCGGTGCCCCCGAACACCGTTCGCCAGCCGGCCGCTGGCTGCGCGCGGGCGGCCACCTGCACGTGAACGTCGCGGAGGACGACGTCCTGGAGCAGCGGCTCGCGCGGGCTCGGCGGCAGCACGCCCCCGGGCGCCAGACCGCCGCCGAGCGGGACCGGCCCTTGCAGTCCGGGCGTGCCGACCACGAGCGCGGGCGTTGGGAGCTTGCCCGGCGGCACCCAGCCGTCGAACACGTAGAGGTCATGGTCGCCCGGGCGATAGTCGCGGCTGGAGACCACCGTCACCTTGACGCCCGGCCGGAGCGCGAGCGCCCTCTGGAGAAAGGCGTTCCCGTCGGTGACCAGGAGAACGCTGTGCTGCGGCGGCGACCCGGTCAGCAGCCAGGCCGAATCGTCCAGTGAGAAGAAGTCGCCGGGCGTCAGGTGCACCTCCAGCAACTCGCTGCCCGCCGGCAGCCTCGTCCACGTGGTCGAAGCGCTCGCGTTGCCCTCGACATGGAGGGGCACGACGTCGGCCAGCCGGCCGTCGACCCGCATCTCGAGCCTGAGGTCCCGCGGGGCCCGGCCGTAGTTGGAGACCTGTACGAATACGCTCCCGGGTCCGGTCTGCTTCAGAGCCTCGATGCCGGCGTTCTGGTCGGCGCTCCCGATGGAGATGTATGTGAGCGGCGCGTTGACCCGCGGCGGCGCCGACGGCGCACGGCTGTGCCCGTCCCCAAGCAGCACGATCGACCCGCCCGGCCGGCCGGCCAGGATCGCGCTGGCCAGCGACATGCCCTGGCCGAGGTCGGAAGCGGCGGAGGAGGGCTGCGCCCGGGCCAGGGCGCCGTCGAGGACCGCACCGTCGGAGGTCGGCGCCGCCAGCAGCTGCGCGTGCTCACCCATGAGGACGATCGCCATCTGCTGGCCCGGCGCCAGGCCCGAGACCATGGCGCGGGCGCGGTCGACCGCAGCCCGGAAGCGATCGGGTGAGGTGTCGGTGGCGCGCATGCTGGCGGAGGCGTCGAGCAGAACAACGGTTGTCTTGCCGACGCCGGCTGCGCCGGTCAGCCCGGGACGGGTGAGCGCCGCGGTCACGAGCAGCGCGGCCAGAAGCTGGAGCACCAGGAGCGCGCTCCAGCGCAGCCGCTGCCAGGGCGCGTTGGCCTGGCGGTCGGCGAGGTGCCGCGTCCAGAGCACAAGGGTGGCGACCCGCACCTCCGGGCGCCTGACCTTCAGGAAGTAGAGAAGGACGATCAGCGGCAGCGCGGCCGCGGCGGCCAGGCCGAGCGGCGCCAGCAGGCTCATCCCCGCCTCACCACGCCAGCGCGCAGGCCGGCCAGCATCGCCTCCTCGAGAGGAGCGTCAGAAGCCGTGTGCAGGAACCGGCCGCCGGCCGATTCGGCCGAGCGGCGGAGGCTCTCGCGCAGCCCCTGAAGGGCGTGCTCGTACTGCGCCAGCACCTGCGGCGTGATCGTCAGCTCGCGGCTGGCCTCGGTCTCCGGGTCGACCAGCTTCAGGTCGCCGCTGATCGTGGGCCGCTCCTCGTCGGGCGCCAGCACCTGCCAGAGGACCGCCTCCTGGCGGCGGGCCCTCAGGCCGGCCAGGTGCGGCGCCCAATCGGGAGGACCGGTCTCGGCGCTGCCCTGCAGGAAGTCGGAGATGACCACCGTCATCCCGGGCCGCAGCCAGCGCAGGCGGCCGAGATCACCCGGCTCCGAGGGGCCACCAGGGTCGAGGGCGCCCAGGAAAGCCCAGGTTCGCGAGACGCCGTCGGTCCCGCGGAGCGCAGGCAGCGAACGGCCGTCGAGAGCGCCCACCGTGACCCGGTCCATGGCGGCCAGGCCGAGGAAGACGACGGCCGCCGCCAGCCTCCGCGCGGCCGGCCACTTGGCCGGCGATCCGGCCGCCATCGAGCCCGAGGCGTCGAGGACGACGTTCAGGCAGGCCTCCTCCTCGGCGACGTAGAGCCGCAGCATCAGGCGGTCCAGGCGCGCGTAGGCGCGCCAGTCGATCTGCCGAAAGTCGTCGCCGGGAACGTAGGCGCGGAAGTCCGAGAACTCGGGCGAGCGGGCCGACCGCGGCGAGCGCCGCTCGCCCGCGTACAGACCTGACCTCGGCCGCCGGTAGGCCAGGTCGAGCCGCGACAGCAGCGTCAGCTCAGCGGCGTTCAGCACTCGCTTGGCGCACGACCTCTCCGACCACGTCGTCGGCCGCGATCCCGGCCGCGTCGGCCTCGAAGTTGAGGAAGACGCGGTGCCGGAGAGCGGCCGTGGCGACCGCCGCCAGGTCGTCATGGGCCACGTTGAAGCGCCCGTCCAGCAGCGCCCGGATGCGGGCGCCGAGGACGATCGTCTGCAGCCCGCGCGGACTGGCACCCCAGCGAACGTAGCGGCGCACCGGCTCGGGTGCCCGCTCGTTGTCGGGATGGGTGGCCAGCACCATCTCGACCGCCCGCTCCATGACCGGCGTCGCCACCGGCACCCCTCGGGCCAGGTGCGCCATCGCCGCCAGGTCGTCGGCGGACGCGACCGGCGTCAGCCCGGGCTGGTCGGAGCCGGTCGTGCGACGCGCTATCTCGGCCAGGTCGGCGGCGCTCGGAAAGGGAACCAGGATCTTGAAGAAGAAGCGGTCGAGCTGCGCCTCGGGCAGCGGGTACGTGCCCTCCAGCTCGAGCGGGTTCTGGGTGGCCAGGACGAAGAACGGCTCGGGTAGCGGCCGGGTCCGATCGCCCACCGTCACCTGCCGCTCCTGCATCGCCTCCAGCAGCGCGCTCTGCGTCTTGGGAGTGGCGCGGTTGATCTCGTCGGCGAGCAGGAGGTTGGTGAAGATGGGACCGGGCTGGAACTCAAAGCGCCGGCGGCCGGACTCGTCTTCGCTGACGATGTGGGTCCCGGTGACGTCGGCCGGCATCAGGTCGGGAGTGAACTGCACGCGGGCGAACTCGAGGTCGAGCACCTCGCCGAGCGTGCGCACCAGGACCGTCTTGCCCAGGCCGGGAACTCCCTCGAGCAGGACGTGGCCCCCCGCGATCATTGCGATCAGCACCTGGCGGACGACCGCGGCCTGGCCGACGATCACCTTGGCCAGCTCGCCCTCGATCGAGGCCGAGAGCTCCATGAAGCGCTCGGGCTTCATCTCCTCGGGGCGGTGGGAGACGGCCTTCACCGGCCCAGGTCGCTGAAGTACTGCTGGACGAGATCGCGCTCCTGCTCCGAGATCACCTCGCGGTCGACCTGGTTCATCGCCTGCTGCTGGTAGTCGGCGAGCACGCTCTGATAGGGCACCAGCTGGGCGTCCGTGCCCGCCCCGCTGCCCTGGTTCTGGCCGTTGGCGGCGGTGTCAGACTGGCCCTGCACGTAGACCTTGTCATTGCTCCTGGCCGCCTGGCCGCCGGCGCCGCCCTGCCCGCCGCCCTGGCCCTGGCTCTGCCCCTGGCCCTGACCCTGGCCCTGACCTTGTCCCTGCCCCTGGCCCTGTCCCTGCCCCTGTCCCTGCCCCTGCCCCTGCCCCTGGCCCTGGCCCTGCCGTTGACCCTGAGCCTGGCCCTGGCCCTGCTGCGCTTCGGCCTGGTCGTCGAGAGGTCCCTTCTGCTGCTGCAGCGCATTGACCGCCTGGGCGGCGTCGCCCGCGAATTCCTGGCCTCCGGCCAGCTGGCTCTCGGTCGCCGCGGCCTGCTCCAGCGCCGCTTGCGCCGAGGCCGGGTTGCCCTGCCTGAGCGCGCCGGCGGCCGACTGCAGCTGCTGAGCCAGCTGCGGGTTGCCCGCCTGGGCCGCCGAGGCCGCCTGCTCCAGCTGGTTGGCCACCGCCTGCTGCTGCTCCCCGCTCATCGAGGCCAGCTCCTTGCCCAGCTGCTGGAGCGCGGCCGCCGCCGCCCGGTTGTCCTGCGCGGCCATCGCCTGGCCCGCCTTCTGGGCCGCCGGTTGCTGGCTCTGGGCGAGGGCGGCGCCGGCCTGGGCCGATCCCTGCTGCTTCTGCCCCAGCGCCGGGTCGGAGAGGGCCCGAATGTCGTTCTGGGCCTGGCTCAGGGCGGCCACCGCCGACGAGGGGTCGGGCGCCTTGCGGACCTGGCCGGCCGCCTTCTTCAGGTCCTTGACCAGGGCCTGCCGCTGCTGGGGATCCTCGCCGGCGCGCGCGCTCTGCGCCTCTCGGGCGGCGATCGCGTCGATGGCGTCCGCGGCCCGCGCCTGCGCCGCCTGGCCGGCCTCGTGCACTCGAAGCCGGTCGAGGGCCGGGTTGGGCGTCGCCGCCAGCACCACCGCAACCGCGAAAGCAGCCGCGGCCACGGCGAGCAGCCTGAGGGGCAGAGCCGGCCCGGTCAGCCGGCCGGGATCCGAACGGGAGGCGAACTCCTGGGCGTCGAGCCGCTGGCGCGCCGGCAGGTAGCCCTCGACCGAGACCAGCTCAAGCGCGGTCGTGAGCCGCTCCCTGCCGTCCAGCTGAAGGTCGGCGATGCGCGCCACCTCGGCCCACGAGGGCCAGGCCCGCAGCCATCCCACCAGCCCGACCAGGAAGCCGGCGATCGCGCAGCCGGCGATCACCGGCCACGCGGGGTCCACCGGCCGCCACCGAAACGCGGCCTCCGCGAGCGCTGCCGCGATCGCGCCGGCGGCGGCGCCGCGGACGGCCCAGGCGGCGGCGCGGCCTCCCGCGATCCGCAGGCGCGCCCGCCGGAGGAAGTCCATCACGTCGTTCACGTTCCGCTCTCCTGCGCGCGCCGCGGGGGACGCGCGCGGCGACCGCGCACCAGCCAGACCGAGCCACCGACCGCGATCGCGGTCAGCACCAGCTCGAAGAAGACGCAGATCTGCCAGGGTTCGAGCATGGGGCCCCAGCGCGCGGCCGGCCCGCCGGTCAGGAAGAGCAGCTGGAGCAGCCGGCCCAGCGCCACCGGCGCGCCATTGGGGTCGGTCAGCACGATGATCAGGGCAAAGACGGGATTGCCGAAGAGGAGCGGGTGGGCCTCCGTGTTCGGCCCGACCTGGCTGTACCGGAAGGCGTAGATGTACGTCATCAGCAGCCCGGCCACGGCCGTGCCCACGACCAGCGCGAAGGCGGCCGCGTACGAGGTGACCGTCGAGGGCAGCGAGCGACGGAAGAGAGCGCTGAAGAAGATCGAAACCGCCCCGATCTCGAGCGCGGTCGCGATGGTGACCACGTGCGTGAGCAGGAACTGCTCGAAATCGATCCCGCCGAAGAGGAAGACGGCGGCGAAGATCGGCAGCGCCGTGAAGATGATCAGGAGCAGGTAGGCGAGGGACGCGATCAGCTTCCCCCACACGATCCCGAAGGCGGTGACCCGGCTGACCAGCAGCACGTCGAAGGTCTGCCGCTCCCGCTCGCCCGAGATGGCCCCGGCGGCCAGGGCGGGCGCGAAAAGGCTGATCAGGGCGAGCTGGAAGAAGGCGACCGAGATGAAGACGGCCTGGCCGATCCCGGCCGCCGTGGTCTGGGCGTACTGCTGGGTCAGCACCTGGAGCGTGAATACGGCGTAGCCGAAGGTCCCGAGGAGGCCCAGGTAGAGGGTGATCGCCAGCGGCGCCCGCCAGGAGCGCATTCGAGAGACACCGTCCTTGATGATCAGCGGGTTGTCGTAGCCGCTGAGCAGGACCAGGAAGCGCCTGGGCGTCACGGCTCGGCCCCAGGAACGACCGGCTCGCCGCCGGTGGGCCCGGTCAGTCGCATGAACGCCTCCGAGAGATCACCGGCCACCGGCGCGAAGGAGCGGACGGGCAGGCGGCGGCGCACCAGCAGGGCGAGCAGCTCCTGGTCCTGGAAATTCTCCTCGACGGTGATCTCGATGTGGTCGCCCAAAAGATCGACGGCGATCACACCCGGCCGGCCCTCGAGGACCTCCTCGGCCTTGCGCATGGTCGGCTCATCGGGAGCCACAAAGTCGATTCTGAGTCGGCGGCCTGTGAGCACGCGGTCCCGCACCTGCTCCATCGGGCCGACCGCCACCATGCGGCCCCGGTCGATGAATCCGACCCACGTGCAGAGCTCCTCCAGCTCGGGGAGGATGTGGCTCGAGACCAGGATCGTCTTGCCCATTCGCCGGAGCTCCCGGACCAGCTCCCGCATCTCGACGCGGGCCCGTGGGTCGAGGCCGGACGCCGGCTCGTCGAGGAGAAGGACCCGCGGATCGTGCACCAGGGCGCGGGCCAGGCACAGCCGCTGCTTCATGCCCCGAGAGAGCGTGTCGACCTGGGCATCCCGGCGATCCCCGAGGTCGACCAGCTCGAGCAGCTCCATGGCGACCCGCCGCCGGCGCCCCCGCGGGACCCCGTGGCAGGCGGCGTAGAACTCCAGGTACTCGGCCGCCGTCAACCGGTCGTAAACGCCGAAGAAGTCCGGCATGTAGCCGACCAGCTCGCGGACGGCCTCGGGGTCGCTGCCAACCGGGATCCCGCCGATGGCGGCCCCGCCGGCGTCGGCCGGGACGAGCGTCGCCAGGATCCTGATGGTGGTCGTCTTGCCGGCGCCGTTGGGCCCGACAAACCCGAAGATCTCGCCCCTGGGCACCTCGAACGAGACGCCGTCGAGGGCCGGGTAGCGCCCGTACCGCTTCCGCAGCTGGTCGACCGAGATCAAGCCTCCATCAGCTCCCCACCAGCCTCATGTTGGACGTCCCGAGGGTCGCCTGCTCGCTCACTCGCACGCGGACCGCGCCCTCCGCCTCGCTCGGGCTGAGCGTGGCGGTCAGCGAGCGCAGGCTGGGACTGGCCGAGCTGGCCGGCACCGTCCTCCAGGCGCCTGACTCCCAGTCGTAGACCTCGACCGACCGCACCGGCTGCGCGACACCGGTGCCGGCCACGGAAACGTCATAGCCGAGCCTCACCGGTCCCGTGTAGCCCTTGGGCACCGTGAGGTCGAAGACATCGAAGTGGTAGGGCACTCCGCTGCCGCCCAGCACGAGCTCGGCTCGAGGCGCGAGCCCCAGGGAATCGACGGATTCCATGCCGGCCGGGGCGACCAGTGCCGCAAGGCCGCTGTGCGCCGGACGCGCCCCTTCGACCGCGAGTGAGCCGGCGGGGTCGGTGAGCCCGATCAGTGACCAGTCGCCTGCGCGCCCCGTGACCGCCCTGGCGGTGGCGACCCGGAGTGCCAGCTGGCGCTTGTAGTCGCCTCTCCGGTCGATCTGGCCGGCGGCCGGGGAGGGCGTGCCCTGGCCTGCTGGTGAGAGTGGCGCGTCGACGGTGAGGGTGGCCCGCGGCGCCACCTCGACCGCCAGCTGCGCCTGCTGGCCCGTGCCGCTGACCAAAGCCAGACGCTCGACCGGCCGGTCGCCGGTGTTGCGCACCGTGCCCACGACCCGGTCATGGCTGACGCGCAGGTGCGACTCGAGCGCGATCGCGGGCTGGAGCGGCGAGCGCGCGATGGCGAGCGTCTGCAGGCTGCGGTAGGAGGCGTAGGCCGTGTCCTTCAGCTCGACGCGGGTGCGCGGGCCCACGCTGACCACGGCGGTCTCGGACGACGTCGGATTGGTCGGGTTGCCCAGGGCCGTGGACGCCAGCGTGTTGGCCGGGACCTCGACCGTGAAGTTGCCGCGGTGCGGCGGATAGAGGCCATGGTAGGCGTGGACCTCGGCCACGCCGTCGGGGCCCAGGTGGAGCACCTGGAGCTCGTTGTCGAAGTAGTTGGAGCCGTGGACGGCCGCCCCCGTGACGTAGGCGGCGCTGGTGAAGAGCAGCGCCACCAGCGGCACGCTCACCCACATCAGCTCCCGGCGGCGAAAGCCCCGGAGCACCACGTAGTTGAGAGGGCCGGCCAGCGCCACATAGATGACGAGCAGGGCGCCCAGCAGGCCGATCGGCGGCAGCGTCGCGGCGGGGGTGTTCTGGAGGATGTTCACGACCTCCTCGGCTGATGCAACCCCGCCTCCGGAGATCGAGACCGGGTTGGGCGCGGGCGTCAGGGTCGTGGCATTGCCGCGCCCGGGCTCGGGTGCGCGGTCGAGGAGTGCCCTGTCGAGGGCCAGGGACCAGGCCAGCTGGTCCAGCCCGGAGCCATCGGTCGAGACCGGCTCGGCCAGCGGGTCGAAGGCGAGGTCGACGATGCGGCCCGCGCCATAGGCCGCCTCGACGGCCAGCGGCGGCGCGCTGGCGGCGCCCAGCAGCGCCCGCCCGGCCACCAGCTCGCCGACCGCCACGGGCGCCGCCAGCGTGGTGGTCCTGCCCGCCAGGTCGGCCAGCGGCTGGAGCCCGGCCTCTCCGCTGCGCGCCGGGTGCAGGCCGGGGAAGCCCTTCTGAGCCAGCGGCAGCAGCGTCCGCCGCCACGATGAGCCGCCGGCGGCGACCAGGCTTCCACCCAGCCCGACGAAGTCGCGCAGGGCGCGGACCTGGGCGTCGCTCAGGGTCGAGACATCGAAGTCGTCGACCACCACCGCCCCCAGGCCGCTGAGGAAGACGGCGTTGGCCGGGAAGTCCTGGGCCGAGCTGAAGCGCGAGGCGCGCAGGCCGGCGCTGGACTGAAACCCGCCGGCACTCAGGGGCTTCAAAGCCTCGATCCGGCCGCCCGCCTGCGGCTGGTCGCTGAGAACCGCGACCGTGTAGGCGCCGTCCACCCACGGGCTCACGGTCACGGTGCCGCCGACGGCGTGGCCCGACCCATCGCTGAGAGAGGCCTGGTACCCGCTGGGCGGCTCGACGACGTAGAAGGTGATGGAGCGCTCGGATCCCCGCGGAACCGTGAGCCGGGCGTGATAGTCGGGCCACGACTGCACCGAGGGGCCGCGCGTGTTCTCGACGGGGTGGAGGGTGATGTCCCCGGTGAAGTCGGTTGCCCCGTCGTTCCGCACGGTCGCGACGTAGGGCGTCCAGGCACCCTGCTGGCCACCGTTCCAGCGCTGGGTCAGCGTGAGTCCGACCGCGCTGTCGGCGGCCATCGCGGGCGCCGCTCCGAGCAGGCTGCCGCCCAGCGCGATCAGGGCCGCCACAGCTCGCAGGATCCTCATGCTGGTTGCATCGCCCGAACGCCGGCCAGGCCTCGGAGGTAACGAAGCTTACCGGCCCCCGGCGGCTCTATCATCGGCGCTAGATGCTGCTCTAGGACCCGGCCGCACTCCGTCATCCCACCCCGTCGAGAGCACACCCCGGCGCGCGCGCCGGCAGCCAAGGAGCAGCCGTGATCCCCCTCCCCCATCCCCGGTCCGCGGCCGTTGCGGCCGAGGGCCTCGTCAAGAGCTACGGCGAGCGCCGCGCGGTCGACGGAATCGACTTCGTGGTGCCGGATGGCGTCTGCTTCGGCTTCCTGGGGCCCAACGGGGCGGGCAAGACGACGACCATGCGGATGCTCTACGGGCGCCTCCGCCGCGACGCGGGACGCCTGGCGGTGCTCGGCCTCGACCCCGACCGCTCCCGGCGCGAGGTGCGGCAGCGGCTCGGAGTGGTGACCCAGGCCAACGACCTCGACCTGGACCTCGACGTGCTCGAGAACCTGATCGTGTTCGCCGGCCACTTCGGGCTCCGCGGTCCCGGTGTCCGGGCCCGGGCAGGCGAGCTGCTCGACTTCTTCGAACTCGGGGACCGCGCCCGGGCCAGCGTGCGCGACCTGTCGGGGGGGATGCAGCGGAGGCTGCTGGTGGCCCGCTCCCTGATGCACGAACCGCAGCTGCTGGTGCTCGACGAGCCCACGACGGGGCTCGATCCGCAGGCCCGGATCGTGGTCTGGCAGAGGATCGCCGAACTGCGCCGGCGTGGAGTGACGGTGGTTCTCACCACGCACTACATGGAGGAGGCGGCACGCCTCTGCGAGGAGGTGGTGGTGATGGACGCCGGGAGGATCGTGGAGCACGGCGCGCCCCGCGAGCTGATCCGCCGGCATGCCGGCGAGCAGGTGGTCGAGGTGCCCTGGCCGCTGGGCGCCGCCCCACCGGGGGCCCACCCGGGAATTCGCCGCCTGGAGCTGCTCGGCGACCGCCTCCTGGTGTTCGCGGACGAGCCCGAGGCAGGACTGGCCCTGGTCCGAGCCCTCACCGGCGGCGATGCCGGGATGGTCCGCCCGGCGACCCTCGAGGACGTCTTCATCCACCTCACGGGCCGCCGCCTGGAGGAGACCGAGTAGATGGTCCAGACCCTGCGGCGCGGCTCCAGCATCTGGGTCCGGGAGGCGCTGGTCTGGCGCCACCTGTGGCGGACATCCCTGCTTCTCAACTTCGGCCAGCCCCTGATGTGGCTGGTGGCCTTCGGCTTCGCACTCGGCTCCTACATCTCGCTGGGCCGGCCCGGGTCCTACCTCGCCTTCGTGGCGCCCGGGCTGCTCGCCATCACGGCCATGAACATCGTGACCTTCGACACCATGTTCGGGACCTGGGTCAAGCTCCACGAGTGGGCGGTCTACGAGGCCGTCTCCACCACTCCGGTCAGCCCCTTGGAGATCGTGCTCGGGACCTTTCTCTGGGAGTCGACGCGGGCGGTCATGTACGGCGGCGTGTTCATGCTGGTCATGCTGCTGCTCGGGCTCTTCGCGTCACCCTGGGCCCTGCTGCTCCCCCTCCTGCTGGCCGCGACCGGACCGCTCTTCGCGGCGCCGGCCATGGCCTGGGCGATCGTCACCGGAAGGCGGTTCAACAACCTCTTCTACTACACCGAGCTCGTGATCTCGCCCATGTTCTTCTTCTCCGGGGCCTTCTTCCCGGTCGACCGCCTGCCCGGCTACCTGCAGGCGCCGATCTGGATCACGCCGCTCTACCACGTCGTGCAGATCTCGCGGGGGCTGGCCCAGGGCCAGATCGGAGGGGCGCTCTGGATCGACGCCGCCTACCTGCTGGCGGTGACCGCGCTGATCGCGCCGATCACGGTGCGCCTGCTGGACCGGTACCTGACGACCTAGCCGTGGCTGGGCTCAGCCGAGGCGGATCTGGCCATGCATGGACCAGAGCACGAGCCCGAGCAGGAGGATGGCGGCGGCGAGCGCGCCCCGGAGGAGGTAGCGGTGCGCGCGCGAGGGCGGCGCCGCCTCCCACGGATGGGCGGCAATCCTGGTGGTCAGGTACTTCGGCTCCTGCCTGGCGGGGCCCGGCTCGACCTGGCCGAGCCAGTTCGGCGGCGGTTCTGCCATGTCCAGCAGAACGGAGCTGACCAGCGTTCTTGCGCGCCGTTCTTTTTGCGCTGGCTCCGAGGCTTTAGTCCCCGCTGGTCACCATTCCGACGTCGGTCAGGATCTCCGCCCGCCCGCGGATCTTGATGGCCGCCGTGAGGTCGGTGAACTGCGCCACCATCACCTCCCCCCGGTCGAGCTTCTCGGAGTGGTGGGACCGGGTGTCGCGCCCGCGCGTCAAACCCATGATGGTCACGCCGTCCTCGAGCGCCTTGACGACCACGTAGCGGCCCTCCAGGGCCCGCTCAGCCGGCTGCTGCTCCACCCGCGCGACCTCGTCCGTTGCCATGCCCGTTGCCATTCGTCCTCCAGCGCGGCCGCTCCTCGGCGCTCGCCCGGGGCCGGACCGGGACCAGCCGGACCGCGCCGTCGCCGAGCAGTGCGGTGACCTCGGCGGCCAGCGCGCCGTCGGCCGAGACATGGTAGCGGTCGCCGGCCTGCACGACGACCTCTCGCCCACTGACCATCAGATGCAGGAAGACGTCGCTCTCGCCCGGGTGCCGCATGAACATGGCGGTCAGCTTGTCGACGACCGCCGGGTCCTCGTCGGGAACGCTGACGTGGATCACGTACTCGCGCTCGACCGCAACGCATTCCGGGTCGTCCCAGGCCCAGGCGAAGTCGACCATTACGGAGGCCTGCTCGGCCGGCTCCTCGGCGGCCGGCTCCTCGTCGCCGCCGGCGGCCGGGCCGCCGGTTACGCCCCCATTGGCGGCGCCGCTGCTCCGGCCGCCTGAGCGGGCGTCGACCTTGCCCTGGATGACCAGCGGCCGGTCGGAGTCGAAGAGCTTGCGGTAGAGCTCGTACTTCTGCGGAAAGAGGATCACGTCGACCGCGCCCGTCAGGTCCTCGATGGTGCCGTAGGCCATGATCTGGCCCTTCTTGGTCACCACCCGCCGTATCTCGCGGACCAGCCCGCCGATCCGCACCTCCTGGCCCTCCAGGTCGGTGGTGACCTCGACCGCGCGGGCATCGGTCAGGCGCGCCAGCTCACCGGCGATGCGGTTCAGGGGATGGTCGGAGAGATAGAGGCCGAGCAGCTCCTTCTCTCCGCGCAGCTTCTCGTCGTCGGACATCGGGACCACGTCGCCGCCCCGGTACTCGATCGCAGCCGGCTCCTCCGCGCCCGCCATCGCGAACAGGGAGGTCTGCCCCGACTCGCGGTCGCGGCGGGCCTGCTCGGCCACCTGCAGCACGTGGTCCAGGATGCCGAGCATCTGGTTGCGCTCCCCGACCGAGTCGCACGCGCCGCTCCGGATCAGGGATTCGAGCACTCGCCGGTTCACCTCCTGCAGTCCGCCGACGCGGTCGCAGATGTCCTGCAGGGACTCGAAGGGACCGTGCTCGTCGCGGTCGGCAACGATCAGCTCGACCGCCCGCGCGCCCACGTTCTTGATCGCCGACAGCCCGAACCGGATGGTGGTGTGCGACTCGATCGCGAAGTCGGCGCGGGACACGTTGACGTCGGGGGCCAGCACCTCGATGCCGCGGGCGCGGCAGTCGACGATCGTCGCCGCGACGTCGTCCGCGTTGCCGGAGTAGTGACGCAGCAGCGAGGTCATGTACTCGAGCGGATAGTTGGCCTTCAGATAGGCGGTCTGGTAGCTGACGACGCCATAGGCCGCCGAATGGGCGCGGTTGAAGGCGTACTCGGCGAACTTGGCGATGATGTCGAACAGCTGTTCGGCGATGGCCTGAGAGATGGAATTCTCGACGCAGCCCCTGACGAACTTCTCGCGCTGGACGGCCATCTTGGCCTTGTCCTTCTTGCCCATGGCGGCCCGCAGGATGTCGGCCTCGGAGAGCGAGTAGCCGGCCAGCACCTGGGCCAGCTTCATGACCTGCTCCTGGTAGATGAGGACGCCGTAGGTGTCGCCGAGCACGCCCTCGAGCAGCGGATGCAGGTATTCGACCTTCTCCCGGCCCTGCTTGCGGGCCAGGTAGTTGGGGATGAACTGCATCGGACCCGGCCGGTAGAGGGCGCCCGCCGCCACCACATCCTCAAAGCGCCTGGGCTTCATCTCCTGGAGCATCCGGCGCATGCCCGAACCTTCGAACTGGAACACCCCGTGGGTGTCGGCGGCGCTGATCAGGTCGTACGCCTTGGAGTCGTCGAAGGGCAGCTTCTCGAGATCGATCTCGACCCCGCGGTTCTCCTTAACGAGCTTCAGGCAGGTGGCGATGATGTCGAGGTTCTGGAGGCCGAGGAAGTCCATCTTGAGAAGCCCGATCTCGGAGACGGCCTTCATGTCGTACTGCGTGATGACCTGGCGCGGCTCGTCGCCAACGGCCACCGACGACCGCGGGCCGTACTGCAGCGGGGCGAAGTTGACCAGCGGCTCGGGCGCGATCACAACTCCCGCCGCGTGGACGCTGACGTTGCGCGAGACTCCCTCCAGCGAGCGAGCGACGTCGATCAGCTGGTGCAGGCTGACGCTGCGCCCGTCGGGCGTCCGGATCGGCGGCGCCTCGTAGGCCTCTCGGAACTCGGGCACCTCCTTGAGCGCGTCATCGAGCGACTTCGAGCGGCCCTGGTGCACGGGCACCAGCTTGGATAGCCGGTCGGCCTCCTTGAGCGGCACGTCGAGAACGCGTCCGACATCGCGGATGGCCGCCTTGGAGGCCATCGTCGTGAACGTGATGATCTGGGCCACCCGCTCGCTCCCGTACTTCTCGGTGACGTAGCGGATGACGCGCTCCCTGCCCTCGACCGAGAAGTCGCAGTCGATGTCTGGCATCGAGACCCGGTCCTTGTTGAGAAAGCGCTCGAAGAGCAGCCCATGCTGGATGGGATCCAGGTTGGTGATGCCCAGGCAGTAGGAGACCAGCGATCCGGCGGCGCTGCCGCGACCGGGACCGGTCATGATGCGCTGCTCCCGGGAGAAGTTGTAGAAGTCCCAGACGATCAGGAAGTAGGAGGAGTACCCGGTCTGGCGGATCACCTCCAGCTCCTCGGCGAGGCGGGCATGGGCGGCGGCCGGAGGCTCCTCTCCGTAGCGCCACCGGAGGCCCTTCTCGGCCAGCCGGGCCAGGTACTGGTCGGGGCTGAGGCCGTCGGGACAGTCGAAGGGAGGCAGCAGGGTGACCCCGAGCTCGACCTTCAGGCTGACCTGGCTGGCGATGTCGAGCGTGGCCGCCAGCGCGTCCGCGTACTCGGCGCCGGGCAACGCCGCCGCCATCTCGGCAGCCGACTTGAGATAGAAGTCCCGAGACTCGAAACGCCAGCGCCGGGGATCGTCGAAGCGGGCCCCGGTCTGCAGGCAGAGCAGGACGTCGTGCGCCTCGGAGTCGTGCTCGTGGACGTAGTGCAGGTCGTTGGTCGCGCAGGCGCGCAGCCCGAACTCTCGCGCGAAGCCGAGCACGGCCGCGTTCACTTTCTGCTGGCTCTCGACCAGCTCCCTGCCGCCGGGCGAATCGGTCGCCGCCCCATGACTCTGGACCTCGAGGAAGTAGCCGTCGGCTCCGAAGATGTCGCGGTAGGTGGCCACCGTCTCCCGCGCGGCCTCCAGGTCGCCCTGCATCACCTTGGTGGCCACCTCGCCGCCCAGGCAGCCGGAGAGCACGGTGAGACCTCCGGCATGCTGGGCCAGGATCTCGCGGTCGACCCGGGGCTTGTAGTAGAGGCCCTCCATCTGGCCGGCCGAGCAGAGCCGCATCAGGTTCCGGTAGCCCTCGGCGTCCCGCGCCAGCACCGTCAGGTGATAGGGGTCGCGGTCGGCGCGGCCCTCCTTGCTGTGCCTGGATCGGGGTGCCACGTAGAGCTCGCAGCCCAGGATCGGCTTGATGCCGGCGAGCTTGCACTCCTTGTAGAAGGAGACGGCGCCGTACATCACGCCGTGGTCGGTGAGAGCCAGGGCCGGCATCTCCAGCTCGGCGGCCCGGGCGACCATGGCCCTGATACGGCTGGCGCCGTCGAGCAGGGAGAACTCGGTGTGGTTGTGGAGGTGGACGAAGGTGTCTGGGGCGTGCGGCATCGTTTGGGCTGGGTTGGCGGACCCCGGACACCGAAGTCTAGCCGGTCGACAACCCGCTCCTCAGGCCCAATAATCCACATTTGAAAGCCCGCAACTTTCCCATCCAGCAGCGCGTTCTATCAGCGAAGGAAGCGGTATGCGAAAGACCCTGGCCGCCGCCGTCGCGGCCTCTACCGTCGCCGTCGGACTGGCCGTAGCCGGAGCCTATGCCGCCCCGCAGTCCGCCCAGGCCGGGCAGCAGCAGCGCGCCGAAGCGTCGGCCGCGGCCTGGGTCCAGTACCTCGAGCTGGCCTCGGTCGATCCCCATGCCGACTTCATGAGCCACGCCCGAGACCTCCGGCTGGCGGCGACGCCGGCCGATTACGCGGTGCTCAGGGAGCGCTGGGCCATCGAGACGGCGACCGCCCGGCTGGAGCTGGAAACGCTCTCGGCCGCCTCGGGCGGGCTGAAGGCAGGTCTCCCGGTCGACATCCTGGACCTCGAGCGTTCGATCGAAGGAGCGGCTGCCGATGCCGACGCCGCCGGCATCACCACCGAACCGGCCGCCGACCTCAGGCAGGCGGCGGCCGCCTACTCCGAGCTGCCCGCCTCCGGCCTGCTGGCCGAGCACGACTCGCTCCGCGACCTGCTGGCGGCGGGACTCCAGACCATCTCCACCCGGGTCGACGCGCGCCACGAGGCCACCAGCCTGGCGGCGCGGATCGACGACCTGCTGGCGCAGGCATCCGCCGCCGGGATCCCCTCCGACCTTGCCCAACAGGTCGCCGACGCCAAAGCCCTGTCAGCCGCCGCCCGCTCCGACGAGGACGTCCGGGCAGCCGACCAGAAGCTGCGCTCGGCCACGACCGCGCTGAACGCCATCATCAACCGGATACCGTCGGCTCCGCTTCCGCCCTGCCTGGGCGCGGGGCAGCCGCGCTACCTGATCTCGATCCATCTCTCCACCCAGCAGCTCGTCGCCTACCAGGACGGGTGTCCATGGCTGGCCACGCCCGTGACCACCGGGCGCCCGGCTCTCCCCACCGACCGCGGCACCTTTTCGATCTTCTACAAGACGTACGCCTACAAGATGGTCTCGCCCTGGCCGCAGGGCTCGCCCTACTACTACCCGCCGACCTGGGTGTACTACGCCATGGAGTTCGTCGGCGACGGGACCTTCATCCACAACGCCGACTGGCAGCCCGACGGCAGCTACGGTCCCGGCTCCCAGTACGGGCCCTTCGCAAGCCATGGCTGCGTCCACGTCCGTGACTCCGTGCTGCCGAGCCTCTACGCCTGGGCACCCATCGGCACCACGGTCGTCGTCGGCGACTGAGCTTCCCCGCGGTGCCGGGCCGCACTCGCACTAACCTTTTCGGGTGCCTGACAACGGCTGGACCGCGGTTGACGACTACCTGACCGGGACTCTCGTCAAGCCGGACCCGGTGTTCGACGAGATCCTCCGCCGGAGCCAGGCCGCCGGCCTCCCCGCCATCAACGTCTCGCCCACGCAGGGCCGGCTGCTCGAGGTCCTGGCCCGGACAACCGGTGCGCGGCACGTCCTAGAGATCGGGACCCTCGGGGGCTACAGCACGGCCTGGCTGGCCCGCGGCATCGGCGAGCGCGGCCGGATCGTGACCATCGAAGCCGAGCGGCGCCATGCCGAGCTTGCGCGGGAGCACCTCGACCTGGCGGGTTTGGGCGAGCGGGTCGAGATCCGGGTCGGGCCCGCGGAGCAGGTCCTCGAGCAGCTGGCCACGGAGCCGCGGGAGCCCTTCGACCTGGTCTTCATCGACGCCGACAAGCCCGGCTACACCGGCTACCTGAGCTGGTCGCTGCGCCTGGGCCGGCCGGGCACGCTGCTGATCGCCGACAACATCGTCCGCGGCGGCGCGGTGGCCGATCCCGCCACCGCCGATGCCAACGCGGTCGGGATCCGGCGCTTCCTGGAGGCGGCCGCGGCCGAGCCGCGCCTGGTGGCGACCGGCATCCAGACGGTCGGGGCAAAGGGCTACGACGGCCTGGCCTTCCTGACGATCGTCGAAGGCTAGACTCCCGGTCATGCCGGCCACCCCCCTGCCGCAGCTGTCGGCGCCCCTGCTCGAAGCCCATCACAGCGGCATCCGGGAGGTCTCCAACGTGGCGCTCGCCATGCCGGGTGCGATCCGCCTGGAGGTCGGCCAGCCCGACTTCCGGACCCCCTCCCACATCGGGCAGGCGGGCAAGGACGCGATCGACCAGGGCTTCACCGCGTACACGCACACGCAGGGCATCCTCCCGCTTCGAGAGGCGCTGGTCGAGAAGCTGGCGCGCATCAACGGCATCCACGTCACCCCCTCGCAGATCGCCTGCTCGCCGGGCGGGGTGGGCGCGCTGGCCGCCATCTTCGCCTCGCTGGTCGGAGACGGCGACGAGGTGCTGATGCCGGATCCTGGTTGGCCGAACACCTCGATCATGGTCAGGTGGGCCCGGGGGCGGCAGGTCTCCTACCCCTGCCCGCCCGAGCTGGGATTCCAGCCCGACCTGGACGCGATGGAGCGGCTGATCAGCGAGCGGACGCGGGCCATCCTCGTCAACTCGCCCAACAATCCGACGGGGGCCGTCTACAGCGCCCAGACGCTGGCCCGGATCGCGGCCCTGGCGCGTCGCCACAACCTCTGGGTGATCAGCGACGAGTGCTACGACCAGATCATGCTCGACGGCCGGGCGGTCGCGCCCAGCATGGCCAACCAGCTGGACGACGGCCGTGCCGTCTCCGTCTTCACGTTCTCGAAGACATATGCCATGACCGGCTGGCGCCTCGGCTACACGGTCGGGCCGCAGGAGGTGATCGACGAGGTCACCAAGTTCCTCGAGTCGAGCTCGTCGTGCGTCTCCGCGATCACCCAGCGAGCCGGGCTGGCGGCCCTGCAGGGACCGCAGGACTGCGTCGAGGAGATGGTCGGCGCCTACCGGCGCCGGAAGGAGATCGCGGCCGACATCCTGCGCGAGGCCGGGCTCCTGATCGCCGAACCCGAGGGCGCGTTCTACATCATGGCCGACGTCTCCCCCGGCGGGATCGGCTCCCGGGAGTTCGCGTTCCGGCTGCTCCGCGAGCACGAGGTCGCGGTGGCGCCGGGCACCGCCTTCGGCGAGGCGGCCCCGGCCGCGGTTCGGATCAGCCTGGCCAGCGCCGACGCAGACCTGCGCGAGGGGCTGGGCCGGCTCTCCGAGTTCGTCCGGGAGCTGGCGCAGAGTCGCTGAGCCGGGGCCGTGCCAGCTTCGCCGGGGGCTTCCGCGGCCGCGGTGTCGGGACGGTCATACTTGCTCTGTGGTTCGCAGCGTGGCCGTCTTCAAGCTCAAGCCCGGGACGGCGGACGAGCAGGTCGAGCGCGCGATCAACGAGCTGAAGGGCCTGCAGGTGCCGGGCCTGATCAACATCAGCATCGGGCGCGACGCCGGGCTTCGAGAGGGCAACCTCGACCTCGCCGTGGTGGTCGACCTCGACGACGACGAGGCCTACCGGGCCTACGACGGCGACGCCGAGCACAACCGGATCCGCCGCGAGCTGGTCGCGCCCATCATCGAGCGCGGCGAGCGCGTGCAGTTCCACATCTAGCCTGAGGCGGCCTGCGCCTCAGCGCTCCAGGAGCGCCACCGACTCCACGTGGTAGGTCTGCGGAAACATGTCGACGATCGCGGCGCGGCGCACCCGGTAGCCGCCCTGGACGAGGAGCGCGAGGTCGCGAGCGTGGGTGGCCGGCTCGCAGGAGATGTACACGATCCGCCGCGGCTCCACCCTCAGCAGCTCGGCCACCGCGCGCGGGTCGCAGCCGGCTCGCGGCGGATCCAGAACCGCCGCCTCGTGCTCCCCGTGGCGCACCCGGCGCAGAGCGTCCTCCACCCTGCCCGGTAGAAAGGCGACGTTGTCGAGCCCGTTGATGCGGGCGGCAAGCCTCGCCAGCTGCACCGAGTGGGGGTTCTCCTCGATCTCGGTCACACCGCCCGCCAGCCGGGCGACGGCCAGGCTGATGGTCCCGATGCCGGCGTAGAGGTCGACGACGCGGTCGCCAGGACCGGCCTCGAGCATGCCCAGGGCAGCCTCGTAAAGGACCAGCATCTGGCGGTAGTTGGTCTGCACGAAGGTGCCGTTGCGGACCCGGAAGGTCAGGCCCCAGAACTCGAGGCTGATCGAGTCGTCGACCAGCACCGAGCCCGGCAGCAGCTCGGACACGCGGCCGACCAGCTCATCGGGCGGCCGCCGGCCGGGATCCGCGGTGAACGCGACCTGGAAGAGCAATCCGGGACCGGTGGGCTCGGCCGTCAGCTGGAGGTTCTGCACGCCCCGCAGCCCCAGCTCGCTCGCCGCCCGGCCGAAGGCCAGAACCGCGCGCTCGATCCGTTCCTCGTGGATCGGGCAGGTCGAGATCGGGAAGGTGCGGTGGGAGCGGAGCCGGTGAAAGCCGAAGTCGATGCCCGCCGCCGACGGCACCGCTTCGAACTCACCCCGGATCCGGTAGCGCCAGGGATCCTCCATGCCCAGGACCGGCGTGTCCTCGGGCAGCCGGAGTCCAGCCCTCCGCCACGCCTGCTCGACCACCCGCCGCTTGATCTCGAGCTGGCCCGCGTAGCTGGCGTGCTGCCAGGTGCATCCGCCGCAGGTGCCGAAGTGCGGACAGCGCGGCTGGACGCGGTCAGGAGACGCCTCCAGGATCCTGGCGGCGGCGCCGAAGACCAGCCCGCCGCGCCGGCCCCGCGGGTCGACCTCCACGAGTTCGCCGGGCAGCGCGTAGTAGACGAGCACCGACTTCCCCTCGTGGATGGCGAAGACGGACCCGCCGTGGGCGGGGTTGTCGGTCCGGACCACCAATGGGTCTCGCTCGCGGGGAGCCGGAGCGCCGGAACGGCTCATTCCCTGAGCCAGGGCGCCGAGGGGTCGTCCTGCGCCCGGAACCCGGCCGCCTCGACCGCCCCGGCTGCCAGCTCGAAGCCGGCGGCCACCAGGTCCGGCGAGTGGGCGTCGCTGCCGAAGGTGATCCGCTCGCCGCCTTCCTCGCGCCACCAGCGAAGCACCGCCGGGCCGGGGCAGAGGTATCGCTCGGGTGCGCCTCCGCGCGTGGTGTTGAGCTCGAGCGCGCCGCCGCGCCGGGCCAGGGCCCTGAGCACGGCGCGGATCTCGCCCTCGAACCCGGCCGGCTCGAAGGGGGCGCCTGCCGGCCAGTAGCGCTTGGGATAGTCGAGATGCGCGAGCACGTCGAAGCGCGCCGGCGACTCGACCAGGCGCAGGGTGTCGTCGAGAAAGGCCCGGAAGAGCCCGGCGGCCGTCTCCGCGGTCAGAAATCCCGGTTCCGAGGCGTCTCGCAGGCGGCCTTCCGATTCGATCACGTGCACGCTGCCCAGCACCCGGTCGAGCGGAGCCATTCCCAGGATGGCCGAGGCCGCCTCGGGGAAGCGGTGCGGCTCGCCAAGCTCGACGCCGGTCAGGATGCGCAGCTCGGGGAAGCGCGCGCGGCAGCGCTCGACGCACTCCAGGTAGGCGGGCAGGTCGACCACGAAGCCGGGCCCCCGGACCCAGTCGGCGTGCTCGGTGAAGGCGACGCTGGGGAGCCCGATCTGGACCGCCCGCCGGCAGCTCTCCAGCATCGATCCCCGCTCGGCATCCCACGACCACTCGGTGTGGACGTGGTGGTCCGGGATCACCGGAGCCGTGATTCGATCAGCTGCCGCACCAGGGCGGCGTTGGCGCGGCCTCCGGTCGCCCTGATGACGAAGCCGGTGAGCGGCCCGATCGCCTGCACCTTGCCGGCTCGGTAGTCCTCCACCGCCTTCGGGTTCTCGGCCAGCACCCGGTCGACCACCGGGCCCAGCTCACCCTCGTCGCTCAGCTGCTCCAGGCCTCGCTCGCGCACGATGGCCTCGGGAGAGCGCTCGGTCTGCGCCACCTCGGCCAGCACCTGGCGCGCCTGCTCGCGGTTGATCCTGCCCGCGGTCAGCATCCGGAGGACCTCGGCCAGCGCCGGAGCGGGGATCGCCGGCCGCTCCTGGATCACCCAGTTGGCGGCCGGCTTGGCCTCCGCTCCGGCTGCCACCACCGCCTCGAAGTACTCGCCCACCTCCCGGTCCGAGATGAGCTCGAGGGCGTCCTGGTCTGAGAGGCCGTACCTCTCCTTGAGCCGGGCGCGGCGCGCCTCCGGAAGCTCCGGCAGCTCGGCCCGCAGCCGCTCGATCCAGGCCCGGTCGATCTCCAGCGGAGGCAGGTCGGGCTCGGGAAAGTACCGGTAGTCCTCGGCGAACTCCTTGGTCCGCTGCGAGAAGGTCCGGCGCTCGGGCTCCGACCAGCCGCGCGTCTCCTGCACCACCTCCCCCCCTTCCTCGAGCACCCTCACCTGCCGCTCGATCTCGTGCTCGACCGCCAGGTAGAGGGCGCGGAAGGAGTTGAGGTTCTTGAGCTCGGTCTTCACGCCCAGCTCCTGCGCTCCCCGGCGCCGGACCGAGACGTTGGGCTCCACCCGCAGCTGGCCCTTCTCCATGTCGGCCTCAGACGCGCCGATCCACCGCAGGAGCCGGCGCAGCGCCATGCCGTAATCGCGAGCCTGCTCGGCGGAGTCGATGTCGGGCTCGGTCACGATCTCCATGAGGGGCATCCCCGAGCGGTTGAGGTCGACCAGCGACTCCTCCGCGGTGTGCAGCGCGTCCCCGGCGTGCTTCAGGCTGCCCGTGTCCTCCTCGAGATGGGCGCGCCTGATCCTGACCGGACGGCCGTCCACCTCGAGCACACCGTTGCGCGAGAGCGGCAGATCGTACTGGCTGATCTGGTAGCCCTTGGGCAGGTCCGGGTAGAAGTAGTTCTTGCGG
>CAYLIP010000036.1:14124-27699 GCA_964383855.1 uncultured Actinomycetes bacterium | reverse complement strand
GCCGCACCCCCCTGCAAGGCCTCGCGGACGCCCTCGATCAGGGTCTTAACAGCCATGGTCCCTCCGTCCGCTGTGGCGGGGCCTTGGGGGGAACTCCCCCCTTGCGGCGGCCGCGCGAAGCGCTTCCCCCGCCGCACCCCCCTGCAAGGCCTCGCGGACGCCCTCGATCAGGGTCTTAACAGCCAACTAAGCCCCTCCCTCCGCGGCGGTGACGTCGCGGAACATGTCGGCCGGGTCCGGCAGGGCTTCCGACTCGGCCTGCCTGACCGCCGCGTCGACCTCGGCCGTCGCTTCCTGCTGGATCCTTTCGTCATCCTCCTCACCGAGCAGGCGCTCGTCGGCCAGGTAGCTGCGGAAGCGCTCGATCGGGTCACGGCGCAGCAGCGCCTCAAGCTCCTCCTGCGGGCGGTACCGGCGCTGGTCGTCGTCGGACGAGTGGGAGGTGAAGCGCGCCACCTTGGCCGCCACCAGGGTCGGGCCATCGCCCGCCCGGGCGCGCTCGACCGCCCGCTGCATGACCTCGTAAACGGCGAGGATGTCGCCTCCGTCGACGGTCTCGCCGGCCATGCCGTAGCCCTCGGCCCGCTTGGCGACCGTGTCCACGCCCATCTGCAGCCGGTGCGGCACCGAGATCGCGTAGTCGTTGTCCTGCACGATGCATATGAAGGGCAGCCGGTGCACCCCGGCGAAGTTGAGGCCCTCGTGCCAGTCGCCCTTGGAGGTTCCGCCCTCGCCGATGCAGGTCACGGTCACCTCGTCGAGCCCGCGGAGCTTGCTCGCATAGGCGATGCCGGCGGCATGGATGATCTGCGTCGCCACCGGGCTCGAGGCGCTCACGATCCGGGCTCGCTTGAGCCCGAAGTGCGAGGGCATCTGCCGTCCGCCTGAGTTGGGGTCCTCGCGTCGCGCGTAGACGCTGAGCATGAAGTCGAGCGGCGTCATGCCCATGGCGATGCAGAAGGCGAGGTCCCGGTAGTAGGGGACGAGCCAGTCCTGGCCGGGCCGGAGCGCGCCGGCCGCGCCCACCTGGGCCGCCTCATGGCCCTGTCCCGAGATCACGAAGGGCGCCTTGCCCTGGCGGTTCAGGACCCACATCCGGCGATCGATGGCCCGCGCCAGCACCATCTGCCGATACATCGTGAGCAGCTTCTCCGGTTCCAGACCGAGCCGGCTGTGGCGGGTTTCCCTGGCAGTGGCCATGGTTGGATTATCCCGCACGCCAATGGCGCGGTCGGAGGTTTGCCTGCGCACTTGGCACCGGTCGGCGGGGCTGTCTAGACTCGACAGGACGGGGGACCCAGTCTGAAGGGGAGGTGCGACCCGGACGTCATTCTCTGGTGAGGTGAAGGCCGAGCTCGGAGGCGTCACGCCGGCGCGGCCGTGCTGCCAGGCCAGCGAGCTCCTGGGAATTTTCTTCTCGACCAAGGGCCGGATGATCAAGTCCGGCACCGGTCATGCCGCCTATTTCCCGCTCCTGCGCAACACCGTGGCGCGCAAGGTGGTGAGGCTGGCTCGCATCATGGGCGGGCTCGAGGCCAAATACCAGGCGGTGCGGAGCGCCAAGCAGATGGCCTTCTTCATCGAGCTGCCGCTGCCCGCCGGGATGGAGGAGATGTTCGCCCAGCCCGCGGCGCGGGCGATTCCCGAGCAGACGTGCGACCGCAAGGCGATGCTGCGCGGCTTCTTCCTCGGCTGCGGGTCGGTCAACGCGCCCAGCGGTCGCTACCACCTTGAATTCGTGGTGCCGACGCTGGGCTGGGCGACGGCGGTGCTGAAGCTGCTGCACGACACCGGCGTGCGCGGCGGGATGATGGAGCGGGCCGGCCACCATGTCGTCTATCTCAAGGACGGCGACAGCATCGTTCGAGCCCTGGGACTGATCGGCGCCAGCCGGGCCGTGATGGAGTTCGAGAAGGTGCGGGTGGTGCGCGAGGTCAGCGGCCAGGTCAACCGCCGGCTCAACTTCGAGACCGCCAACATCGACAAGACGATCGGCTCGGCGATGCGCCAGGTGGCGGCGATCGACAAGCTCGACAGCTCAGGCCGGCTGGAGCGCCTGTCGCCGGCGCTCCAGGAGATGGCGCGCGCCAGGCGCCAGAACCCGGAGCTGAACCTGACTGAACTGGCCGACCGCATGAAGCTTTCCAAGTCGGCGATCAACCACCGCCTTCGCCGCCTGGTCGAGATCGCGGACGATGCGCCCGAGCCGGGCCAGGGGACGCACCGGCCGGCTCAGCGGTCCGCCTAGCATTCAGAGCAGTACTCAACCAAGCAAGGAGGCTGCTCAATGGCCGTGAAGGTCGGCATCAACGGGTTCGGTCGGATCGGCCGAAACATCTATCGCGCGGCGGCTCAGATGGGCGCCGGGTTCGAGATCGTGGCCGTCAACGACCTGGGCGGGGATGCCGCGACCTTCGCCCACCTGCTGAAGTACGACACCGCCCTTGGCGTGTTCCCTCACGAAGTCGGCGCCGGCGACGGCGAGGGCATCACGGTCGACGGGAAGACGATCAAGTTCCTGAAGGAGGCCGATCCGGCGCGGCTGCCGTGGGGCGACCTCGGAATCGACATCGTGATCGAATCCACCGGTCACTACACCGACGCCACCAAGGCGCGCGCGCACATCGACGGCGGCGGCGCCCGGAAGGTCATCATCTCGGCGCCGGCGACAAACCAGGACTACACGGTCGTTATGGGCGTCAACGACGACGGATACGACCCGGCGCGGCACGCGGTGATCTCCAACGGATCCTGCACGACCAACTGCCTGGTGCCGGTGGTCAAGGTCCTCAACGACAGCTTCGGGA
The DNA here is from genome assembly GCA_964383855.1 of uncultured Actinomycetes bacterium. GTDB lineage: Bacteria > Chloroflexota > Dormibacteria > Dormibacterales > Dormibacteraceae > CAZHAC01. The sequence goes on along the minus strand of CAYLIP010000036.1, from coordinate 24,892 downwards.
TCGCCAAGGGAATGATGACGACGATCCACGCCTATACCGCCGACCAGCGGCTCCAGGACCTCCCCCACAAGGACCTCCGCCGGGCGCGGGCGGCCGCCGACAACATCATCCCGACCTCGACCGGCGCCAACCGGGCGGTGGCCGAGGTGCTGCCCGAGCTCGCGGGCCGCTTCCAGGGGCTCGCCTTCCGGGTGCCTGTGCTCGACGTCTCGGTCATCGACCTGACCATGCAGCTCGACAAGGGAGCCGGGCGGGACGACATCAACGGGGCGCTCGAGGAGGCGGCCAGCGGTTACCTGCGGGGCGTGCTCCGGGTCGAGCACAACGAGCTCGTCTCCTCGGACATGAAAGGCGATCCGCACTCCTCGATCGTCGACGCGCCGCTGACCGCGACGCTGGGCGACAACTGGGCCAAGGTCGTCAGCTGGTACGACAACGAGTGGGGCTTCAGCTGCCGGATGGTTGACCTCGTCGCCATGATCGGATCCAAGCTCTGAGGGGGGCGGGCGTGTTCCGCTCGATCGCCGGTGTGGACGTCGCCGGCAAGCGGGTGATGGTGCGCGAGGATCTCAACGTGCCCGTCAAGGACGGACGGGTGACCGATGAGACCCGCATCGACGCGGCCATCCCCACCCTGCGCGACCTCGCGGAACGGGGCGCGCGGGTGATCGTGACGTCTCATCTCGGCCGCCCCAAGGGCAAGCCTGACCCGGAGCTGTCCCTGCGACCGGTTGCCGAGCGGCTGGCTGAGAAGCTTCCCGGCCGCCGGGTCGTCTTCGCCACCGACTGCGTGGGAGAGGCGGCTCGCCGCGTGGTCGACGGGCTGGCCGCCGGCGACCTGGCCGTCCTGGAGAACGTGCGCTTCCATCGGGAGGAGGAGTCGGACGACCCCGGTTTCGCCGAGGCGCTGGCCTCCCTGGCCGATCTCTTCGTCAACGACGCCTTCGGCTCCTCCCACCGCGCCCACGCCTCGGTGGTCGGCGTGGCCGCCCACCTGCCGGCCTACGCCGGGCAGCTCATGGTGGCCGAGCTGGAGGCGCTGCACCGCGCGCTCGATGAACCTCGCCGGCCGCTGGTCGCGATCGTGGGCGGGGCCAAGGTCTCGACCAAGGCCGGGGTCCTCCGCTTCCTGCTGCCCAAGGTCGATGCGCTGATCATCGGGGGCGCCATGGCCAACACGTTCTTCAAGGCCCGGGGCGTCGAGATGGGCGCCAGCTTTGTCGAGGACGAGGCGCTCGGCGAGGCCGGCGCCGTGGAAAGAGACGCCGGAGGCAAGCTGGTCCTGCCGGTCGATCTGGTCGTGGCGCGGAAGATGGAGGCCGGGCAGGGGACGCGGGTGGTCCCGATCGAAGAGGTGCCGGAGGGCTGGATGGCGCTCGACGTCGGCCCGGCGACCAGCCGGCTCTACGCGGACCGGGTGAGCGGGGCCGGGACCGTGGTCTGGAACGGGCCGCCGGGCGTCTTCGAGATCCCCGAGTTCGCGTCAGGGACCCGGGCCCTGGCGGAGGCGATCGCCGGCTCCAAGGCCTATTCCCTGGTCGGCGGGGGTGACACCGCGGCCGCCGTGGAGCAATTGGGGATGGCCGGCCGGTTCTCGCATATTTCGACCGGCGGGGGCGCCACCCTGGAATACCTGGAAGGCAAAGAGCTGCCGGGCGTCCGAATCCTGAAGAATCAGTAGACGTGGCGCACCTCGAGGGTAGGAGATGCCTGCTCGCGGGCAACTGGAAGATGAACCCCGCGACGGCGGCCGGAGCCGTTGACATCGTGGAGGGCATCAAGGCCGCGGCCGAAGAGCACCAAGCCAATGTCGAGGTCGCCGTCTTCCCACCCTTTCCATGGCTGCTCGGCGTCCTCGAGCTGGTGGAGGAGACCCCGGTCGAGCTCGGGGCCCAGGACTGCTACTGGGAGCCGGCCGGCGCCTACACGGGGGCGGTGGCGGCGGCCATGCTGGCCGGCTGGTGCCGGCTCGTGATCGTCGGCCACTCCGAGCGCCGGATGCACTTCCATGAGACCGACGACGACGTGGCCCGCAAGGCGGCCGCCGCCATCGGCGCCGGGCTCGAGGCCGTCATCTGCGTCGGGGAGCGCCTCGAGGAGTACGAGGCGGGAGCCACGGAGGCCGTAGTCACCTCGCAGGTGCGCAGCGCCCTCGCGCAGCTGGCGGCCGACGACTCGCCGCGCATCGTCGTCGCCTACGAGCCGGTGTGGGCGATCGGGACCGGCAAGAACGCCGACCCGGAGCACGCCTACAAGACGATGCGCACGATTCGTAACGTGGTCGCCGAGAGCATCGGCGAGGGGGCGGCTCGCCGGGTCCGGGTGCTCTACGGCGGCAGCGTCAACGCCGCCAACATCGAAAGCTATGTCGAGCTGCCGAACTGCGACGGGTGCCTGGTCGGCGGTGCCAGCCTCAAGCCGGCGGAGTTCAGCGACATGATCGTCACCGCCGCCGAGGTCTACGGGCATGTCCCCGCAGCACCTGAGTTCAACCAGTAGGAGGTAATTGGATGGCCTATCAGCTTCCCCAGCTCCCGTACGGCTTTGAGGCACTTGAGCCCAGCATCGACGCGAAGACGATGGAGATCCACCACGATCGCCATCACGCCACGTACGTCAACAACCTGAACGGCGCCATCGAGAAGCACTCGGAGCTCGACGGCAGCACGATCGACGATCTGACCAGGCTGCTCGGAAACCTGGCCGGGGTCCCCGAGGACGTGCGCACCGTGGTTCGCAACAACGGCGGCGGTCACCTCAACCACTCGATCTTCTGGTCGATCATGGGCCCCAACGCCGGCGGCGAACCGACCGGAGAGATCAGCGAAGCCATCAACCAGGCGTTCGGCGACTTCGCAACCTTCAAGGACACGCTGACCAAGGCGGCGGTCGGACAGTTTGGCTCCGGCTGGGGCTGGGCCTATCTGGCGGGCGGCAAGCTGGCGGTCAAGGGCTTCCCCAACCAGGACAACCCGGTCATGGAGGGCGGCGTGCCGATCGTCGGCGTCGACGTCTGGGAGCACGCCTACTACCTGAAGTACCAGAACAAGCGGCCCGACTACGTCGCCGCCTGGTGGAACACCGTCAACTGGGAAGCGGTCAACGAGCGGCTGCGAGCCGCCCGGTAGCCGTCACCGAGAGACCGGCGAGGCGGGGGGCGGCCGGGGCCGGCCCCCCGCGTCTATCGACGGCCTCCAGCGCCTCCGTGGGGGACCAGCCTCCACCCGCCGGGCCGCTACACTCGCCCTGTCATGGATCGCGTACGCAGCGCGCTGATCATCCTCGAGGTGGTGATCGCAGCCCTGATGATGCTCGGCATCCTGCTCCAGACGCCGAAGGCGACCGGCCTCGGCGGAACCATCGGCGGTGGCGACGGGGGCCTTGGCGGTGGCTACCGCACCCGGCGCGGCCTGGAGCGGCAGATCTACCTGACGACCTGGATCCTGGTCGCGGCCTTCCTCGTCGTCTCCGTGGCCAACATCTGGGTCAGCACTCATAAGTAGAGCCGCGGGCGCCGCGGCGCGGATCGCCGCCATCGCCGCCACTCTCGGCCTGCTCGCCGGCTGCGACCCGACCGCGGTCCTGACCAAGCAGGGACCGCAGCGCGGCGGCACCTTCACCGAGGCGATCGTCGGCACGGTGGGCGCCCTGAACCCGCTCTTCCAGAGCGAGGACAACAGCCGGGACATCGGCGCCCTCATCTACCGGGGGCTGACCCGGGTCGGGCCGACCGGTCAGGTGATCGGCGACCTTGCGAGGTCGGTGTCGGTCAGCAATGACAACCTGACCTGGACAGTCAAGCTCCGCGGCGACGTGCGGTGGGCGGACGGCGAGCCTCTGACACCACAGGACGTCCTCTTCACCTACCACCTCATGCAGGACCCGGCCTACGACCAGCCATCCGCCCAGTACTGGAAGCAGGTGCAGGTCCAGCTGGCCGCCGTGGACGAGATCCGGTTCCTACTCAAGGCGCCCGACGCATCCTTCGCCGCCGCGCTTCGCCAGGGGATCATCCCGGAGCACGTGTTCAAGGAGATGACGGTGGCCCAGGTCGCGGCCGACGACCACAGCGGCCCGCACGCCTTCGGCACCGGTCCCTTCGCGGTGGAATCGATCTCTCCCGATCAGCGCCTGGTGACGCTCCGGCGGAACCCGCACGCCAGCCCGCAGCCCTACCTCGATCGGGTCACCGTCCGCGGCTATCCGACCCTCGCCGACGCCGCCGACGCCGTCGGCCGGGGTGAGGCCGACGCCGTCGGCTCCCTTCAGTTCCGGCAGCTGGCGGCACTGGCATCGCGTGCCGAGCTGACGATGAACGATGTCAAGACCTTCAGCTTCGCGGCCGCGCTCTTCAACCTGAGCCCCGAGTTCTCCGCCTACTTCAACCCGCCTTCCGTCCGCCAGGCGATGGTCCAGGCCATCGACCGGTCGCGCATCGTGAAGGAGGTGCTGGGAGGACGCGCCGACCCGGCGCAGGGACCGATTCCGCCCAGTGTGTGGGCCTACAGCCCGAAGAACGCCGGCGCGTACCCCTACGACCCGGGGGCGGCGGCGCTTGCGCTGCAGACGGCCGGATGGACGCTGCCGCCGGGTGGCAGGGTGCGCGAACGCCAGGGCAAGCCCTTCTCCGTGAGCCTGGTCACCACCGACACCTATCCCTTCCAGCAGGTTGCCACCTTGATCTCGACCCAGCTGGCCGAGGTCGGGATCCAGGTCAACGTGGAGGCGGTGCCGGCCTCGATCCTGGTCTCCCGCTACCTGACCGGAAAGCATTACCAGATGGCGCTGGTCGCCTTCGACAACGGGCCCGACCCCGACCAGTTCGGCCTCTGGCACAGCGCCGACGCCAGCACGACGCTGAACTTCGCAAGCGTCATGACACCCAAGCAGGCGCTGATCGACAAGGACCTGGAGGACGGCCGGACCTCCACGGACAGGCGCGCCCGCCAGCAGGCGTACGACGACTTTCAGCAGCTGATGGCGCAGGCGGCGCCGGCCATATTCCTCTACGAGCCGCACTACGGGTACGTCGTCGGCCGGCGCGTGCACGGGGTGCACACCAACCCCGCCATCGAACCCGCCGACCGCTTCATGTACATCGACGACTGGTGGGTGGACGTCAAGAGGGCCTGAGATGGTCGCCGGGCATGCGATGCTTTGCCACGTGACTCGTGCGACGGCATGGCGGATCCCGGCCGTGGGGGTTCTCTCCCTCCTGCTTGCGGTCCTCATCTTCGTGTCACCGAACTATCTCGGCCGCGGCGGGCCGTTCCTGGTGCTGGCGATCGCGCTCCAGGTGCTGCTGCTCGTCCTGGTGGCGGCTTCGACCGCGTTCATCGTCGGCTACTTCTTCCGCCTGGGTTGGGAGGCCGCGGCGCGGCGCCAGCAGACCGTCCGATAATCATCGGATGGACCTCGGCCTGAAGGACAGGCGCGCCCTCGTCACAGCCGCCAGCAAGGGCCTGGGCCGCGCCTGCGCGGCGGCGCTGGCCGCGGAGGGCGCCCGCGTGTTCATCGCAGCCCGATCCCACGACACGCTTCGCACGGCGGCCGAGGCCGTGGGCGCGGCCGGACACCTGGCCGGCGACCTGAGCCGGCCCGAGGTGCCGGGCCGCCTGGTCGAGGAGGCGGTGGAGGCGCTGGGCGGCCTCGACATCCTGGTCTGCAACGCGGGCGGCCCGCCGGCGGGGACCTTCGAATCGACTCCGCTGGAGGCGTGGGACGCCGGCTACCAGCTCACCCTCATGAGCACGGTCCGGCTGTGCAAGCTGGCGCTGCCCCACCTGGAGCGTTCGGGGCGGGGCAGGATCGTGGTCATCACCTCGACCTCGGTCCGGGAGCCGATCCCCAACATCCTGCTCAGCAACGCCTTCCGCTCCGGCGTGGTGGCGATGCTGAAGACGCTTGCCGGGGAGGTCGCGGCCAGGGGCATCACGGTCAACAACATCGCGCCTGGCCGGTTCATGACCGATCGAATCGTCGAGATCGACTCGGCGCAGGCGGAGCGCGAGGGCACGTCGCGAGAGGAGGTCACCGCGCGCAGCGCCCGGGGGATACCCGCCGGGCGGATCGGCGATCCGCGCGAGTTCGGCCAGCTCTGCGCCTACCTGTGTTCGGAGCAGGCCGGCTACATCACCGGCCAGACCATAGCCATCGACGGTGGCGTCACGAAGGGAGTCTTCTGATGCGCTTTGCAGAGCGGATGAACCACATCGGGACCGAGGGCGCGTTCGTCGTCCTGGCGCGGGCGCGCCAGCTGGAGGCGCAGGGCAAGAACATCGTGCACCTGGAGATCGGCGAGCCCGACTTCGCCACCCCAGACAACATCGTCGAGGCTGCGGTGGGGGCGCTTCACGCCGGCTACACGCACTACACCCCGGCGGGCGGCATCATGGAGGCGCGGGAGGCCGTCGCCGGCTTCGTGGGCCGCCGCCTGGGAGTCGACGTCGACCCGCTCGAGGTGGTCCTCGTGCCTGGCTCGAAGAACATCCTGCTCTTCAGCCTCCTCTCCTGCATCGAGCCCGGTGACGAGGTCATCTACCCCGACCCCGGCTACCCCGTGTACGCGTCGCTGGTCAACTTCATCGGTGCTCGGGGCGTGCCGGTTCAGCTGCGGGAGGACCGCCAGTTCCGGATGGACCTCGACGAGCTGGCGGCACTGGTCACGCCGAGGACCCGGATGCTGATCGTCAACACACCGCAGAACCCGACCGGCGGCGTGCTGACGCGGGAGGATGTCGAGTTCATCGCGCGGCTGGCCGTGGAGCGCGACCTGGTGGTGGTCTCCGACGAGATCTACTCGCAGCTCGTCTACGACGGCTTCGAGCACGTGTCGCTGCTGGCCCAGCCCGGCATGAAGGAGCGGACCGTGCTCATGGACGGGATGTCGAAGGCATACGCCATGTGCGGCTGGCGCCTCGGCTACGGGGTGTCGCCGCCGGAGCTGGCCTCGCGGATGGAGACGCTCATGATCAACTCCAGCTCCTGCGCGGCCGCCTTCACGCAGATGGCCGTGATCGAGGCCCTGGAGTCGCCCGAGTCGGAGCGCGCCGTGACCGCGATGGTCGAGAAGTTCCGGGCGCGCCGCGACCTGGTGGTCGACGGGCTGAACCAGATCCCCGGCGTCTCCTGCCTCAAACCGCAGGGTTCCTTCTACGCCTTCGCCAACATCCGAGAAACCGGTCTCGACGAGCAGGTGCTGGCCGGCGAGCTGCTGGAGGAGGCGGGCGTGGCCGTCCTTCCAGGCACCGCCTTCGGTCCCGCCGGCAAGGGCTACATCCGGCTGGCCTACACGCAGGCGGAGCCGGACCTGCGCGCCGGTTTGGAGCGGATTGACGCGCATGTGCGAAAGCGCACAAACTTCGGAGTTGTGCCCTAGGCACGATTCGACTGGAGGGGGGAGTCCGAGATAGGGGGTTTGGTTTCGATGTCCACGATCGAATCGAGAGCTCCGGCGGCAGCACCTGCGGCAGCGGCCCCACCCATAGCGAACCCGGCGGCCCTGGGCCTCGGCGGGTTCGCTCTCACCACCTTCGTGCTCAGCACCCACAACGCCGGCCTGGCGCCCAACCTGACCTGGCTTGGGCTCGCCTTCTTCTACGGCGGGCTGGCGCAGTTCATGGCCGGGATGTGGGAGTTCAAGACCGGCAACACCTTCGGCGCCACCGCCTTCAGCACGTACGGTGCTTTCTGGATGTCCCTGGCGACCTTCGTCGTGCTCGTCCTGACAGGCAAGGTGCCCGAGAAGGACGTGTCCACCGACCTCGGCTGGTTCCTGCTCGCGTTCGCCATCTTCAACACGTACATGCTGTTCTGGAGCGCGCGGACGAACCTGGCCACGTTCCTCGTCTTTCTCACCCTCGAGATCACCGAGATCCTGCTCTTCATAGGCTTCTTCAGTGGCGCCGGAGCCGGCACCGGAATCACCGCAATCGGTGGCTGGGTCGGCATCCTGACCGCGCTGGTGGCCTGGTACACGTCGGCGGCAGTGGTCGCCAACAGCATGCGCACGGCGCCGATCCTCCCGGTCGGAGGAGCACTATGGTCGGAGTCGACCACGGCGAGCCGAGCGGGACTCGAGTAGCGCAAACAACCAAGGAGGCGGCGGAATGAGCGTCGAACAGGGAAGCGGTCACGCGATCGACACTCTCTTCCTGGAGGAGCGGCGCTATCCGCCGCCTGCCGATTTCGCGGCCAACGCGAACGCCAAGGCGGACATCTACGAGCGCGGGTTCGAGGACTTCTGGCGGGAGGAGGGGAGCTCGCGCATCAGCTGGTTCCGGCCCTTCGACAAGCTGTACGAGTGGAACCCGCCGTATGCCAAGTGGTTCATCGGCGGAAGGCTGAACGCCTGCTACAACTGCGTCGACCGGCACGTCGAGAAGGGGCTCGGCGACAAGGTGGCCTACTTCTGGGAGGGCGAGCCCGAGGGTGACACCCGCAGGATCACTTTCTCCGATCTCCAGCGGGACGTCGTGCGCTTTGCCAACGGGCTGCGCAAGCTTGGCATCGGCAAGGGCACCCCGGTCGGCATCTACATGGGCATGGTCCCCGAACTGCCGGTGGCCATGCTCGCCTGCGCCCGGATCGGCGCCCCCTTCACCGTGGTCTTCGGCGGATTCTCGGCCGACTCCCTGGGGGGCCGGCTGCACGACATGGAATGCGAGTTCGTGGTCACGCAGGACGAGGCCTGGCGTCGCGGCAAGCCGGTCCCGCTCAAGACCACCGTCGACGAGGCGGTCGGCATGGCGCCCACCGTCCGGCAGGTGATCGTCCTCAAGCGCACGGGCAACCAGGTGCCCATGCAGGAGGGTCGCGACCTCTGGTGGGACGACGTGGTCGAAGGGGCGAGCGACGACCCCGCCTCATGCCCCTGCGAGGAGATGGATTCCGAGGACCTGCTCTACCTGCTCTACACGAGCGGCACGACGGCCAAGCCCAAAGGCATCGTCCACACGACCGCCGGATACCTGGTCGGCACGTCGACGACCCACCACTACATCTTCGACATCAAGCCGGATTCGGTTTACTGGTGCGCGGCCGACGTCGGCTGGGTCACCGGCCACTCCTACATCGTGTTCGGGCCGCTGACCAACGGGTGCACCGGCGTCATGTACGAGGGGACGCCCGACTTCCCGGACAAGGACCGCTGGTGGTCGATCGTCGAGAAGTACAAGGTGGACATCCTCTACACCGCGCCGACCGCGATCCGGACGCACATGAAGTGGGGTCCGGAGTACGCGCAGAAGCACGACCTCTCGTCGCTCCGCCTGCTGGGCAGTGTCGGCGAGCCGATAAATCCAGAGGCCTGGGTCTGGTACCACGAGCACATCGGCGGTGGACGCTGCCCGGTCGTCGACACCTGGTGGCAGACCGAGACGGGAATGATCATGATCACGCCCCTGCCCGGCGTGACGACGCTCAAGCCGGGATCGGCGACGCAGCCTTTCCCCGGGGTTGACGCGGCGGTCTACAACGAGCGCGGCGAGACGGTGCCGCCGGGCGGCGGCGGCTACCTGGTGCTGCGCAAGCCCTGGCCCGCGATGCTCCGGGGCGTCCACAAGGACCACGATCGCTACGTCGAGACCTACTGGTCCAAGTACAAGGACACCTACTTCGTGGGCGACGGCGCCCGGGTCGACGAGGATGGAGACTTCTGGCTCCTGGGCCGCGTCGACGACGTCATGAACGTGTCGGGGCACCGGATCTCCACGATCGAGGTGGAGAGCGCGCTGGTCGACCACCCCAAGGTCGCCGAGGCGGCGGTGGCGGGGCGCAACGACGCTCAGACCGGCCAGGCGATCGTTGCCTTCGTCACGCTCAAGGGTGGCGACGACGGATCGCCGGAGATGCTGCAGGAGCTGCGCGAGCACGTGGGCAGGAAGATCGGTAAGTTCGCGGCGCCGGCCAACATCGTCTTCACGCCCGAGCTGCCGAAGACCCGGTCCGGGAAGATCATGCGGCGGCTGCTCCGCGACGTCGCCGAGCACCGCCCCCTGGGCGACACGACCACCCTGGCGGATCCCACCGTGGTCGACGAGATCGGAAGGCGGTCGAAGACCGAGGAGAGCAAGGAGGCGGGCTAAGCCGTCCGGCGGCTCCGTGAAATGCCTCCTCCCCGCCCATGCGGGGAGGAGGCCCGCCGCGCGATCAGGCTAGCCCTTGCCGGACCTGGCGGCATCGGTCGCGAAGGCGCGGCGCAGCACCCAGCGGCCGGGTTCGCGGACATAGCCGAGCCGCTCGTTGACGCGGAGCATGGCGGCGTTGCGGACATTGTTGTTGGTCACCAGCTGGCGCAGGCTGAGCCGGGCGGCCCGTTCGATGACCGCCGCCTTGAGCGCCGTCGCGACGCCTCCTCCGCGGGCCTCCGGCAGCACGCCCGTGATGGCGTGATAACCGGTGTCACCAAGCACCTCCAGCAAGGCCAGGCCGATGACGCGCTGCTCTCGCACCGCCAGGTAGGCGCGGATGCCGTCGCTGAAGGCACTGTCGAACCACTCGCGGTCGGCCTCCCCCGTGAGGTCCGGCGTGTCGCGGAGCAGCCGGGCGAAGAGGTCGAAGACCAGGTCCCAGTCGGTGGTGTCGACGACCTCGACGGGGACCAGGCCGGCCGGTGGCCGCCAGCCTTCCAGCCGCAGCCGCGACTGAAAGCGGTGGTCGACCAAAGCGAAGCCCCTTGCCTCCAGCCAGGCGCGAGAGCCCGGGTCATCCTCGCGCACCTCGGACTGGAGCCCTTCGGCGGCGACCGGCAGGCCGGCTGAGAGGGCCG
>CAYLIP010000036.1:0-14024 GCA_964383855.1 uncultured Actinomycetes bacterium | reverse complement strand
GGCCGGCGGCCACCTCCAGGTGGGTGAGGAGCCAGGGTCGGAAGAGCTGGGCGTCGGTCACGGTCCCGATCCCGATCACGGGTCCGCCGGCGTCGGCGACCAGGCGCCTGACGAATGGTGTGGGGCGCCGGATCAATTCCCGAAACTGGGCGGCCGTGATCGGTGCGACCGCGGACTGGTTGCGGATCGCGACCCAGGCCTCCGCGTCGGCGTCCTCGAAGGGCCGGAGGCGGATCATCGCCAGAGGGTAGCGTCCCGGGACCCGCCGCCAAGCTGGCCGAGCCGGAGGACGATCGTCTGTCTAGTCCACCCGGATTCCCGCGCCCTTGAGCAGAGCCGCAGCCTGGCCCGCGTCGACGGTCACGCCGCGCAGCGTTTCGAGCGATGCACGCAGGCCGTCGATCGGGCATCCACGCAGGTCGGCACCGTCCCACGAGCCGCCCTCGATCACGGATTCGCCCAGATCGGTGTCCCGCAGCTCGGCGCCTTCGAATGAGCACTCGAGCAGGGTTGCTTCGCGCATCTCGCACCTCTCGAAAAGGGCCCCACGCGCCTCGACGCGCTCAAGCTGAACGTAGCGGCCGGTGCAGCCGGACAGCGCCAGCAAGGGCGCCCTCACGTCGGCCATCCGGAGCCCGGTGATGCGGCAGCCGCGGAGCTCGACCCGTTCCAGCCGCCCGGTCATCAGCTCTGCACCCGAGAGGTCGCAATCCTCGAAGAGGACGTCGCGGAAGATGAACATGCGAAAGCGCGCGGCGGCCAGCGAAACGCCGCGCAGGCGCGAGCGCTCGAGGGTCACCCCGACCGCGCCCCCGACCGTTCCTCCGGCCAGGTCGAGGTCGCCGTAGCTCTCGCTGTCGGCCAGGTTCACGGTCGCCGCAGCTCGTCGTAGACCAGGATGGCGATGCCAACCGCGGCCCAGGGAAGCGTGAGCGCCACCGGCACGAGTCCGAGCCAGGGGTTGGGCAGCGGCTGAGGCAGGAAGCGACCGGCCGCCAGCCCGGGCAGGTCGATCGCGGCATGAACCAGAGCGACCGGCCAGATGCTGCCGACCCGGAGCCGCGCGGCCGCGAAGAGAAGGCCCAGAAGCACCGCGTAGGCGGCCTGGGCGACCACCGCCGGCGAGGGCACGAGCAGCAGGTTGCCGAGGTGGAGGACGCCGAAGAAGATCGCCGATCCGGCCGCCGCCCAGAGCCGGCCCAGCGGCATGAGCGCGCCGAGGACTACCCCTCGGCAGAGGATCTCCTCGGCCGCGCCGACCAGGCCGGCGAGCACAAACCCGGCCGCGGCCACGCGATACAGGAAGAAGGCGCCCGAACCGAGCAGGAGGTAGTACCCGGCCGCAGCTGCCAGAATCGCCAGCGCCCAGTCGGCGCGCACCCCGCCGCTGACGCCGGCCCGCCGCCACCAACCCAGCAGGCCGACCAGGCCGAGGACGGCGGCCAGCAGCAGTGCCTCACCCGGGAGAACGGTCGCGTAGGAGAGCGGGGGCCCAAACCTGTGCCGGATGAGGAGAAAGCTGACCACCGCCGCCCCCAGCGCCAGCGTGAAGGCGATGGGTCGGCGATCGGCGGCTTCCCGAAGGCTGGCGATCACGCGGGCCTGGGCTGGGTCTGAAGCCGGCAGGCGTCGAGGCTCGAGGCGGCCGGCCGATCGGCGGCCGCAGCCTCGTCATCGGGCACGGCGATAATTCTCGGTGACATGCCGATCGTCTGGACCGCCGACCCTGAGGCCAACCGGCTCCTGGAGGAGGAGCCGCTGGCCCTGCTCATCGGCCTCGTTCTCGACCAGCAGGTCAAGATGGAGAAGGCCTTCTCGGGTCCCCTCGAGCTGAAGAGGCGGATGGGCGGCCGGCTCGACGCGGCCGAGATCGCGGGCACCGAGCCGGAGCGGCTCGACCAGCTGTTCCGGCAGCGCCCCGCGCTTCACCGCTTTCCCGGCTCCATGGCTCGCCGCGTCCAGGAGCTTGCCCGCAAAGTCGCCGACGACTACGGAGGCGACGCCGGCTCGGTCTGGCGGGACGCGCCGACCGGCGACGATCTCGCCCGCCGGATCGGCTCGCTGCCCGGGTTCGGCCCGATGAAGGTCAAGATCACGGTGGCCGTGCTGGCCAAGAAGTTCGGAGTCCGGCCGCCAGGCTGGGAGAGGCATGCGGCCGACTGGCATACGGTGGCCGACGTCGATTCGCCCGAGTCGATGCAGCAGGCACGGGAAGTCAAGCGCGAGATGAAGGCGCGCGCTCGATCCTGAGGGAGGCGCTGAGCCGCGACCGTCTCCGGGGCCGATGCTAGAGTTCGTTGTCCCGCCCGGGGCGTGAGATCCCGGGGAGAGCGTCAGCCGAGATGAGTGAAACCCTTGTACCCGTCGTCCGGGAAGTTCTGGGCGACCTCCTCACCCCCGTCCGGGCCTATCCACTGCTCTGCCCGCCCGGCGAGCCGGGCTTCCTGCTCGAGAGCGTGGAGGGCGGCGAGCGCCTCGCCCGCTACTCCTTCGTCGGCTACCGGCCCCGACGGCTGGCGATCGACGGCGATCCCGTCGCCGCCCTCAAGAAGATCGCCGACACCGCGGTCGAGCCGTCGCCAGGTCTGCCACGCTTTGCCGGAGGCGCGGTCGGCTACCTGGGATACGAGGCGGCCGGACACTTCGAGCGCCTGCCCGCGGCCACGGGCTCGCCGCCGCCGATGCCGGAGTCGGCCATGCTGCTGGCCGAGAACCTGGCCGTGTTCGACCACGTCACGCGCCGGGTGCGCCTGCTCACCCTGCACCGGCCGGGCGAGGAGGACCTGAGCGCGGCCACCGCGCGGCTGGACGAGATGGAGGCCCGGCTCACCTCCGACTCGCTGCCCCGGGAGCCCAAGCCGCAAGCCGGTTCGGGCGCCTTCACCTCCAACCTCACGCAGGGCGCCTACGAGGCCATGGTCGATGCCGCCCGCGAGCACATTTTCGCGGGGGACGTCTTCCAGGTCGTGCTGTCGCAGCGCTTCTCCAAGCCCCTGGGGGCCCGCCCCTTCGACGTCTACCGGTGCCTGCGGTCGCTCAACCCCTCGCCGTACATGTTCCACATCGCGTTCGGCGACGGTCGCTACCTGATCGGCACCTCGCCCGAGGTCCTGGTCCGGGTCGAGGACGGGCGCGTGACCACGCGCCCGCTGGCCGGCACCCGGCCCCGCGGAGAGGATGCCGAGCGCGACGCCGCCATCGAGCGGGAGCTGCTGAGCGACGAGAAGGAGCGGGCGGAGCACGTGATGCTGGTCGACCTGGGGCGCAACGATGTGGGCAGGGTGGCGCGGCCGGGCAGCGTGCGCGTCGATCGCCTGATGGAGATCGAGCGCTATTCCCACGTCATGCACATCTCGTCGACGGTGACCGGAGAGCTGGCGCCCGGCCGCCATCCCCTGGAGGCGCTTCGGGCCGCCTTCCCGGCCGGGACCGTATCCGGCGCGCCCAAGATCCGGGCCATGGAGATCGTCGCCGCGCTCGAGCCGGATCAGCGCGGCCCGTACGCTGGCTGCGCCGGCTACGTCGGCTACGGGGGCAACCTGGACATGGCGATCACGCTGCGCACGATCGTGATCGCCGGCGGCCGCGTGTTCGTGCAGTCGGGCGCCGGCGTGGTCGCCGACAGCGATCCCACGCGCGAGTACGAGGAGACGCTGGCCAAGGCCCGCGTGATGTTCGCCGCCCTCGAGCAGGCGGAGGCCATGCCATGACCGCGGCCGGCCGGGTGGCGGTGGTCGACAACTATGACTCCTTCACCTACAACCTCGTCCAGCTCCTGGCCGAGCTCGGCTCTCCGCCCGCGGTCTACCGCAACGACGCGGTCACCGTCGAGCGGCTGGCCGGACACTCGGCGATCGTGATCTCGCCAGGTCCGGGCGACCCTGGCCAGGCGGGCGTGTCGGTGGAGGCGATCCGCCGGCTGTCCGGCGAGGTGCCCATCCTCGGCGTCTGCCTGGGATGCCAGGCGGTCGGCGAGGCGTTCGGAGGGAAGGTTGTCCGCCACGCCCCCGTGCACGGCAAGACGTCGTGGATCCGGCACGACCGAGCGGGCATCTTCGCGGGCCTGCCAGAGGTGTTCGAAGCGACCCGATACCATTCGCTGGTCGTGGAGCGCGAGAGCCTCCCCGATGAGCTGGAGGTGACGGCCTGGACGCGGGACGGCGTGGTCATGGGGCTGCGCCACCGGCGCCACCCGACCTTCGGCGTGCAGTTCCATCCGGAGTCGGTGCTGACCCGGGAGGGTCCCCGGATCCTCGTCAACTTCCTCCGCCGCAGGAGGCTCCTTTGATCGAAGCCATCGCCAAGGTGGTGCGGCGCGAGAACCTGACCGAGCAGGAGGCGGCCGACGCCATGGTGACCCTGATGCGGGGCGACGCCACGCCGGTCCAGATCGCCGGACTGATCGTGGGCCTGCGGGTCAAGGGGGAGACGACCGAGGAGATCGCGGGCATGGCCCGCGCCGCGCGCGCGCTGGCGACCCCGATCGCCGTCCCGGACCGGGCGTCCCTGCTCGACGTGGTGGGCACCGGAGGCGACGGCACCGGCACCTTCAACATCTCGACCGTCTCCGCGATCGTGGCCGCGGCGGCCGGGGCCCGGGTTGCCAAGCACGGCAACCGCGCCGCCTCCTCCCGCTGCGGCAGCGCCGATGTGCTGGAGGCGCTCGGCGTGCGAATCGATCTCTCCCCGGAGCGGGCGGCCGGTGTCCTCGAGGAGACCGGCATCACCTTCCTCTTCGCGCCCGTCTATCACCCGTCCTTCCGCTTCGCGGCCGTCCCCCGCCGCGAGCTGGGCGTGCGCACGGTGTTCAACGTGCTCGGACCGCTCTGCAACCCGGCCCGCGCCGGGCGCATCGCGCTCGGAGTGGCCGACGCCTCCCTGCTGGAGACCATGGCCGGCGTGCTGCAGCTGCTCGGGGTGGGCCGGGCGCTGGTCTTCCACGCCGCCGACGGCATGGACGAGCTGTCGACCAGCGGGCCCTCGCGGGTGATCGAGGTCATGGACGGAGACCGCCGCGATTACGACCTCGACATCGCCGACCTGGGTCTGGCCCGGGCGCCGCTGGAGGCGGTCGCCGGGGGCGACCCGCAGCGCAACGCCGCCATCGCGCGGGAGGTGCTGGCGGGAGTGGCGGGCCCGCGGCGAGACATCGTGCTGCTCAACTCCGCCGCCTGCCTGCGCGCAGCCGGCCTGGCCGGAAGCCTGCGCGACGGGATCGACCTGGCCGCGGCGACCATCGACTCCGGGCGGGCCGGGGAGAAGCTCGACCAGTGGGTCAGGGTGAGCAATGCCTGATCCGCTGCTCGAGCGCCTGGTGTGGGAGGCGGCCGCGGAGACAGCCCGCCGGCGCGAGCGCACGCCGCTGGCCGAGCTCGAGCGGCGCGCCGGCGACCAGGCGGCGCCTCGGGACCTGGCCGCCGCCCTGAGGCGCCAGTCGCTCTCCGTGATCGCCGAGATGAAGGCGCGGACCCCGTCGATGGGCGTCCTCGCCCACGGCGGGTACGAGCCCGGCCGCCTGGCCCAGATCTACGAGTCGGCGGGGGCCGCCGCCCTCTCCGTGCTCTGCCAGGAGACCAGCTTCGGCGGCTCCCCCGAGCACCTGGCGGAGGCGCGGGCGGCCAGCAGCCTGCCCGTGCTGCGCAAGGACTTCATCAGCAGCGAGTACCAGGTGCTGGAGGGGAGGGCGCTGGGCGCCGACGCCGTCCTCCTGATCGCTGCCGCGCTCTCCGCCCACCGGCTGAAGGAGCTGCTCGACTACACGCGGTCGCTGGCCATGGAGGCGCTGGTCGAGGTCCACGAGCCGCACGAGCTGCAGGACGTGCTCACCGCGGGTGCGCGGGTGATCGGGGTGAACCACCGCGATCTCCGCACTTTCGAGGTCGATATCGGCCTCACCGAGCGGCTGCGCCCGATGGTGCCCCGCGCCTGCGTCCTGGTCGCCGAGAGCGGCATCCACAGCCTGGAGGACGCTCGCGCGATGCGGCGGGCGGGGGCGGACGCGGTCCTGGTCGGGGAGGCGCTGATGAGGGCGGACGATCCCGCCGCCAAGCTGCGCGAGCTGGCGGCGGCATGACGGCGGCCTCCTTCGGCGTCTCTCGGGAACCCGGGCAGGGAGTGCTCGTCAAGGTCTGCGGAATCTGCGACGCCGCCGGCGCGGCCGCCGCCGCGCGGGCCGGCGCCGACCTGATCGGCTTTCACTTCTGTACGTCGCTGCGCCGGCTGACGCCCGAGCAGGCCCGGGCCATCGTCGATGGTCTCGATCGCCGGCCGGGTGTGGTTGGCGTGTTTATCGACCAGGATCCCGCGGAGATCCGCCAGGTGGCCGACTTCGTCGGGCTGGACTGGGTCCAGCTCCACGGCTCCGAGCCGCCCGCCTTCGTGGCGCCTCGGCCGGTGATCAAGGCCCTCAAGGTCCGCGACGGAGCCCTTCCCGACGCCGAGGCCTGGCCCGACCCGGTCCTGCTCGACTCCTGGTCGCCCGACCAGCGGGGGGGAACCGGGCGGACGTGGGACTGGGCGGCCGCCACCGAGCTGATCCGGACTCGGCGCGTCATCGTGGCCGGCGGCCTCAACCCGGGTAACGTGTCGGAAGTCGTGGTCCGGCACCGGCCCCACGGGGTCGACGTCTCGAGCGGAGTCGAGCGCGAGCCCCGGGTCAAGGACCCGGAGCTGATCCGGGCGTTCGTGGAGGCCGCACGCGGTGGAAGTCAGGGGTAGGTTCGGGCCTTTCGGGGGGCAGTACGTTCCCGAGACTCTGATGGTGGCCCTCGGCGAGCTTGAGGAGGCCTGGACGGAGGCCTGGGAGGACCCCGAGTTTCAGCTCGAGCTGGAGGCTCAGCGCCATGCCTTCGTGGGCCGGCCGACGCCGATCTACGCCGCCGAGCGGCTGACCGAGCATTTCGGCGGGGCCCGTATTCATCTGAAACGCGAGGATCTCTGCCACACCGGCGCCCACAAGCTCAACAACGCGCTCGGGCAGGCTCTGCTGGCCGTCCGGATGGGTAAGCGCCGGATCATCGCCGAGACCGGGGCCGGCCAGCATGGCGTGGCCACGGCCACCGTCTGCGCGCGCTTCGGCCTCGACTGCGCCGTGTACATGGGCGAGGAGGACATGCGCCGGCAGGCGATCAACGTGCGCCGGATGCGGATGCTGGGCGCCGAGGTGAGGACGGTGACATCGGGCACGGCGACGCTGAAGGACGCCACCAGCGAGGCCATCCGGGACTGGGTCACCAACGTCGCCGACACCCACTACATCATCGGGTCGGCGGTCGGCCCGCACCCCTATCCACTGATGGTGCGGGATCTGCAGAGGGTGATCGGCGACGAGGCGCGCCGGCAGTACCTGGCCGCCGAGGGCCGGCTGCCAGATGCCGTGGTGGCCTGCGTGGGGGGCGGTTCCAACGCGATCGGCATGTTCACCGCCTTCACCGGCGACACCGAAGTGCGGCTGATCGGGGTGGAGGCGGCCGGGCGGGGGATGGGGGTCGGCGACAACGCCGCCTCGCTGGTGGCCGGGCGGCCCGGGGTGCTCCACGGCTCCTACTCCTACCTGCTCCAGGACGCCGACGGGCAGGTCGCCGTGACTCATTCGGTCTCCGCCGGCCTCGACTATCCGGGCGTGGGCCCCGAGCACTCCTTCCTGCGGCTGATGGAGCGGGCCGAGTACATCGCCGTCGACGACCAGGCCGCGGTCGCCGCCTTCCGGCTTTGCACCCGGCTGGAGGGCATCATCCCGGCGCTCGAGCCGGCCCACGCGCTGGCGCACGCCGAACGCCTGGCCGGCGAGCTTGGGCGGGGCGGAAGGATCCTGGTCTGCCTCAGCGGCCGCGGGGACAAGGACCTGGACACGGTGGAGGCGTTCGGTGGCTGAGGCAACCGCGTCCAGGCTGGAGGCGGCGGTTCGCTCCGCCGGTCGCGGCGTCCGCGTCATCCCGTATCTGATGGCCGGCTACCCGGACCGGGGCCGGTCGGCCGAGCTCGGCCGCCGCTACGCCGCCGCCGGCGCCGCCGCGATCGAGGTCGGCATTCCCTTCTCCGACCCGCTGGCCGACGGTCCCACCATCCAGCGCGCGGGTCAGGCCGCCCTGGCGGGCGGCATGACGGTGTCGGCGGCGCTCGCGATCGCCGGCGAGGTCGGCCGCGAGGGCGTTCCGGTCGTGGTCATGACCTACGTCAACCCGGTGCTGGCCTACGGCATCGAGCGCTTCGCCGAACATGCGGCCCAGGCCGGGGTGGCTGGAGTGATCGTGCCCGACCTGCCCGCCGAGGAGTCGGCGTCGGTGGCCGAACCGCTGCATCAGGCGGGCGTGGAGACCGTCTTCCTGGTCGCGCCGACCAGCACCGACGAGCGCCTGCGGGCGGTGGCGGCGGCGAGCTCGGGCTTCGTCTACTGCGTCACCCTGTCCGGGGTCACCGGAGCCCGCTCGGAGCTCGACCCCGGTCTCGAGGCGCTCCTGGCGCGGGTTCGGCAGGCGACCGCGCTCCCGGTGGCGGCCGGCTTTGGCATCTCGCGACCCGAGCACCTCCGCCGGCTCCAGGGCCGGGCCGACGCTGCCGTCGTCGCCTCGGCGCTCCTCCAGCGCGTCCACGAGGGGGAGGACCCGATTCCGCTGCTCGAGGAGCTGGTCGCCGCATGCCGGTGAGGGGGATACGCGGGGCGACGACGGCCGAGGCGAACACGGCTGAGGCGATCGTCGAGGCCACCCGGGAGCTGCTCACCGAGCTGGCCCGGCTCAACGACCTCGACATCGACGAGGTCGCCTTCGTCTACCTGACGACGACGCCCGATCTCAACGCCGAGTTCCCGGCCCTGGCCGCGCGCCAGCTCGCCTGGGTCGACGTGCCGCTGCTCTGTGGCCACGACATGAACGTCAAGCTGCCCAATCCGCGAGGGGTCTCCCGCTGCATCCGGGCCCTGATCCTCTACAACACCGACCGTTCTCAGAAGCAGATGCGCCATGCCTACCTGCGCGGCGCGAACGCCATCAAGGCCGATCTGGATAGGATGCGTGGCGAACTGGAGACCCGAGCTTGATCATCGTCATGTCGCACCAGGCCACCGAACCGCAGATCGACGCCGTGGTCGACCGTGTCAAGGAGATCGGGCTCAAGGTCGAGCTCTCGCGCGGCGAGGATCGCACGCTGATCGGGGTGATCGGCTCCAACGCCTACGCCTACCGCGAGGCCTTCTCCCATCTCCCGGGCATCCAGGAGATCGTCCCCATCACCAAGCCGTTCAAGCTGGCCAGCCGCGAGTTCCGGCCGAGGGACACGGTGATCGACGTGGGCGGGGTCAGGATCGGCGGCTCGAACCCGGTGGTCGTCATGGCCGGCCCCTGCTCGGTCGAGGGCGAGGAGATGCTGATCGAGACCGCCCGCCACGTGGCCGCCCGCGGGGCGAAGCTCCTGCGGGGTGGCGCCTTCAAGCCGCGGACGTCGCCCTACTCTTTCCAGGGGCTGGGCGAGGCAGGTCTGCGGATGCTGGCCGGCGCCCGCGAAGAGACCGGGCTGAAGGTCGTTTCAGAGGTGGTCACGCCGGCCGACGTCGAGCTCTGCGCCCGCTACGTCGACGTGCTCCAGGTCGGCACCCGGAACATGCAGAACTACGCCCTGCTCCAGGAGGTGGGCCGGACCGGGAAGCCGGTGCTGCTCAAGCGAGGCATGTCCTCGACGGTCGAGGAGTGGCTCCTGGCCGCCGAGTACGTCCTCTCGCAGGGCAACCGCGACGTGATGCTGTGCGAGCGCGGAATCCGCACCTTCGAGACCGCCACCCGCTTCACGCTCGACCTCAACATCGTGCCCCTGGTGCGCGAGCTCTCGCACCTGCCGGTGGTGGTCGACCCATCGCAGGCGACCGGCAAGTGGACGCTCGTGCGGCCGATGTCGCTGGCCGCGGTCGCGGCCGGGGCGCAGGCGCTGATCGTGGAGGTCCATCCGCGGCCGGACGAGGCGCTCTCCGACGGAGCCCAGTCACTCGACCTGGCCGCCTTCGACCGGCTGATGGACGACCTCGACCGGCTCACGGCTGCCCTCGGAGCAGGGGCAGCCGTCTCCGCGCAAGCCGCCAGGGGCTGATCAGGCCGGCCGCGAAGCCCCGGACCGGCGGCCCGGTTCAGATGGGAATCAGCTCGAAGACCGGGTGCTGATCGGGGCCGGGCAGCGCCTTGAACTGCGCCCCGACCTGCCAGCCCCACCTGGCGAGGTAAGCGTCGATGAACGGCTGGCGCTCGCTGGCCGGGATCTCGCGCAGCCGGAACCGGCGCCAGGAGCCACGGCGGCGCACCTCGAGCTCGCCCGACGCGCGCGCGTTGCGCACCCACTGGGTGTTGCCTCGGGGGGCGACCAGGTAGAGGCGCCCGTCCTGGTCGAGCACGTTGACGGTCAGTGACCGGGTCCTGCCGGTCTTGCGGCCGCGGACCCTGATGGCGTCGCCGAGGCCGAGAGCGACCAGGGCGGCGTTGACCGGCAGGAGCCACCGGGGGACCGGTAGATGGTCGCTCACGAGGCCTCCTCGCGAGCGGTGGGTCTCATCCCCGCCGGGCCGCTGGACGGTTCATGCTGCAGTCCGACGCGGTCGTGCAGCCAGCGCAGCGGGTGCGGCGCCCACCAGTTCCAGCGGCCCAGCAGCCGCATCACGGCGGGCACGACCAGCGCCCTGACCAGGGTGGCGTCGATGGCGACGGCGATCGCCAGGCCGAGCCCGATCGCCTTGATGATGACGACCTGGGCCAGGCCGAAGGAGAGGAAGACCGCGAACATGATCGCGGCCGCGCCGGTGATCAGGCGCCCGCTCCTCTGCAGGCCCTCGGCGACGCCGGCGGTGTTGTCGCCGAGCCGGCGGTACTCCTCCTGGATCCGGCTCACCAGCAGCACCTCGTAGTCCATCGAGAGTCCGAACACGATGCTGAAGAGGATCACCGGGATGGTGGGGTCGATCGACTGGGGCGTGAAGCCGAGCAGGGAGGAGAGATGGCCGTCCTGGAAGATCCAGACCAGCGCTCCGAAGGACGCGCCGATCGACAGCACGTTGGTCACCAGCGCCTTCAGCGGTAGCACCAGCGAGCCCGTGAGCAGAAAGAGGACGAGGTAGGTCACGGCGAGAACGAACGCCACCGCGCGCGGAGTCGTGTCCAGGATCGACCGGATGACGTCCACGTCGTAGGCGGTCTGGCCGGTGACGAGAACCTCGCCGTCCGGTACCGACTGCGCGCGCAGCTCCTTCAGGAGCGTGCGCGCCCCGTCGCTGCTCGCCGGCCGGTTGCTCTGGACCTCGAGAACCGTGATGTCGCGGCCGGCGCGCCACTCCGGCTCCGGGCTCACGCCGACCACCCCGCCAAGGCGGCCGGCCCGGCCGGCCAGTGCCTGGACGTCGGCGGTGTGGGCCGCCGGGGACGTGTCGCCGCCCGTGAAGTGAACGACCAGCGTGAAGGTGTTCTGGTTCTGGCCTGGAAAGTCCCGGAGCAGCTGGTCGTAGGCCTGCCGGGCCGGCAGCTTCGGAGGCAGCATGTCAACGTCGCCGTTGGCGAGGCGGACGTGGAGGAAGGGGGCGCCGGCCAGGAGCAGGAAGCCGAGAGCCGGCACCAGGACGACCAGCGGCCGCCGCATCACGCTGTGCGCGATGCCTCGCCAGAGGTGAGTCTCGCGGCTCCGCGTGAGGCGCGGCAGGCGGAGGCTGTCGACGCGGGGCCCGAGAACCGCCAGCATGGCGGGCAGAAAGGTCAGTCCGTAGAGGACGGCGACGAAGACCACGATCGCCCCGGCGGCTCCCATCGAGGCCAGGAACGTGCCTCGGTAGAAGAGCATGGCCGAGAGGCCGATCGCGACCGTGACGCCTGAGAACGTGATGGCGCGGCCGGCGGTCGCCATGGTCAGCCCCATCGCCTCCTCCCGGGTGGCCCCGGCGGCCAGCTCCTCCCGGAAGCGGTTGACGATGAAGAGGGAGTAGTCGATGGCGACGCCGAGTCCGATCAGGGTGACGATGTTGAGCGCGTACTGGGAGACGTCGGTGACGCGCGCCAGCAGGAGCGTCCCGGCCAGGCCGCCGACGATCGCCAATACGCCGACGCCCAGCGGCAGCGCCGCCGCGACGGCCGCGCCGAAGATGAGCAGGAGGAGTATCAGCGAGACCGGCAGGCTCACGAACTCGGCCCGCTGGAGGTCGCTTTCCAGGGTCGAGTTGAAGCCCATGTTGATGGGCACCGTGCCCGTGTAGGAGACGGCGAGGGCGCCCGGGTGGACCTCCTCCCGGAGCTGTTTGAAGTAGTGCTGGGCCTGGGTGCTGCCCTCCTTCAACTGCACGTTCGCGAGCACCGTGTGCGAGTCCTTCGAGGTCAGCCCGGCCCCGAGGGCGGGGGGCACGTCATAGGGCGTGACGACCCCCGCCACCCGGCGGTCGGCGCGCAGACCGGCGAGCGCCGCCGTGACGCCGGCGCGAAAGTCGGGATCGGCGGCCGTCAGCGAGTCACTGTGGAGCAGGATCAGGAAGCTGGTACCCGGCGTGGCCGACTTCTGCGTGATCTCGGAGGAGACGAGCCGGCTGGCTCGGGCGGCCTGCAGGTTGCCCTCGAGCTGGCCGCCGCTGCTCAGCTGGCCGCCGCTCCGGAGCGCGACGATCGACAGCGCGAGCAGCACGGCCGAAGCAAGCAGGACCGGCCAGCGGTGGCGGTGAACGAATCTTCCCCAGCGGTCGAACATGTCTAAGCCCCCTCCAATGCCATGCGCGCCAGCGCGTCGATGGCGCCGTCACGATCGAATCCGGGATCGAGCAAGCCCTGCAGGATGACGCCGAAAATCGCGCCCCAGATGGCGCCGGCGATGGCCGGCGCTTCAGATCCCGGCCGCTCGCGCTGGGCCAGCACGGCCCGCGCCAGCCGCTCGACCTCGCCCCGGTCCTCGTCCACGAACTGGCGCAGCACCTCGGCCACCGCGGGGTTGTGCATCGCCACGCCGCACATGTCTATGAAGAGGCGGAAAAAACCGGCGCGCTCGCGCGCGCCCATCTTGGCTGCTGCGAAGGCCGCCATCGCCTCCTGCTCGGGCGCCAACTCGGAGGCTCGGGCGTAATCGTCGCAGCCGAAGCGGATGGCGGCCAGGACGAGCTCCTCCTTGGAGTTGAAGTAGTAGTGGACGAGGCCCGGTGCGACGCCTGCGGCGGCCGCGATGTCCTTGATCGAGGTCGCCTCATAGCCGAGCCCGACCAGGGTGGCGTAGGCGGCATCGACGATCCGGTCGCGGGTCTCCCTGGGCACGGCGCGAGTTTAGTTGGTCGACCAACCAAATTTCACCTGCGGCCTCCGGGATGGCCGCAATCGGGAGTGCATAATGCGGACTAGCTGATACCGTTGCCACCCGGTATCGGTACACACCGAGTGAGAGATCACGCACTAAGGAAGGGGAGTATGTCCACAGCCGCCCGCGCGACCGAGCAGCTCGACGAGAGGCTGCTGCTCGAGGTATTGAACGGTTACAAGCGAGGAGACTTCTCCGTGCGCATGCCCGGGGACCTGACCGGGGTGGCGGGCAAGATCGCCGACGTGCTCAACGAGGTGGTCGAGACCAGCTCGCGGATCCAGGGCGAGCTGGAGCGGATGGGGCGGGTCGTGGGCAAAGAGGGCAAGATCGGGCACAAGTGCTCGACCGCCGGCCTCCAGGGCGGCTGGCTGTCCAAGGTCGAGGCCGTCAACACGCTGATCGACGACCTGGCGGCGCCGACCAGTGAGATGGCCCGCGTGATCACCGCCGTGGCCAGCGGTGACCTCTCGCAGACGATGAGCACCGACGTCGACGGCCGCCGCCTGCAGGGCCAGTTCCTGCGCACGGCCAAGACCGTGAACACCATGGTCGACCAGTTGAACTCCTTCGCGGGCGAGGTGACGAGGGTCGCCGGGGAGGTCGGCCTGGAGGGCAAGCTGGGCGGCCAGGCGCGCGTGCGCGGGGTCTCCGGGGTGTGGCGTGAGCTGACCGACAACGTGAACCTGATGGCGGCCAACCTGACCGGCCAGGTCCGCAACATCGCCGAGGTG
>CAYLIP010000035.1:9413-27976 GCA_964383855.1 uncultured Actinomycetes bacterium | reverse complement strand
GCCGCCACCACTACCTCTGCCACGAGGGCGGCTGGAAGCTGGTGCGGGACGGGCCCCGGATCCGGGCCATCCCGCCGGCTCGAGCCGCCTAGCCTCGGAGCGGCGCTGGGCGACACCCCTCCGTCGCCGCTGCGCGGCACCACCTCCCCAGCGATTGGCCGACCAAGTGCGGAGGAGACCTCTCGGAGCTGCGCTCAGCCGCGCGCGGCTCGGCGCGCGAGCGCCTGCACCGGGTGGATCTCCAGCCACCTGTGGCCGGCGTCCAGGACCCAGGGCCCGTCCACCGCGATGTGGTCGCCGATCGCGGGCACGGGAAGGTCGGATGCGGGGCATCGCGCGGCGGCGCGCGCGTCGGGCGGGCTGCTCGGCCCGGGGCACCGCGGCGTGATCTCGGCCAGCATCGCCGGCCGCCCCTGGAAGTGGTTCTCCGAGTTGAGCAGCCCGGCGTAGCCGGGGTCGGGCAGGAACCAGATGTGCACGTCGCCGTCCTCCTCCCTGATCACAGCCGCCACCGTTCCCTCCGCGTGCCGGCAGGGGTCGAGCACCTGCAGGCGGTCCGGGTGGTACACGCCCGCCTCCGGCGGTCCCGCCCGGCAGCCGGCGCTGACCGGTGCGGCCGCGGCCGGCTGCGGCTCGCCGCACGCGGAGAGCGCCAGGGCGGAGATGGCGAAGACGGCGAGGGCGCCGCGCAGCTCATTCATGTCCGTTGACGGCAACCACCAGCAGGCCGGCGGCGGGGGCGGCGGCGAGGCCCACTGCGGGCGTCTGCGACGCGAGCGTGCGGCGGTGCGTGCCCTCGATGGCCACCACCGCGCGGTCGCCGTGGGCGGCGACCAGGATGGTGTTGCCGGAGGCCAGCACCTGGTCGGGGTCGCGCACCCTGGCCAGCGTCCTGAAGGAGCCGGCCCGCGGGTCGAAGGCGAACACTGCCCCGCTGTCGACGTCTTCGGCCGCCCCCTCGGCCGCGATCAGCAGCGTGCCGCCGGGCCCGGGAGCCAGCCAGAACGGGAAGACCGGCAGCGGAAGCCCCACGCGAGCCCCGGTGTCGTCCACGATCTCCGCGCGCTCGTAGTCGGCCGTCCAGAGCCGGCCCCCGGCCGCCGCCACCCCGAAACCGCTGCCCGCGCGCCGCGTCGTTCCGCCGAGCACGGCCAGCTCGCCGCCGGTCCCGGCGACGGCGACCTGTCCAGCGCCGTCCAGCGCGAGCGCCGCCGGACCGGGCGCCACCGCGTGCGTCGCCAGCACCTCCCCGCGAGCCGGGTCGAGCTCGTCGACGGCGGCGGCGGCGAAGAGGCTCACGAACAGGCGCCCATCGTGCAGCAGGAGGCCGAAGGGGGCTCCGCCCAGGTGGCTCCTCCAGCGCACGCGCAGGGCGGGCAGGCTCACCGCGTAGACGTCGCCGGGCTCGCTGTCGGCAGCGAAGGCGGTGCCCCCGTCCTCCGAGGTGATGACGGCGACCAGGTCGCGCCCGATGGGAGCCGATCCCCGCCAGGAGCCGTCGCTCAAGGAGAGCAGCACCAGGCCTGAGTCGGGCGCGGCCGGGTGCGCCGGCTGCGCTGAGCCTGCGCACCCGGAGAGCAGTACCGCCGCCGCGGCCGCCGCTATCTGAGGGCGCGTAGGACCGGGTCCGTGGCGAGCTCGAAGGCTCGCGCGGCGGGGCGCAGGCGCATGCGGTTGAGCCGGTGCTGGATCGCCCCCTTCAGGATCGCCGCCCGCAGCTTGCGCTCCGAGAAGTCGGTGTTGAAGAGGAGCCGGTTGTGCCGGACCTTGTGCCACTCGCCGCGCTGCCGCCGCTCCTTCACGCGCTCGTAGAAGCCGGTTCCGGGCAGGGGGTAGGCGATCGTGTAGCTGACGTAGTCGAGCGGCAGGCTGCTCGAGAAGTTGATGCTCCTGATCAGGGACTCCGTCGTCTCGCCCAGGTAGCCGACCATGAAGAAGCCGGCGGCGCGGATATCCGCGGCCACGCAGGCCTCCACCGCGGCTCTCGCCTGCGCCGGCGTGATGCCCTTCTTCATCTCCTTGAGCACCGTTTCGTCGCCCGACTCGATGCCGAAGAAGATGCGCTTGCAGCCGGCGCGCGCCATCTGGTCGAAGAGCGCTCGATCAACGTGCGTCACCCGGCTCAGGCACTCCCAGGTCAGGGGCAGATGCGCCTCCTCGATCGCGCGCGCCAGGTCGCGCGTCCGGTTGTAGTTGAGCGTGAAGAGGTCGTCGGACATCCACACGTGGTCGTAGCCGAGCTCCGCGATCTCCTGCATCTCGGCGACCACCGAGGGCGCCGGACGCGCGCTGAACAGGTCGCCGAACACCGACTTGTGGCAGAAGTCGCATCGAAACGGACACCCTCGCGTCGCCATTAGCGGCGTCGTCGCGTCCTTCCAGTGCCGGCGCCAGTAGCGGATGTACTCGGCGTTGGGCAGGTCGCGGCGGTAGGGCAGCGGGAGGTGCGACATGTCCCGGGTGCGCACGCGTGCGGGTGTCCGGACCACCTCGCCGCCGCGCCGGAAGACGAGGCCGCGGACGTCCTCGAAGCGCCGGTCGTCGAGGTGACCCATGATCTCGAGCACCGTCTCCTCGCCCTCGCCCACGGCGACCAGGTCGAAGTCGTCGACGAAGGCCTCCGGCTCCCCGGACGGGTAGGGACCGCCGGCGACGGTCAGCGCTCGCCCCCGCAGCTGTGCGGCCAGCGAGAGCGCCTCGTCCTGCATCGTGATCATGCAGTAGATGCCGACCATCGCCGGTTGCAGGCGGTCGACCTGCTCCAGGACCTCGCGCCGCTCGAGAAAGGTGTGGTCGATGTGGCGGACGGAGTAGCCCGCCCGCCGGAGCACCGCGCTCAGGTACATGAGGCCGAGCGACGGCATGATCCAGTGCCGGCCCGTCTGGGGCGCCCGCTGCGGATAGATCAGGACGACGTCCGCGCGATCCTGGCTCATCTCATCTCGCCTCCTGGATGTTCAGGTGGTAGTCGGTGCCCGAGAAGGGGGCTGGGAACGTGTAGTCGAGGCCGGCCCAGTCAAAGTCGGGTGGCTTCAGCTCCCGGCCGGCGTGCAGCTCGGCGCCGGCGATCACGGGGGCCGAGTACTCGGTGGCCAGAGCCGCCGACCGAAGGCGGCCCCAGTCCCCGGTGACCGGGACCCAGCTCCCGAACCGGTCGCCGAGCAGCGTCCGCGAGGCGTCGGCGAAGTCGTCGAAGGCGGCCGACTCCTCGTTCAGGATCCCGATCTCGCTGAACCCCGGAGCGAGCTGAAGCACGCGCACGGAAATTCGGACTCCGCTCTGATCGACCCGGTAGGTCACCTCGATCAAGCCGCGCGAGGGGATGGCGTCGAAGGCGTATCCGTGCGCCGCGTCGCCGCCGACCTCGTCCATGTTGAAGACCCGTCTCCAGGCTCCGCCGGTTGGCTCCCAGAGGTGTTCGGTGGCGGCCGTCCGGGAGTAGACCCATCCATCCGGGTAGTGGACGATCGGCACCCCGAAGCCCACCCCCTCGCCGGCCGCCTGCCGGCCCCGGGCCGTTATGACCATGCCCTTGGCCAGGGGAGCCGTCCGGCCGGGCGCGGGACCGCTCGGCAGGCCCAGCTCGAGCCCCGGCCGCAGAGCCTGCCGGCCGGCGGTGTCGAAGGCGTAGGCGTAGGCCCGTTTGGCGCCGGGCGGCGCCTGCGGAGCCCGCCCGATGGCTGTGAACGGCCGCACCGCCATCCCTCGGGCCAGCTCCGGGAAGACGGCGGTGGCCCGGTAATAGCTGATGTCCTCAACGACCAGGTCGTTGACCCCGCGGTCCCGCATCCAGGCCAGCGCCTGCCCGGGGTCGGCCGGCAGATCGCGGGAGCCGGTGACCAGCTCCGGCGGCCGGCCGCTGTAGAAGGCGGCCACCGGTGAGTCGGTGAGGAGCACGCCGGGCCCCGCGCCCGCGGTCCGGCCGGCGGCCTCGAGGCCAAGGTTGAGCGACCCGAAGCTCGTGAACACGGGCAGGAAGGCGACAGCCGAGAGCGCGCTGGCGGCGACCGCGAGCGTGCCCGCGGGCGCAGGGAACCGCGCGGCCGCGCGGGCCGCGAGCAGCGCCAGCCCGGGCAGAGCCGGGTAGAGGTAGCGATGGCTGCCGGTGTAGGCGCCGGCGCCGACCAGCGCGAAGACCGAGGCCAGGTAGAAAAGCGCGGGCAGGCCGAGGTAGAGCATCGCCGCCTTCTCCCGGCCGCCGGCCGGGTCGCGCGCCAGGCGCCAGGTCCCGACCGCGGCCAGGGCGAGGAGGGGCAGCGCCGCCAGCCCGAACGTCTGGCCCAGCTCCAGCGCGCGGGCGAGCCCGAGGTGCGGGGTGCTGCCCCGCGAGGCTGCCGAGGCGGCCTCGACCGAGGCTCGCGCCACCGAGTGGCTGGCGGGCGCAAAGGCGAGCTGGAGCAGCACCAGGACGGCGACCGCCGGCGCGAGCCATCCGATCCTCGCTCTGCGGCCCCACCCTCGCCGGCGGCCCAGCCGCTCCAGCGCCATCAGCCGCTCGAGAGCAAGGACGGCGATGGTCGCCGCCACCCAGACCCAGGCCTTGGTGCTGGTCGCGCAGGCGAGCGCAGCCAGCAGGGCCGCCGAACGCAGCGCGCCGCGGGAGGCTAACAGTGCCGCCGCCGCGATCAGCGCCGTCAGCAGCGGCTCGGCCACCGCGCTGCCCGAGGTGAAGAGAAAGACCGGGTTCAGCGCCAGGAGGGCGACCGCCAGCAGGCCGCGGCGGCGCTCCCCGGCCAGCCGGTAGACGCAGGCCAGGGTGGCCAGGCCGAGGAGGGCACTGAGGGCCTTGAGCGCGTCGAGGCGCCAGAGTCCGACCAGGCGGAGGAGGGCCGCCGCCAGCAGGTGATACCCGGGGAGCCAGGTGTCCTCCATTCCGAAGAGCGGATCGCGAAGGTGGCCGGTCGCGGCCAGGTTGGCGGCGATCAGCCAGTGCGCGTAACCGTCCTCGAAGGGCTCAGGGACCTGGGCCGCCGCCAGCAGCAGGAGGGCGCAGAGGGCGAGCAGCCCGGCTTGCGGCGCCCGCCGGCGGGCATGGACCCCAAGCGAGACTCGGGCCCGGCGCATGGCGATCACGGAAAGGACCTCGGCGGCGGTCAGCGCCGCCAGGGAGAGAAAGCCGAGCGCGAACATTGTGGCGTAGACGGCGACCAGCCACTGCCGCTGACTGGCCGCGGCGACCGCGATCGCCAGGGCGGCGCAGCCGGCCAGCCCCTCGGCGATGGCCTGCGGGTCGCCCGCGCGCACGTACGCGTGCCCGCGCCACTCCTGGTCCGTGCGCTCGATCCGGTGCTTCGGAGTCCGTACGAAGTCGCCGCCCGGGCGCAGGGCCCTCAGCAGCGCGAGCAGCGAGGTGAGCGCCATGCCGCTCCCGATCACCTGGCAGATCAGGGCCGGCGCCCCCGACCACCACCGCCGCTGAGCCCTGGTCTGGGCCGCCGCGAAGCCGAACCAGGGAGCCACGGTGACCGGGACCAGCAGCAAGAGGGCGTAGGACAGCGGCCAGGGTGCAGCCCCCCGCCTGAGGGTGATGAGCAAAGCCGGGTACATGACCAGCTGGAGCAGCATCAGCGGGCCCACCCCGTAGGACAGCAGGTGGATCGCTCCCTGCAGCTTGACCACCGGCCGGTGGTGGCTGCGAAGCAGAGGGAACAAGAGCTTCCGCGCCGACTGAAAGCTGCCGGTTGCCCAGCGCGACTGCTGGCGCCGGTAGGCGTCGAGGGAGACCGGCAGCTCCTCGGGCACGACCGCGGCCTCGACATACGCCGGCTTCCAGCCCCGGAGCTGCGCCCGGTAGCTGAGGTCCAGGTCCTCGGTCAGGGTGTCGGCGGTCCAGCCCCCGGCGTCCTCGATGGCCGCGCGCCGCCACGCGCCCGCGGTGCCCGTGAAGTTGGTGAAGTAGCCGCGCGCCGTCCGCGCCGGCTGCTCGACCAGAAAGTGAAAGTCGATCGCCATCGCCTGCAGGCGCGTGAACCACGAGTACCGCTCGTTGAGGTGGCCCCACCTTGCCTGCACGAAGCCCACCTCGGCGCGGGAAAACGCACCCACGGTCCGCCTCAGGAAGTCCGGCGGCGGCACGAAGTCGGCGTCGAAGACGGCGACCAGGGGTGCGTTGGTCAGGGCCAGGCCATGCGCCAGCGCGCCCGCCTTGAATCCGTTCCGCGTGTCCCGCCGCACGTGCGTGATCCGGCAGCCGCGCCCCTGCCAGCCGGCGACGCTGGCGGCGACGATGGCGCGCGTCTCGTCGTCCGAGTCGTCGAGCACCTGCACCTCGAGCCGGCTGCGCGGCCAGTCCAGCGCGCAGACCGCATCGATGACGCGCTCCGCCACGTAGCGCTCGTTGTAGACCGGAACCTGGACGCAGACCCGGGGCTCCTGCCCCTCGACGACCGCCGGGCAGCGCGGGGGCGGCAGGCGCAGGGCGGCGATCGTCAGATGGAGCAGGTTCAAGCCGAAGGCGAAGAGAAGGAGGCTGGTCACCCCCAGAACGGCGGCGGTGGCGGCGGCGGTGGTGGCCGCAATCACGGCCCGGCTTCGTCGAAGAGGGTGTAGGGGCGCATCGTCGAGCGCACGAAGGCGACCCGGGCGAGCGCGTCAGGGTGGTGACGCCGCGTCCACTGCATGTAGCGCCACGCCGCCCCGCCGAGCCAGGCCGCCGGACGGTCGAGGAAGCCCGGGAAGAGTGCCGCCGGCAGCCGGCGTGCGGGCGGCGCGATCTGCGCCGGCCGCGGCC
Source organism: uncultured Actinomycetes bacterium (assembly GCA_964383855.1). Taxonomy (GTDB): domain Bacteria; phylum Chloroflexota; class Dormibacteria; order Dormibacterales; family Dormibacteraceae; genus CAZHAC01. The sequence continues at coordinate 21,246 of CAYLIP010000035.1, read as the reverse complement.
GGCCGGCCAGCTGCGGGAACTGCACGAGGAGGCCGGGATTGGAGGCGACCAGGTCATCCAGGACCTCGGCGCCGAAGACCGGCTCCGAGAGGAGCAGCTCGAGCGCCATGTCGGCGTCGAGCCTGGCCAGCGGACGCCATTCCGATACCTCGAGGATGAGGTTGGCGGTCATCAGCCGCGGCGCCAGCGGACGGCGCGTCAGCTCGTCGACCGGCTTGCCGCGGTGGGCGAGCGCGTGGGCGAGTCCGAGCCCGTTGAGGAGCAGGTAGGCGAGGTGCCGGTGCCCGTCATCGACGACCAGGTTGAGGTCGACGTCGTCCGATTCCTGGAACCCTCCGCTGGCGAGGGAGCCCGCGATCGAAACGCAGCGTATGAAGGGTGCCGCCGACACCAGCGCTCCCACGAACCGCCGCGCCATGGCCAGGTAGGGACCGGCCTCCGCCTGGTGGTGCAGGGCCCGGGCTCGGATCGCCGGCGCCCGGCCGATCGCCGGCGCCATGACCACCAGCCCGGCCTCGACCGCCAGGTCGGGGTCGCCCGCGACCGCGGCCAGCACCTGCCCGGTCGGTATCGGTCCACCCAGGCAGAGCCCGGCCAGGCGCTCGGGCGTCACCGCGTAACCGCGCCGGTCGAGCATCTCGACCGTGCGGCGCACGAGCGCGGGCTGGCCGGCCGGCGGCGCTTCGACGGGATCGAGCAACAGCTGGGCTGCGCGCGTGGCGATGCTGTCCGATACCGGCCGGGGTTACCGCGACCGCGCCCCGCCGCCCGGGATCCCTGGAGGGCCGGGTCAGCCGGCGGCGAGCACCGTCAGCAGCTCGCTACCGTAACGCTGAAGCTTGGCCGGACCGACCCCAGGCACCTGGGCCAGGTCGCCGGCCGAGACCGGCCGCCGCTCCGCGATCGCGGCCAGGGTGGCATCGTGGAACACCACGTAGGCCGGCACCCCGGCGGCCCGGGCGGCCTCCGCCCGCCAGCGGCGCAGGCGCTCGAAGAGAGCTGGGTCGGCGGTGCCGGCCGCTGCCGCTGAACGGGCACGCGGCGCCGCCGCCGTCTCCGGGAGCCGCACCTCGGGCATCTCGCCGCCCGCGAGGGCGCGGCGGCCGGCGGCGGTGATGGCGATCACCGGGTATTCGCTGTGGCTCTGGGAGAGCAGCCCGGCCTCGATCAGCCGCCGGATCAGCTCCCGGGCCGCCTCGTCGCTCCAGCCGGTGAGCGATCCGTACACGTCGAGCTCGGTGGCCCAGAAGTTGCGCTTGGTCCAGGCGGTGTCGCGGCCCCGGAGCACCGCCGCCAGGTTGGCGGCGCCGACATGGCCGTTGAACCGGGCCGCCGCCGCCAGGACCTTCCTGACGTCGGCGGGCGCCGCCGGCCGGCTTGGCCGCTCCTCGCCGAGGCAGTTGTCGCAGGCCGAGCAGCGCCGCGCCACGCCCGTCTCGCCGAAGTAGTCCGCGATGCGGGCGTGCCGGCAGGTGCTCAGCTGCGCGTATGAGAGCATCTGAGCCAGCCTGGCGTAGGCATGCTCGCGGAGCTCGCCCGCGGCTTCCGACTGCTCGATGAAGAACGCCTGCAGGTCGCGGTCGGCGGGGGAGAAGAGCAGGATGCATTCCGCGGGCAGGCCGTCGCGGCCGGCCCGGCCGGCCTCCTGGTAGTAGGCCTCCAGGCTGCCCGGCGTGTGGAAGTGGATGACCTGGCGGACGTCAGGGACGTCGACGCCCATGCCGAAGGCCGAGGTCGCCACCACCACCTTGAGCCTTCCGTTCGAAAAGGCCTCCTGCGCGGCCCGCCGCTGCTCGTCCGGAAGCCGCCCGTGATAGGCGGCGGCGGCCAGCCCGCGACCGGCGATCAGGGCGGCCACCTCCTCGGCGGCGGCCACCGTTCCCGTGTAGACGAGAGCGCGGCCTTCCGCCGGCCGGAGGACGCGCAGCAGGGCCTCGCGCTTGCCGCGCTCGCCCGCGCAGCGAAGGGCGGAAAGGGTGAGGTTGGGCCGGTGAAAGCCGCTGACCGAGATGAGCGGGTCGCGCATGCCCAGGATGGCGGCGATGTCGTCGCGGACGAGCGGAGTCGCGGTCGCGGTGAATGCCGCGATCGGAGGCCGGCCGCAGACCTCGACCGCTCGGCCGAGCAGGCGGTAGTCAGGCCGGAAATCGTGGCCCCAGGTGGAGATGCAGTGCGCCTCATCGACCACGATCCGAGCCACGTCGAGGCGCGCCAGCCGCTGCAGGAAACCGGGCCGGGAGAGCCTTTCCGGGGCGATGTAGAGCAGCCGCAAAAGGCCTGCCTCGGCCACCTGCAGCTCGCGTTCCTGCAGCGAGCGGTCGATGCTGGAATTGACGAAGCCGGCGGCGACGCCGAGCGACCGGAGCCGGTCGACCTGGTCCTTCATGAGTGCGATCAGCGGCGAAACCACGATCGTCAGCCCGGCTCCGGCGAGGGCGGGAATCCAGTAGCTGATGCTCTTGCCGGATCCGGTGGGCGCGACCGAGAGCACGTCGCGACCCGCCAGCTGGGCCTCCACGACCGGCTCCTGGCCCGGCCGGAAGCGCTCCAGCTGGAAGACGTCGCGAAGGATGCGCTGAGGCTCGGTCACCGACCGGAGAGTCTGATCCCACCGGGCGCCCGCGCGCCAGCGCTCTTTACAGGACCCGGTCAGCTCTGGGTCGGCACATGTCATCCCGGGGACGACACCCTGAGTTGGCAAGCGGATCGCCTGGAGGGAATCCGGGGCCTGGCGCCCGCTGCGCCGTGGAAGGCACGGGCGCTCTTTCAGGTTTCATATAGGCATGTCCGCTCCCGAGCGCTTCGACGTGACCGCCCGCAAGGTGCACCAGTGGTCGATGGTCGCGCTGGTGGTGGCCGCCTTCCTGCTTGGAGACCGCGGCTGGCCGGCGCTCCTGCTGGCCGGGCTGGTGATGCTCGTGGGCCGCTTCTGGTGGCCGGCCGACGTCTTCCGCCAGCTCACCTGGCGCGTGCTCGAGCCGCGCGGTCTGCTGCCGCGGGTGGAGCGGGTCGAAGACCACGACACGCGGCGCGTCGCCCGCGTGATCGGCGGCGCGGCCTGGTTGGCGGCCGCGGCCCTGCTCCTGGCCGGCCTTGGCATCGCGGCCTGGGTGATCGCCTTTGCGATCACCGTCATGGTCGTTCTCGACGCAGCGCTCGACTTCTGCGCCCTCTGCTTCTTCGTGTTTCAGTTCGATCGGGCCAGAGGAGGCGGGCGCTGATCGAGCGGGCCCTGATCCTGGCCGGGCTCGCGGGGGCCCTGGTCGCCGCCGTTGCCGCCTGCCGCCTTTGGGCGGCGGCCCGGCTGCGCCGGCTGCGGTCGGACCCCGGCCAGGCGCACTGGGATGCGCTCGGGACGGTGCCCGACGGCCGGCCCGCGGTGATCGCGTTCTCCAGCCGGGGCTGTGCCGAGTGCCGGCTCCAGGAGCGCATCGTCGCCCGCCTGGCCGGCGTCCGCGTGCTGCGGGTCGATGCCGCCGAGCGCGCCGACGTGGCCGGCCGCTTCGGCGTCCTGACCGTGCCCGCGACCGTGGTTCTCCAGCCCGATGGCGCCGTGGCCGCGATCAACCACGGCTTTGCCGACCCCTCCCGGCTGAAAGAGCAGCTGGGCCGACGCCGCTAGCCTCGGGGGAGTCCGAGCCACAGAGCCCGGCGGCGGGCCAAATCCGTGCTTTAAACGGGGGGCCCAGAGCCCAGCCGCCGTGTAGGCTTGCGATCGCTTGGTGGCGCTCGTTCCCGCCGTCGTTCTAGCCACGGCGCTCTTCCTCGCACTGACGGTCTACCTGCTCCACGTGACGCAGGGGCGGGTAGCCGGTCTCGGCCGCAGGGCCGGGGTCGGGGGCGGGCTGATGGTGGCCGGCGCCGCCGGTGCCGCGCTTGGCCTGGCGCCCGCCTGGCTGCTCATCCTGGCCGGCTCCGCGGTCCCCGCCCTCTACCTCCTCGACCGGGTCGCCGGGTCGCACGCCGGCCTCCTCGACGCGGCCCGGTACGACGCCCTGACAGCGCTCATGAGCCGCCGGGAGGGCCTGGAGATGGGCCAGAGGCTGCTCGCGCAGGGTCAGCGGCACGGCTTCCCGGTCGCCGCCGCCGTGCTCGACATCGATCACTTCAAGCGCGTCAACGACCAGCTCGGTCATCGCGCCGGCGATGCGGTGCTGACCGAGGTCGCGGCCCGCGTCCGCTGCAGCCTTCGGGCCGGCGACTTCGCCGTCCGGCTGGGCGGTGAAGAGTTCTGCATCTTCTTCTCCCATGCCAGCGAGGAGCAGGCGGGCGAGGCGGCGTGGCGGATCCTCCGCGGCATCCGCCTGCGGCCGGTGACCACGACGGCCGGCCTCCTCGAGGTGACGGCCAGCGTCGGCGTCGCCCAGGCCGGGCGAAAGGAGACCGTGGAGTCGCTGGTCGAGCGCGCCGACCTGGCGCTCTACGAGGCCAAGCGCTCGGGCCGTGACCGGGTGCGCGCCCATTCGAGGCTGCTGCTGACGGCGAGCGGAGAGTAGACGGTCAGCCGCCCCTTGGAGACCACGGTCAGGACCGGCCGAGCCCGCGGCCCGCGAGAATAGCCATCGTGGCCACCTCCCTGGGAGTCGGTCTGATCGGCGCCGGGACGGTCGGAGGCGAGGTCGCCGACCGCCTCCTGAACTGGGCGCCGGCGCTTCGCAGGCGCGCCGGGCTCGACCTCGAGCTGCGCCGGGTGGCCGTGCGCGATCCCGGCCGGCCGCGACGCGGGGTGCCCATCGACCTGCTGACCGGTGAGGTCGACGCCGTTCTCGACGATCCCGGCATCGAGGTCGTGGTCGAGCTCGCGGGCGGCGAGGAGCCGGCCCGGACCTGGCTCGAGCGGGCGATCCGGGCGCGCAAGCACGTGGTCACCGCCAACAAGGTCGTGATGGCCCGGCACGGTCCCGAGCTGCTCGAGCTGGCCGCCGAGATGGACGTCGACCTCTACTTCGAGGCCGCGGTCGGCGGCGGCATCCCGCTGATCAGCACCTTCAAGGTCGACCTGGCGGCCAACCAGCTGGAGAAGGTGACCGCCATCATCAACGGCACGACCAACTACATGCTGGGGCGGATGGCGGCCGAGGGCGCGGCCTACGCGGACGTCCTCGCCGAGGCCCAGGCCCACGGCTATGCCGAGGCCGACCCCACCGAGGACGTGGAGGGCCACGACGCCGGCAGCAAGCTGGCGATCATGGCCTCGATCGCGTTCGGCGCCAAGGTCCACCCGCGCGACGTCTACTGCGAGGGCATCACGGCGGTCGAGCCGGTCGACTTCCGCTACGCGCGGGAGCTGGGCTACGCGATCAAGCTGCTGGCCCATGCCGAGAGGGTGGAGGGCGGCATCGAGGCGCGGGTCCACCCCTGCATGGTTCCCCTGAGCCATCCGCTGGCCCAGGTGGAGGGCGTCACCAACGCCGTCTTCATCGAGGGGGACCTGGTGGGCCAGGTCATGCTCGAGGGCCTGGGCGCCGGCGCCCGACCGACCGCAAGCGCCGTCGTCGGCGACCTGATCGACCTCGCCCGCTCGATCCAGCACGGCGTGCGCAACCGCTCCGCCTTCAGCTTCGACGAGGGCGTCCAGGTGGTGCCCATGCAGCGCGTCATGACGCGCGCCTACTTCCGAGCCACCGTGGCCGACCGGCCGGGCGTGCTGGCCCAGATCTTCACCGTCTTCGGCGAGGAGCGGGTCAGCATCTCGAGCGCGATCCAGAAGGAGGCATTCGAGGTCGACGGCGCGGCCGAGTTCGTGGTCACCACCCACCCGGCGGCCGACGCCGCGCTCCAGGAGACGTGCCGGCGGATCGCCGGCCTGCAGGACGTCAAGCGCGTGTCCTCGTTCCTGCGGGTGATGTGAGGTGGGGGTTCTCGCCCGCTTCGGCGACCGCCTTCCGGTCACTCCACGCACGCCCATGGTCGACCTGGAGGAGGGCTCGACGCCGCTCGTCGAGAGCCGCAACATCGGCCCGGCGCTCGGCCTCCGGCGGCTGTACTTCAAATATGAGGGCCTGAATCCGACCGGCTCCTTCAAGGACCGGGGCATGGTGGTGGCGGTCGCCAAGGCGATGGAGGAGGGCGCGCGGGTCCTCGTCTGCGCATCGACCGGCAACACCTCCGCCTCGGCCGCCGCCTACGCCGCCTCCCAGCGGCTGCGGGCGATCGTGGTCATCCCGAGCGGGCAGATCGCCATGAACAAGCTCTCGCAGGCGCTCATGTACGGCGCCAAGGTCGTCCAGATCAAGGGCAACTTCGACGCCGCGCTGGCCACCGTCCGCGAGCTTGCCGACCACTACCCGGTGGCGCTCGTCAACTCGGTCAACCCCTACCGGCTGGAGGGCCAGAAGACAGCCGCCTTCGAGATCGTTGACGTCCTCGGCGAGTCGCCGGACTACGTCGTGCTGCCGGTCGGCAACGCCGGCAACATCACCGCCTACTGGAAGGGGTTCAAGGAGGAGCTGGCGGCCGGCCGCACCCGGCACCTGCCGAGGATGGTGGGCGCCCAGGCGGAGGGCGCGGCGCCGATCGTGCAGGGCCGCCCGGTCGAAAACCCGAAGACGGTGGCGACCGCGATCAAGATCGGCCACCCTGCCACCTGGGAGGGGGCGACCACGGCTCGCGACGAGTCGGGCGGCGCCATCGAGGCGGTCAGCGACACCGAGATCCTGCAGGCTCAGGTGCAGCTCGCCGGCCAGGAGGGCCTCTTCGCGGAGCCCGCCTCCTGCGCCCCGCTGGCGCTCCTGGTGCGCCTGGTCCGGGAGGGGAAGATCGACCGCGACTCGACGTCCGTGGTCGTGCTCACGGGCAACGGGCTCAAGGACCCTGACGCCGCCCTGGGCAACGTGGAGCCGCCGGTCGAGCTGGATGGTGATGCCCGCTCGCTGGCCAAGGCGCTCAAGCTGTGAGCCGCGGGTGGTCCGGCTGATCCGCCTGGCCAGGAAGGGCGACGGGCCCGGAATCGCGCGCTGCTGGGAGGACGCCGGCCGCCACTACATCGAGGTCGATCCCTCCCGCTACCAGGTGCCCGAGGAGTCGGGCCTGGCCGCCTGGTTCGAGCATTCACTGGCCCGCCGCGACCCCGATCGCACCGTCTTCGTGGCCGAGGAGGAGGAGGGCGGGATCGGCGGCTTTCTGGCCTGCCACCTGGAGCGCCCGGTGCCCGAGCCCTGGCGCCAGCTGCAGCGTGATTTCGCACTCACCCGCTTTTTCATCGATGCCATCGCGGTCGCGCAGCCGCTCCGGCGCCAGGGCCTGGGCGAGCAGCTGATGCGGGCGGCGGAGGCGTGGGCTCAGGAGCGCGGCGCGGCCGTCGCCTTCGTCGACAGCTTCGTGGCCGGGCCGAGCGCGGTCCCCTTCTACGAGCGCCGGATGGGCTACGAGCGGCGGTCCATCCGCTTCGAGAAGCGACTCGACCGGTGAGGCCGGCACAGCCGCCATCCCGGCCGGACGGCGCGGCGCCGGGGCGCTGCCGATGAAGATCCGGGTGCCGGCCTCGATCGCCAATGTCGGCCCGGGCTTCGACGTCCTCGCCTTTGCCGTCGAGCTCTGGCTGGAGGTCGAGGCGGAGGTCGCCGAACATCCGCGGTGGCGCTGGCAGGGGGAGGGGGCGCACGTGCTCTCGCGCTCTCCCAACCCACTTTCCGAGCTGCCCATGAAGGGCCGGGTGCGCAACGCCATACCGCTTGGTGTCGGCCTGGGGTCCAGCGCGGCCGCCCGCGTGGCGGCGGCCGCCCTTCTGGGCAACCCGCCGGGCGAGGCTTTCCGGGCCGCGGCCGAGCGCGAGGGCCATCCGGACAACGCGGCGGCGGCGGTGTTCGGCGGATTCCGGCTGGTCACGGGCAGCCTGAACCTGGTCCTGCCCGTGCCCGACGTGGGCGTGGCGCTGCTGGTCGCCTCCGAGCCGGCGCCGACCGAGGAGGCGCGGGCGCTGCTGCCGGCCGAGGTGCCGATGGCGGATGCCGTGCACAACCTGGGCCAGGTGGCGGCCCTCGTCGACGCCCTTCACCGGCGGGACTGGCGGCAGCTCGGTGCCGCGCTCGAGGACCGCCTGCACCAGCCCCACCGGCAGCCGCTCTATCCATGGACCGCCGAGGTGATCGCCGCCGCCCGCGCCGCGGGGGCGTTCGGCGCCGCCATCTGCGGCGCCGGACCGAGCGTATTCGCCCTCACGCGCCGCGACGCCGCCGAGCCGGTCGCCCGGGAGATGGCCAGGGCGGCGCCCGGCCGGGGCCGGCCGGTCGTCACCCGGATCGCCGGCTCGGGTATGACTGTCGAGACATGATCGTCCAGAAGTACGGGGGGACCTCGGTCGGCACGGCGGCGCGGATCCGGCGGGTCTCCAGGCGGATCGCGGAGACCGTGGCCGCCGGTGAGCAGGTGGTGGCGGTGGTCTCGGCCATGGGCCACACGACCGACCGGCTGATCGAGTTCGCGCGCCGGGTCAACCCCGAGCCCCCGGCGCGCGAGCTGGACATGCTGGTGGCCAACGGCGAGACGATCACCGCCCCCCTGGTGGCCATGTGCCTGCAGGGGATGGGCGTGCCGGCGATGAGCCTCACCGGCCAGCAGGCCGGGATCCGGACCGGACCCCAGCACAGCCGGGCCCGGATCCGCGAGATCGATCCCTCACGCCTCCTGGGCGTGCTCCGCCAGGGCCGGGTGGCCGTGGTGGCGGGCTTCCAGGGGGTCACGGAGGACCTGGAGATCACCACCCTCGGCCGGGGCGGCTCCGACACCACGGCCGTCGCTCTGGCGGCGGCTCTCGAGGCGGGCGCCTGCGAGATCTACACCGACGTCGACGGCATCCTGACCGCCGATCCGCGGGTGGTGAAGGAGGCGCGGCTGATCCCGCACATCGCCTACGAGGAGATCCTCGAGCTGGCCGCGGTGGGGGCCAAGGTCATGCACCCGCGAGCGGTCGAGATCGGGGAGCTCTACGGAGTGCCCATCCACGTGCGGTCGAGCTTCCACAAGCGGCCGGGTACGATGATCGTGGCCCAGGTCCCCATGGAGGAACGCAACCGCGTCCGCGGCGTGGCGCACGAGAGCAACGCCGCCAAGATCACCGTACTCGGCGTTCCCGATCGCCCCGGCATCGCGGCCGCGGTGTTCGAGCCGCTCGGGGAGGCCGGTCTCTCGGTCGACGTCATCGTCCAGAACGTCTCCACCGAGGGCCGGACCGACCTCACCTTCACATGCGCCCAGTCAGACCTCAAGGCTGCCGTCGCCATGGTGGAGGAGGTGGCGCGCCGGATCGGCGCGGAAGAGGTCCAGAGCTCGGGCGGCGTGGCCAAGGTCTCGATCGTCGGGACCGGGATGCTGGGTACGCCGGGCATCGCGGCCCGGATGTTCCGCACCCTGGCCGAGGCCAAGGTCAACATCGAGATGATCTCGACCAGCGAGATCCGCATCACCTGCCTGGTCGCGCGCAAGGACGCCGAGAAGAGCGTCCGCGCCCTGCACGCGGCCTTCGCTCTCGACCGCGCCTCCGAGCCGGCCCCAACAGCGGGCGCCTAGGATGCCGGTCACGGTTTCGCTTCTCGGGGCCGACGGCTCCGGCAAGACCACGCTCTTCAACGCGCTCACGCGGGGCCGCGGCGCCGACGGGGTGGGCATGGTGGACGTGCCCGATGACCGCCTGCTCCGGCTCGCCGGGGCCGTGCATCCCAAGAAGATCGTCCCCGCCCAGGTCCGGCTCACCGACGCTCCGCCCGGCTCCCGCGCGCAGCGCATCGCGTCGGCGCGCGAGGCCGAGGTGGTCGTCAAGGTCGCCCGCTGCTTTGGGCCGGCGGCGGATCCCGCGGGGGAGCTGGCGTCGCTCGAGGTCGACCTGGCGCTCACCGACCTGACCACCGTCGAGCGCCGCCGGGAGGCGGTCGAGCGCGAGGTGCGAGCCGGCCGGAAGCAGGGGGCCGAGGAGCTCGAGGTGCTCATGCGGGCGCGCGATCACCTGGATGCCGGCCGCCCGCTGCGGACGCTCGATCTGAGCGGGGAGCAGCGGACGCTGCTGCAGCCCCTGTTCCCGGTCTCCGCCAAGCCCTCGGTCTACGTGGCCAACGTCGACGACGGCCTGCTGCCGGACGGGGGGGACCCGGCCCGAGCGGTGGCCGCATTCGCCCGCGAAGTCGGCGCCGAGGCGCTGGTCATCTGCGCTCAGCTGGAGGCCGAGCTGGCCGAGCTCGACGCCGCCGAGGCCGAGGAGTACCGGCGGAGCTATGGCCTGGAGGCGGGCGGCCTCGACCGGCTCGCACAGGCGGTCTGGCGGGCGGGCGGCCTGGTCACCTACTTCACCGCCGGCGAACCCGAAGTCCGCGCCTGGCCCTGCGAGGCGGAGGCGCCCGCCCCGGTGGCGGCGGGTGTGATCCACAGCGACTTCGAGAAGAGCTTCATCCGGGCCGAGGTGGCCTCCGTGGACGAGCTGGTGGGAGCGGGCTCTATGGACGCCCTGCGCGGGGCGGGGAAGCTCAGGGTCGAAGGGCGCGACTACCGCGTCCGCGACGGCGACGTCATGTTCTTCAGGGTCGGCCGCTGACGCCGGGCACGCTGGCGGCGGCCCTCGGCAACCGGCGATTCCGTTGGCTCCTGCTGTCGATCGCGGCCGTCCCGATCGCCGCCGCGTACACCCTCCGAACCGTCGTGGTGCCGATCCTTCGGCCCGACGCCGGCTCCGACCTCTTTCTCTTCTACCTGCCCCCGGCCCGCGTCCTGGCCACCGGGCGAGATCCCTACGCGAGCTGCGGCGGCAGCTGTTTCTCACAGCTGTCGAGCTCGGGGTCGCTCTACCCGCCATTGGTCCCCTGGCTCTTCCGGCCGGCCGTCGGCGTCGAGATCGCCAGGGTCGACCTGGTGGCGATGGTGGCCGCCCAGCTGCTGGTCGCCGGCCTGCTCCTTGCGCTGCTGAGCTGGCCGCGGGGCGCCGACCGGCAGCTGAAGGTGCTGCTCGCGCTCGGGGTGATCAGCTATCCGCCACTGCTCACCCTGATTCACGAGCGGCAGCTCCACCTGCTGGTCGTGCTCGGTGCCGCCGCCTGCCTGGCGGCGTGGGTGAGGGGCGGCGGCGGTCTGGCGGCCGGCTTGCTGCTCGGGCTGGCGGCCGCGGTCAAGCTGCTGACCGCCCCGCTCCTGCTGCTGGCGGCGTGGGGCCGGCGCTGGGTTCTGGCATTGGCGGGTCTCCTCGCCTGGCTGGCGCTCTGGCTGATCGCGGAGCCACGCCTGCTGTCCGAGTACCTGCTTCGGGTGCTTCCCACCGCCGGTGGCGGCACCGGGTCGGCCAAGAACGTGGCCCCGATCGGGACCCTGGCCCGGCTGGCGCACCCCGAGAGCTTCGTGGGCGGCGCCCTGACGGGCGTCGACTTGCCGGTGCGCTTGCTGGCGCTCCTGGTCGCCGCCGGAGTTGCCGCCCTGACCGTTCATGCTCTCGGCCGCCGTCCGCGCACGGCCGTGGAGGGCCGAGCCCTGGAGGTCGCCATCGTCGTGGCGGCGCTGCCGCTGCTCACGACCTACGTCCTGCCCGGACACCTGGCCACCGAGCTGGTGCCGCTGGCCGTGCTCGCGTGGCTTGCGGCCACGCGGCGAATGCTCTGGCCGGCCCTGGCGGCGGGGGCCGGCTGGCTGCTGACCGGGCCCGTCTACCTGGCCTTCACCAACGTCGTCGACCTGGCCCACGTGACCGCGCTCGACCGCGCATGGTCGGAGTCGGCTCTGGCCGGCGTCATCTGCATCTGGCTGGCCGTCGTGCTCGCGCTTCGCTCAGCCAGCCCGATGCCGGAGAGCGTTCGAGCGGAGGGTCTAGTGCGGGTAGTGCAGCACGAAGGTCAGGAGGTCCCGGCCGAAATACCAGAGC
>CAYLIP010000035.1:0-9313 GCA_964383855.1 uncultured Actinomycetes bacterium | reverse complement strand
CTAGTGCGGGTAGTGCAGCACGAAGGTCAGGAGGTCCCGGCCGAAATACCAGAGCCCGGCCAGGGCGCCGGCCAGCAGCAGCCACCTCATGCCGCCTACAACGCCCGCCCTATCCTGAACCGGTGCCCGACTACGACATAGCGCTCATCGGCTCAGGACCCGGCGGCTACGTCGCCGCCATCCACGCCGCCCGCGCTGGCGCCAGGGTGGCGATCCTGGAACAGAAGCCGGCGGAGTGGGGAGGTACGTGCCTCAACTGGGGCTGCATCCCGACCAAGGCCCTCGTGCAGTCGGCGGAGGTCCTGAAGGCGGTCCGCGAGGCCGGCCAGTTCGGCGTTCGGGTGGCCCAGCCGGAGATCGACTGGCCGGCCATGCAGGCGCGCAAGGACCGGGTCGTGGCCGGCATGCGCCAGGGCGTCCAGGGCCTGCTCAAGTCGAACGGCGTGGAGATGATCGTGGCCCGAGGGCGGCTCGCCGGCCCCGGCCGCGTGCTGGCGGACGGCCGCGAGCTGGGCGCGCGCAGCGTCATCCTGGCGCCGGGGTCGGTGGCCGCCCGGCCGCCCATCCCGGGATCGGAGCTGGCCGTCACATCGGACCAGGTGCTGGGCCTGGAGCGGGTGCCCGAGAGCATGGTCGTGATCGGTGGCGGCGTGGTCGGCATGGAGTTCGCCGGGATCTACTCCCTGCTGGGCAGCCGGGTCACCGTGGTCGAGATGCTCGACCAGCTGCTGACGCCCCTCGACGCCGACGTGGCCGCTCGCTTCCAGAAGCTGATGGAGAAGCGCGGGGTGGCCTTCCGGCTCGGCGTCGGCGTGCAATCCATCGAGCGCTCGGGCAAGGGTCTCAAGGTTCGCTACGAGGGCGGCGAGGCGGATGGCGAGGTGGTGCTGATGGCCACCGGCCGCCGGCCCAACACCGCCGACATGGGCCTGGCCGAGGCCGGCCTCGAGATGGACCGGGCCGCCATCCGGGTCGACGGCCGGATGCGCACGAACCTGGAGGGGGTCTATGCGATCGGAGACGCCACCGCCCTTTCGATGCTCGCCCACACTGCCAGCTACCAGGGCGAGATCGCGGTCCACAACGCGCTCGAGGAGCAGCCGGTCAGCGCCGATTACACGGCCATTCCCGGCTGCATCTACACCGACCCCGAGATCGCGTACGTGGGCCTCTCGGAGGCGCAGGCGCGGAGCCGGGGAGACCAGGTGCGGGTGGGGCAGTTTCCCTTCGCGGCCCTGGGCCGCGCCATGGTCCTCGGCGAGACCGAGGGGGTGGTCAAGATCGTGGCCGACGCCCAGGGGTTCGTGCTCGGGGTGACGATCATGGGGCCGCGGGCCACCGACCTGATCGCCGAGGGGGTGCTCGCCATCCACCAGGGCATCACCGCGCGCGAGCTGGCGCAGGCGGTCCACGCGCACCCCACGCTGCCGGAGGCGGTCGCCGAGGCGGCCCTCGACGTCGACGGGCGGGCGGTCCACATCCCGCCTCGGAGGCGGCCCGGCGCCTGACCCGCGGTCTCGGTCAGCCGACCCCGTAGGCGCGGCGCACCGAAGGACGGAGAAGGGTGGCCAGGACGGGCACCCCGACCAGCACCAGCGACCAGCCGCCGGCGACCACGACCGCGGCCAGCCAGCCCCAGCGCCGGCCCGCCCGCAGGCCGTAGAAGGCGAGAGCGTGGACGGCCGCCACCGCCAGGGGGATGAGCACCGTGAGCACTGCGTAGGCGACCAGCATGGGCATGAAGAGATCGCCGGTGTAGCCGCCGTGGCGCACCTCGGCCGCCATCTGGGCCCGCGAGGGACCGGCCATGACCTCGGCGGCGTTGACGGCGAGCAGGAGGAGCCACATCACCGCGCCCGCGGCGTAGACCCAGGGCAGCCCCGGAATTGGCGTCGGCTCGACCTCGGGACGCACGGCCGGGGGAGGCGGCGACGAGCCCGGCAGCATGGGCGACCAGCGCTCGGCGCCGCAGGCCCGGCAGAAGCGGTCGCTCGGCTGCAGCCGCTCGCCGCAGACGATGCAGTAGGCCGCCTCTCCGGTGGACATCCTGTGGAACTCTTACACGAATCGGCTGTGGATAAGAAATCGGTTGACAGCGACTACATGGTGGTGTACAAAACACCGCGGAACACAACATCTCGTACCCCACGTCCAAGCACGTTGTGATCCGGCGCTCAGCGGCAGGCAGGCGGACCTCGACAACCTCGCACCCCACGTCCCCGAACAGGCCCCCCAATCGCCTGCCTGCTCTTTGCCAGTAAACTCACCAGCCGATGGCTCGGAAGACCAAGAAGCGCCCGGTTCGGGCGCGGCCCCGTCCGCCGGCGCCCACCGCTCCCGCCGCCACTCCCGCCGATCGCCAGCCCGCGCGCACCGGCGGTGACCAGGCCATGGTCCGCGCCGTCGAGATGTCGCTGGCGCCCCGCGCCCCCGGTTCCGGCCGCCGCGGCCAGCGCGGCATCCTGATCGGCGACGACGACCCGGCGATCCCGCTCGACCGCGTCCCTTACTTCACCTCGGACCTGGCCAAGCTGGGCATCGTCATGGTGCTGATGCTGGTGCTCCTGGGCGTGGGGTCGCAGCTGATCCCACTGTTCGTCAAGTAGCCGCGCCGGCCATCCTGGCCTCAGCCGCCCTGGTCGTGGCGGTGGCCGCCCTCGCCCTCGCTCTCTGGTCGCTGCGGCGGGCCGCCAGGCTCGAGCGGAGCGCGCGCGGGCGAGGCGCGTCCGACGCGCTGCCGCCCTCGGCCCGGAGCCTGCAGAAGGTGGGCGTGGTTCGCTTCAACCCTTACCACGACACCGGTGGTGACTACTCCTTTGCGGTCGCCCTGCTCGACGCCGGCGGCGACGGCGTCCTCCTGACCGGGCTCTACCACCGCGATCGCTGCCGTGTCTATGCCAAGCCGGTGCGGGGCTGGGACTCGCCGCACACGCTCACCGGCGAGGAGAGGCAGGCGATCAGCCAGGCCCGCGGTGGCGAGCCGGGCCGCGAGTAGAGTCAGGCGGTGCGAGTCATCCTGTTCACCGGCAAGGGCGGCGTCGGCAAGACCTCGGTCGCGGCCGCCACCGCCCTGCGCTGCGCTCGAGCCGGCTACCGGACACTCGTGATGTCGACCGATCCGGCGCACTCGCTCGGCGATTCGCTGGACGCCGAGCTGGGCACCGACCGCGTCCAGGTCGCCGGCAACCTCTGGGCGCACGAGGTCTCCGCCCTCCACGAGATGGAGCGCAACTGGCGCCGCCTGCACGACTACGCGGCCGCCGTCTTCGCCACTCAGGGCCTGGACAGCGTCGTCGCCGAGGAGCTGGCCAACCCACCCGGCATGGACGAGGTCGCCTCCCTGATGTGGATCAAGCACTACGCGGAGCGGGCCGAGCACGACGTCCTGATCGTGGATTGCGCGCCCACCGGCGAGACGCTCCAGCTGCTCACCTTCCCGGACGCGGCCAAGTGGTGGCTGGACAAGATCTTCCCCTGGGAGCGGCGCGCCATGAGGGTGGCCCGCCCCATCCTCCAGCCGATGATGGACATGCCGCTGCCCAGCGACGAGGTGTTCGCTTCGCTGAAGAGCCTGCTCCTCGACCTCGAGGGCATGAAGAGGGTGCTGACCGACAGCTCGGTCACCACCGTCCGGATCGTCCTCAACCTGGAGAAGATGGTGGTCAAGGAGGCCAAGCGCGCCTTCACGTACCTGAGCCTCTTCGGCTACGTCACGGATGCGGTGATCGTCAATCGCCGGCTCCCGGCGCAGGTCCAGGATCCTCTCTTCAAGCGCTGGCAGGAGATCCACGAGCACTACCAGCAGGAGGTCGAGCAGTCGTTCGCTCCGGTGCCGATCTTCACCGTCCCCCTCTTCGACCGCGAGGTAGTGGGCCAGGAGATGCTGGGCCGGATGGCCGACGTGATCTACGACGAGCGGGATCCGGCGGGCCGGTTCTACGAGGACTCCCCGCAGCGCGTCGAGAAGCAGGGGCAGGAGTACGTGCTCGCGCTCCGGATGCCATTCGCGGAGCGCGGAGAGGTCGACCTGGCACGCCAGAACGGAGAGCTCTTCATCACGGTCGGCAACTACCGGCGCGACATCTCGCTGCCCCGGGTGCTGGCCCAGCGGCCCACGCTGGGCGCGATCATCGAGGACGGCGAGCTGAAGGTAAGGTTCGGGCGGAAGGCATGACCGAAGCTGAACGCCTGGCCCGGCTGGCCCATGAGTTCTCCAACCGGCTCGGGAGCGCGGTCAAGGACATGGTTCCGCCCGAGGCCCAGCATCATCTCTTCAACGCCCAGCGCGAGCTGCTGACGGCGCTCTTCCTGATCTACGAGCACCAGGCCGCGGCCCGCCGTCCGGAGCCGCCGCCGCGCCGGCGCCGGACCACCCGCAGCTCGGCCAGGCATTCGCAAACGGTTTCCTCGGACCGGCTCGACAAGATCGACATCGAATAGTGTTCGGCGGAGACCCGGTTGCCTGGCTGATCTGGTCGCTGTACCTGGTGCCGGCGCTCGTGCTGGCGATCCCGGCGCATGAGCTGGGCCACGCGGTCGCGGCCTACCGGATGGGCGACCGGTCGGTCGCCGCCTTCGGCTACCTCCGGCCGCAGGTCCGCCGCTTCCTCGAGCCCTACGGCGTGGTGGCCGTCTTCCTGGCCAACATCGGCTGGGGCCACCCGGTGCCCATCCAGGCCGGCCGCATCGGTTACGGCGGCGGCCGCCGGGCGCTCTACGCGGTCGCGGGGCCGGCGGCCAACCTTGCGCTGGCGGTCGTCTTCGGGCTCGTGCTACGGGCCGCGATCGCGTTTGGGATCGCGCCCCGGCCGACCGGCACCAATCCGGTCTCCATGCTGGCCTGGCTCGTCTACGCGATCTTCTTCCTGAACCTGGCCATATTCGCCTTCCAGCTGCTGCCCATCCCGGGGCTGGACGGGTGGGAGATCGTCGCCGCCTTCTTCCGGCGCCGCAATCCGCGGTTCTTCATGCAAGCCGAGACCAACCGCCAGACGGTCTGGATCGTGGCCGCGGTCGTCGTCTTCTTCGGCCCGCTGCTCGTGCACTTCGACATCCTGGGCGCGGCCGTCGGCATCTTCTTCCAGCCGGCGTCAACCGTCATCCTTGGCGCATGCGGCAGCTACATAAGCCTGCATCCCTGCCCGCTGTCGGGCGGCTTCTGAACCAGCCCGGGTACGCCCGGCTCCGGCAGACCTACTCGCACCCCCTGGTGGCCGCCGCCATCCGCGAGCAGCTGGACGCCGAGCGCGAGACCGGCGCCGCCGGCGACGAGGCGCGGCTGGCGGCCGTCGAGCGAAGGCTGGCGGAATGGCTGGCGCCGCGCCTGCGCCACGTCATCAACGGCACCGGCGTCGTCCTTCACACCAACCTCGGCCGGGCGCCGCTGGCCCCGGCGGCGGTGGCCGCCGTGGCCGCGGTGGCCGCCTCTTACTCCAACGTCGAGCTGGACCTGGCGACCGGCCGCCGCGGCGAGCGCGCAACCGCCGTGGCCGGCCTGCTTCGCCGCCTGACCGGGTGCGAGGCGGCGCTCGTCGTCAACAACAATGCGGCGGGGACGCTGCTGGCCCTGGCCGCGCTCGCCCGGGGGCGCGAGGTGGTGGTCTCGCGGGGGCAGCTGGTGGAGATCGGGGGCTCATTCCGGATGCCCGACGTCATGCGGATGTCGGGCGCGCGCATGGTCGAGGTGGGCACCACCAATCGCACCCGCCTGTCCGATTACGAAGAGGCGATCGGCGAGCGCACGGCGGCCATCCTTCGCGTGCACACCTCGAACTACCGCGTGGTCGGCTTCACCGAGAGCGTGGCGCTGCCGGAGCTGGCCGGCCTGGCGCGGAAGCACGGCCTGCCGCTGATCGACGACCTGGGCAGCGGAGCCATGGAGACGATCGCCGACGAGCCCACCGTGCCGGAGTCGCTGGCGCACGCCGACCTGGTGCTCTTCAGCGGCGACAAGCTCCTGGGCGGCCCCCAGGCGGGGATCGTGCTCGGGCGCTCCGAGCTCGTCCAGCGGCTTGCCCGCCATCCCCTGGCCCGAGCGCTGCGCATCGACAAGATGACCATGGCCGCGCTCGAGGCGACGCTGCGCGAGCGGCTCCTGGGCCGCCCGCCGCCGGCCACGGCCATGCTCGCCCAGACCGCCGAAGAGCTGCGCAGCCGGGCCGCGGCCTGGGCCGGCAAGCTGGGGGAACGCGGCATCGGGACCGACCTCGTGGACGGGCTCTCGGAGGCCGGCGGCGGTTCGGCCCCCGAGCACGGCCTGCCCACGGTGCTGCTCGCGCTGAGGGGCCCCGCCTCGCGGCTGGCGACCGCGCTGCGCGCCGGCGACCCGCCCGTGATCGCCCGGATCGAGGCGGGGCGCTGCTGCATCGACCCGCGCACGGTGCTGGCGGGCGAGGAGCCGGCCCTCATCGACTGCCTGGAGGTGGCTTCCAAGAGTTGTCGTTCGTAGTCGGCACCGCCGGCCACATCGACCACGGCAAGTCGACCCTGATCCAGGCCCTGACCGGCATCGACCCCGACCGGCTGGCCGAGGAGAAGCGCCGGGGCATGACGATCGATCTCGGCTTCGCCTACATGACGCTGCCCTCGGGCCGGCTGGTCGGGATCGTCGACGTGCCCGGGCACGCGCGCTTCATCCGCAACATGCTGGCCGGTGTCCACGGGCTGGACGCCGTGCTGCTGGTGGTGGCCGCGGATGAGGGCGTGATGCCGCAGACCAGGGAGCACCTGGAGATCGTGGACCTCCTCGAGATCGACCGGGGACTGCTCGTCCTAACCAAGCGCGACCTGGTGGACGGCGAGTGGCTCGAGCTGGTCAGCGAAGAGGCGCACCAGGCCCTCCGCGGCACCTCGCTCGAGGGGGCCGGCGTGGTGGCGGTCTCGGCGCTCACCGGCGATGGCCTGGACGAGCTGCGGACACGCCTTGACGGGCTGCTGGAACGGGCGCCGCAGCGAGCCGATCGCGGCCGCCCCCGGCTGCCGATCGACCGGGTCTTCACCATCAGCGGCTTTGGGACGGTGGTCACCGGCACACTGGTCGACGGCACCATCGGCGTCGGCGACGAGCTCGAGGTCGTGCCCTCCGGGCGCCGGGTGCGCGTCCGCGGCGTCCAGCAGCACAACCGCAAGGTGGAACGGGCGCAGCCGGGATCGAGGGCCGCGATCAACCTGAGCGGCGTGGAGAAGGACGAGGTGGCGCGCGGCGACGTGCTGGCGCGGCCGGGGGTGCTCGCCTCCACCCGCCGGGTCGACGCGTCGGTGCGGGTGGTCTCGGGGGCGCCCAGGGGACTTCGCCACGGCGCCGAGCTCCTGCTCCACACCGGCACCGCCGAGGTCGCCTGCCGCGCGATCGTCCTCGAAAAGGACGAGATCGCCCCCGGCGAGCGGGCCTGGGTCCAGCTCTGGCTGGCGCAGCCGGTCGCGGCCGCCGCCGGCGACCGCTTCGTCCTTCGCGTGCCCAGTCCTTCGATCACGCTGGCCGGCGGCCGGTTCACGGACGTGGCCGCGCGCCGCCATCCCCGGCACGACGTCCGCGTCACCGATTCGCTGGCGAGGAGGGCGGCCGGGGATGTACTGCAGGAGGAGCTGCGCAAGTATCCGCGGGGCGTCACCGAGCAGGCGCTGCTGAAAGCGACGCTGGCCGACAGCGCCGAGCTGTCGCGGCTTGACGTGCATCGAGCCGGACCCTGGCTCTTCTCGCCTGAGGCCTGGGCTGCGGTTGCGGAACGGGCGGCCTCGGCGCTGGCCGAGTATCACCGCCGGAATCCGCTGCGCTCGGGCATGCCACGCGGTGAGCTGCAGAGCCGCCTCGGCCTGCAGCCCGCGGCCTTCGGCGCGGTGCTGGCGGAGCTCGCGGCGGGAGGGGGGGTGGTCGAGCGCGACGGCGAGGTTGCCCTCCCCTCCCACGAGGTGACCATCGACCGGGGCGGTCCCGCAGCGCGACTGCTCGAGGCGCTCGGGCGCGAGCCGTTCGCCCCGCCCTCGCTTCCCGAGGCGATGCGGGAGGCGGGCGTGCCCTCCGAGCTGCTCAGGGCCATGGTCCAGCGCGGCGACCTGGTGCGCCTCTCCGCCGACATCGCCTTCACGAAGGACGCGTATGAGCGCGCGCTCGAGCTCGTCCGAGCGCTGGTCGAGCGCGACGGGTCGGTCACCGTGGGATCGCTGCGGGACGCGATGTCGGCCTCCCGAAGGCCGGTGCTTGCGCTGCTCGAGCACCTCGACGCCCAGCGGGTGACCCGCCGGGTCGGCGACGCGCGCGTGCTGCGCTAGCGATCCCGCCGGCGGAAGGCCTCGAGGCGAGCGGAGGCGGCGGCCAGGGCGGCGGTTTCCGCCGGGGCGAGCGGATGCGCGATCCGCGCCTCCACCCGGCCGCGCTGCAGGCGCCACGACCCCCGCACCCGGCCGGCGACGGTGACGACATTGGAGAGGATGCTGCCGAAGGCCAGGCCGGACAGGTCGGGGGGCCGGTCGGGATCGATGGCGGCCGATCGATCGCGGTAGCCGACCGTGTACTCGTCGAAGTTGGGCAGCAGGTGCACGCAGCCGTCGGCGCCCGTCGCCTGGCCGAGGGCGGGGTCCATCCAGTAGTCCGTGCCCGCGACCTGGATGCGCTCGAGCGCGGGCCCGGCTGCCTCAAGCCCGGCCCGGGCATCGGCCAGCGACAGCCCCGACCACCAGGCGAAGTCATGGGCCTGCGCGGGCCCGTGGCCCCGGAAGTAGCGCAGCACGAGCGCGAGAAGCGCCTCCGCGCGGGGCAGCGTCCGGGCCTTCGGCGCGCGCTCCTCGAGCAGCGCCCATGTGAACTGCCCCGCCCGCCGCGGCCCGCTGACGATCAGCGCCTGGTGCTCGGCACGCGCCAGCAGATGGGGCAGGCGCTGCCCCTCGGGCGACACGCCGGCCCGCTGCAGGACTTCTCCCAGCTCGGCCCGCGTGAGGTGGTGGCCGCCGGTGAGCGCGCCGGCGATGGCGTCGAAAGCCCGCATGACCTGGGTCTCGTCGAGCTCGAGCTGGCGGTAGCGGCCGGCCAGGCCGCGCACGATGCGCCCCCCGGTCAGCTCCTGCATCCAGCGGACGTCCTCGGGAAGGACCAGGTGCCAGGTCGGCCGCAGTACGTGCGTGCGCAGGACGGCGCCTTCGTCGAAGAGGCGATCGATGGTCGACTGGCCGGCGCCTGTGCGCAGGCTGAGCGCCCAGCAGGCGGCCGGGTAGTCCTGGGCCTGGACGGCGCCCAGGGCCCCGACGGCCGCCTCCGGCGACGCGTGCGGCGGGCCGGTCAGCCGCTGAGCCCGCAGGCGCAGGGCGGCCAGGTCGTGCG
>CAYLIP010000034.1:5151-29410 GCA_964383855.1 uncultured Actinomycetes bacterium | reverse complement strand
GCGCCCGGGCGGGCAGCTTTTCTTCGGGGTGAACGGCACCGCGCCCGGGCGCGCACTTTTTTGCTCGCTGAACGGAGCTCGCCGGCCCGTCCGCGACCGCGAATTCTGCCCGGCTTTACGGGCAACGTTGACACCGGCCCTACGATGGCCGGGTCCCCCAGTTGGGCGGGGGGTTTGGAGGGGGGTCTTCGCGCGCGCGAGGGCGAGTAGCTTATTTGGGTGAGGGGGAGCTACCGGGAGGTCTTCCGGCAGCCGGGGGTCGCCGCCCTGCTCCTGAGCCTCCTGGTCGCCCGCTTCGGCGGCCAGATGGTGGGCGTCGTGACCGTCCTCTTCGTCCTCGAGCGCTACCACTCCCCCGCGCTCGCCGGCCTCGTCGCCCTGGCCAGCATCCTCCCCGGCACCCTGACCAGCCCCCTGGCGGGCGCCCTCCTCGACCGCTACGGCCGCATCCACCTGATCGTCTTCGACTACGTCGTCGGCGCCCTGACGGGGGTCACCATCGCCGTCCTGGCCGCCGCCGACGCCCTCCCGCCCTGGCTGCTGGTCCTGGTCTGCGCCCTCTCCTCCCTGAGCTATCCGCTGGCCGGGACCGGCGCCCGTTCCCTGGTCCCCCTCCTACTGCCGCCGCGCCTGTGGGATCGCGGCAACGCGCTTGACGCGCTGACCTACGAGGCCTCCAGCATCCTGGGCCCCGCCGTCGCCGGCTTCGGCGTCGCCCTGATCGGCGCCCTCCCCACCCTGGTCGCCCTCGGCGCGACCTGGATCGCCGGCGCCCTCCTCCTCCTGCGCGTGAGCGAACCGGCCGCGCGCAGCACCGGCGACCGCCATCTGCTGAGGGAGGCCTGGGACGGGCTCGTCTACGTGCTGCTCCGCAACCGCGCGCTGCGCGCGATCTCGGTCCTGGTCCCGGTCGCCAACATCGCCTCCGGAATCTCCCTGATCGCCGTGCCCGTGCTCGTCCTGACCCGCCTCCACGGCGGCCCCGCGCAGGTCGGCCTTCTCTGGTCGGCGATGGGCGCCGGCGGCGTCGCCGGCAACCTGCTCGGCGGCCGCATCCCGAGCGCGGGCCGCGAACGGCGCCTCATCGCCATCGGCTACGGCGGCTCGGCCGCCGGCCTGCTGATCCTGGCCGCGGCGCCCAACCTGGCCGCCGCCGCGGCCGGCCTCTTCCTCGGCGGGCTGCTGACCGGCTTTGGCGACATCTCCATGTTCGGCCTCCGCCAGCGCGCCGCCGAGCCGGAGTGGCTGGGCCGGGCGATGTCGATCTCGATGATGGTGAACGCGGCCGGCCGCCCCGTCGGCTCGGGCGCGGCCGGTCCCCTGATCGCGGTCTCGGTCCGCTTCGCGCTCCTGGCCGGCGCGCTGGCCTGGGCGGGCTCCGGCGCCCTCGCCGCCCTCCTACTGCGCCGGCTTCCGGCCCCGGATGTAGGCGCTTCCCACCATCCCGGGCAGGTCGGGGGCGGAGTCGCGATCGTGGACCTCGACCTCCAGGCCATCGAACCCGGCCTCACCGAGTAGCCGCTCGTACTGCTCGACCGTGAGCGCGCCCGAGATGCAGCTGGACCAGCGGGCGGGGTCGGCCGCGGCCTGCTCGGGCAGCGGCTGCAGGGCGACCATGTCGGAGATCGCCAGCCGCCCACCCGGCCGCAGCAGCCGGTGCATCTCCCGCGCCACCGCCGCCTTGTCGCCGGCCAGGTTGACGACGCAATTGGAGATGACCACGTCGACGCTGGCATCGGGCAGCGGCACGGAATCGATCGTGCCCTTGAGAAAGCGCGCGTTCTCCACGCCGGCGGCGGAGCGGTTGCGCTCCGCGGCCGCCAGCATCTCGTCGGTCATGTCGACCCCGTAGGCAACCCCGCCGGGGGCCACCCGCCGGGCCGAGAGCAGCACGTCCAGGCCGCCCCCGCTGCCCAGGTCGAGCACCGTCTCGCCGGGGCTGAGCCCGACCAGGAGCAGCGGGTTGCCGCAGCCCAGGCTGACCCCGCCGTCGAGGCCCACCGAGGCGAGCTCGGCCTCGCTGTAGCCGGATCCGCATCCACAGTCGCCGTCACAGCAGCCGGCCGGCTGGTGCTGAAGGATTCGGAGGCCCTCAGCCGCATAACGAGTTCGCACCGCTTCCTGGAGATCCCTCACGTGGCGACCATAGCATATATATCGATGATCATCGATGCATTGCGGCTAGACTGTCGGTGATGCAACCGCTTCCGGTGCTGCCCGAGCGCGAGCGCGGCGTCTGCTGCGCGCCCGCCGCCATGCCCGACGCACAGGATGTCGCCCCCGCCGTCGGCCTCCTCCGGGCCCTGGCCGATCCCGCCCGCCTGCGCATCCTGGCCGCGCTGCGGCGGGCCGAGGCCCCGATCTGCATCTGCGACTTCACCGCCGCCCTCGACGTCGGCCAGTCGACGGTCTCCCACCACATGGCCAGGCTCCGGGACGCCGGCCTCGTCCAATCGCAAAAGCGCGGTCTCTGGGTGCACTACTCTCTGCGCAGTGATCTCTCCCCGTCGGTCAGCCGGATGCTCGATGCGGTACTGGCCTAGCCTCCTTCTGCTGCTGGCGCTGGCCGCCTGCAGCGGTTCCGCCCCGACCAGCCCCGACCCGGGAAAGCTGCTTCAGCAGTCGTCCCAGGCCATGTCCTCCGTCCACTCCCTCAGCGCCGACGTCAAGTTCAGCCCCGAGGTCATGTACCAGGGCTTCGCGCTCGCCTCCGCGCACACCGACATCTCGCTGCCGGGCGCCAGCGACACCACCCTCAAGGTCAAGCAGCAGGACTTCCTGGTCGACGTCCGGGTGGTCAGCGTGGGCGACCAGGTCTATCTCAAGGTGCCCTTCGGCAAGTTCACGCAGGTGAGCGCGGCCCAGGTCTCCGAGATTCCCAACCTGGCCGGCCTCTTCGACGCGCAGAAGGGGCTGCCGGCGCTGCTCGCCCAGGGCCGCAACGCCCACTACGTGGGCTCCGAGAAGGCCGGCTCCGTCGACTGCGACAAGGTGACCGCCACCTACACGGCCGACCAGGTCGCCGGCCTGCTGGCCGGGGCCAAGCCCCCGGGCGACATCAGGGCGACGCTCTGGATGGGCAAGGAGGACCACCGCCTCTACCGCGTGCTGCTGGCCGGCCCTCTCTTCGAAGCCGGCCAGGACAACCGGGTGGACATCTCCGTCCACGACTACGACAAGCCGCTCACGATCGTGCAGCCCACGCCCTGAGCCGCGCGCGCCTCGTACTGCTCGTCGCTGCGCTGACCCTGGCCGCGCTCGACACCTACGCCGTGACCACGCTGCTGCCGGCGATGCTCTCCGACCTGTCGCTGTCGGTCGACCGCCTCCAGGAGGCGAGCCCGATCGTGGGCGGGTTCCTGGTCGGCTACGTCTCCGCCCTCCCCCTCTTCGGCGCCGCCTCCGATGCCCGAGGCCGCGTCCCGGCCGCCCTCGCCGCCCTTGCCGTGTTCGCGGCCGGCTCGCTGGTGACCGCGCTGGCGCAGTCCCTTGCCGTGCTGGTCGCCGGCCGCGCGCTCCAGGGGCTGGGCGGCGGCGCCCTCGTCCCGCTCGCACTGGCCTCGGTCGCCGACCTCTACCCCGGCCGCGGCCGCGAGCAGGCGCTGGGCCTGGTGACCGCGCTCCAGGAGCTGGGCAGCGTGGTGGGACCGGCGTACGGCGTTCTCTTCGCGCTCCTCCTGCATGGCTGGCGCGGCGTCTTCCTGCTCAACCTGCCGCTGGCGCTGATCCTCGGAGCCGGGCTCTGGCGCGGCCCCCAAAGAATCGCGCCGGCGCCGCGGACCGCCCTCGACCTCCCCTCGGCGCTATCCCTGGGCGGCGGCCTGGCCCTGGTCGCGGCGGCGCTCTACCCCGACCGGCCCGAGGTGCGCGCCTTGAACGGCGCCTGGCCACCGCTGCTCTTGCTGGGCGCCCTCCTGCTCGCGGCCTATCTCTGGCGTCAGCGCCGGGCGGTCGCCTGGCGGCCCGGACTGGCCGGAGCGCTGATCGCCAACGTCCTGGTCGGCGGCGGGCTGATCGTGGTCCTGGTCGACGTGCCCGTCTTCGCGCGCGCGGTCCTCTCGGTCGACCAGAACCGGGCCGGCCTCCTGCTCACGGCCTTCCTGGCCGGGGTCCCCCTCGGGGCCGTCGCCGGTGGCGCGCTCGCCGGTCGCATCGGTCTTCGCGCCCCGGCCGCGGCCGGCCTGGCGCTGGCCGCCCTCTTCTTCTTCTTCATGTCGGGTTGGACGAGCACCGAGCTCGGGGCCGGGCTCCGCGCCTACGCGGAGCTGGCCGCCCTCGGCCTGGGCTTCGGCCTGGCCGCGGCGCCGCTGGCGGCCAGCGCTCTCAACAGCACGGCGAGCAGCTCCCAGGGCTTCGTGTCCAGCCTGGTCGTGGCCGCCCGGACCATGGGCATGGTCGTCGCCCTCTCGGCGCTCACCGCCTACGGCCTCCAGCGCGTCAACCAGCTGGTCGCGGCTCGCGGCGCGCCGCCCGCCGGCCTCAGCATCCGGGAGCAGCTGAAAGGGCTGGAGCATTCGGCGGTGGCGGCGTTCCAGGTCGAGTTCCACGAGATCTTCCTCGCCGCCGCCGGCTTCTCGCTGCTGGCCGCGCTGGTGGCGGCGCTCACCCTCAGCGGCCGGCGAACAGCTGCCCCAGCATCGCCGGGCTGATGTTGGCGCCGGTGCAGATGAGCGCCGTCCGCCGGCCGGCGATGCGGTCGCGCAGCCGCAATGCGGCGGCCAGCGGCGCCGCGCCCGCCGGCTCGACCAGCATCCGCGTCTTCTCGATCATGAGGCGCGTCGCGTCGAGCAGCTCCTGGTCGGAGACGAGCAGGAAGTCGTCGAGCAGCCGGCGCATGATCCGCTGAGGCAGCGCGAACGCGGTCCGCGTCGCCAGGCCCTCGGCGACCGTGCGGCTGGGCCGCTCCACCAGCCGGCCCTCCCGCCAGGAGTCATGGGCGGCGGGCGCCTCGGATGACTCGACACCGATCACCTCGATCTCGGGGTTGACCGCCTTGGCCACGATCGAGGCGCCCGCGGCGCCGCTGCCGCCGCCGACGGGCACGACGATCACCTCCACGTCCGGCTGCTCCTCCAGCAGCTCGAGGGTGTGGGTGGCCACGCCGGCGATCAGGTCGGGCTCGTCGCCGGAGTGGATGTAGCGGTAGCCGTGCTCGCGGGAGAGCGCCTCGCAGTGCTCGCGCGCCTCATCGAAGTCGACGCCGTGGAGCACCACCTCGGCGCCCAGCCGCTCCATCCCCTCCAGCTTCACCGGGTTGGCGCCCGCGGGCGCGCAGACGATGGCGCTCACCCCGAAGAGCCGGGACGCGTACGCGATCGACTGGCCGTGGTTGCCGGTCGAGGCGGTGACCACGCCGCGCCGCCGGGTCTCCCCGTCGAGCTGGGAGATGAGGTTCAAGCCGCCGCGCACCTTGAAGGCGCCGGTGGGGTTCAGGTTCTCGTGCTTGACCCAGGTCTCGGTGCCGGTGGCGGGCTCCAGGCTCGGGTAACGGCGCAGCGGCGTCGGGTCCAGGTGCGGCCGGATCCTCTGCCGGGCGGCGAGGACGTCCTGGAGTGTGGGCTCGGGCAGCACGCCCTGGAGCTTAGAGCGGCTGGCTCTGCCGGATCAGTCCCCCGTCCACGTAGTAGGTCGAACCGGTCACGTAGGAGGCCGCGTCGGAAGCCAGGAAGAGGGCGACCTGCGCCACCTCCTCGGGCTGGCCCGGCCGCTGGAGCGGAATCAGCGCCTCCAGCTCGCGCACCTTCTGGGGATCGCTGAGGGTCGCCCGGTTGATCGGCGTCGCGATCGCGCCGGGCGCGATGTTGTTGACCCGGATCTTGTGCTGCGCGAGCTCGACCGCGGCATCCCGCATGAGCATCCGCAGGCCTCCCTTGGCCGCGCAATAGGGCGCGTAGCCGGGGAAGGCGAGGTCCTCGTGGACGCTCGAGATGTTGACGATCGAGCCGCCGCGGCCGCGGTCGCGCATGGCGCGGCCCGCCGCCTGGAGGCAGAGGAACGCGCCCTTCAGGTCGATCTGCAGCATCCTGTCCCAGTGCGCCTCGGGCACCTCGAGGATCGGGAAGGGCTCCTCGACGCCGGCGTTGTTGACCAGGATGTCGAGGCCGCCCAGCTCCTGCACCACCTGGTCGACCATGTCGTTCACCTGGGCCGAGTCGCTGACGTCGGCCTTGACCGCGATCGACCTCGAGGAGGCGCCGCTCAGCTCCCGGGCCAGCTGCTCGGCCTCCTCCTCGTAGCCGAAGTAGTTGACGCAGACGCCGGCGCCGCTCTGGCCGAGGAGTTTGGCGATGGCGTGCCCGATGCCGCTGCCCGCGCCGGTCACGATCGCCACCTTGCCCTCGAGTTCCATGTGCGATCCACGTTACGGCCGGTCCTATCCTCGATGCAGTGGAGAGCTATGACCTGGTCATCATCGGAGCCGGCGCGGCGGGATCGGAGGCGGCGTTCACGGTCGGAGGCGGCTCGCATCGCGTCCTGATCGCCGAGGAGGCGCACTTCGGCGGCACCTGCACCAACCATGGCTGCGTGCCCACCAAGGCGCTGGTGCGGGCGGCGCGGATCGCGCACGAGGCGCGGCGCGGATCGGAGTTCGGAGTCAACGTCGGGCCGGTCGCGATCGACTGGCCGGAGATGATCGGCCGCGCCTACGAGGTGCGCGATTACATGCTGCGCTTCGGCGAGGGACCCTTCGTCGAACAGGGGATCGACGTCCGCTTTCCCTGCCGGGCGCGGATCGAGGGCGAGCACCGGGTGCGGATCGGCGACTCGGAGGTGGTCGAGGCGGGGGCGGTGGTGATCGCGGCCGGGCTCGGCCCGGCGGTGCCGCCGGTGCCCGGGCTGCGGGAGTGCGGCTACCTCGACAACGAGGCGGTGCTCGAGCTGCGCTCGCTCCCTGCGCGGCTGGCGGTGATCGGGTCGGGGCCGATCGGGTCGGAGTTCGCGCAGATCTTCCGGCGTCTGGGCGTGCGCGTGACCGTGATCGAGGCGGCCGACCGCATGCTTCCGCCCGAGGAGCCGGAGTCCTCGGCGGCGATCTACGAAGCCTTCATGGGCGAGCACATCCGCGTCGTGCTCCGAGCCCGGATGGAACGCGTGGAGCGGGAGGGCTCGGTGCGCCGCATCCACATGTCGGACGGCGAGGTGATCGAGGTCGACGAGGTTCTGGTGGCCACCGGGCGCACCTTCGACGGGGCGGAGGCCGGCTGCGATGCGGCCGGCGTGGCCTGGACGCAGAATGGCGTCACCGTCGATTCCCATCTCCGCACCAACGTGCCCTGGGTGTGGGCGGCGGGAGACGTTGTGGGCGGCCCGCTCTTCACCCACGTCGCCTCCGAGATGGGCGGGGTGGCCGGGCGCAACGCCCTGCGAGGCGAGGGCGAGGAGCTGGAGTCGATCGATCTCCGGATCGTGCCTCGCGTCACCTTCACCGACCCCGAGGTCGCCTCGGTGGGCCTGACCGAGGCGGCCGCCCGCTCGGCGGGGCACCGTGTGCGGGTCGGCTTCGCCGGGATGCAGGACGCCGAGAAGGCCCAGATCGACGGCAACCGCATCGGCCACGTCAAGGTGGTCGTCGACTCGGAGACCGGGCAGGTGCTCGGCTGCGCCATCGTCGGCGAGACCGCGGGCGACATGATCCACGAGGCGGTCGCGATGATGGCGGGCGAGGTGCCGGCGGGGGTGGTGGCGCGGACCATGCACGCCTATCCGACCTACTCCGAGCTCATGCGGTCGGCGCTGGCGCAGGCGGCTTCTGTGTGATGTACAGGTTTTGTATGGAATTTAGCGACTGCAGGCGGGGTTGTTTCCTCCATCAGGGCGCCCATCCGGGCCAGCCCAAGTCTCATGTCGGAGGAAAACCATGCGTTCACTTCTCGTTGGACTCGTCGCCACCGGCGCACTGATCGCCGCCGCCTGCGGCGGCAGCACCCCGGCCGCTTCTCCGGCCGCTTCTCCGGCCGCCGCCGCGCCTTCGGCGCCGGCCCAGAACATCGTCCAGGTGGCGTCGAGCAACTCGGACTTCTCGACCCTGGTCACGGCGGTCAAGACGGCCGGCCTGGCCGACACCCTTTCGGGTCCGGGCCCCTACACCGTCTTCGCCCCGACCAACGAGGCCTTCGCCGCGCTCCCCGCGGGCACGCTCGACAGCCTGCTCAAGCCCGAGAACAAGGCGACCCTGAGCAGCATCCTCACCTACCACGTGGTTTCCGGTGCGGTGACCTCGAAGGATGTCAAGTCGGGCGCGGTTACGACCGTCAACGGCGCGCCGTTCACCGTGTCCTCGGACATGGGCGGGCTCTACATCACGGATGACAAGGGCAACAAGGCCAAGATCGTGACCACCGACATACAGGCCTCCAACGGCGTCATCCACGTCATCAACGGGGTCCTGCTTCCGTAGCGGCGCGGTTTGAGGTTCGCGGTTTGAGGTTTGAGCCCGGTCCCGGCTCGATCGGGGCCGGGCTCTTCCGTCTTTACAGGCACTGTTGATCGCCCCGGCACGGGCTCTCTAGGCTCGGCCGCGATGCGCTTTCTCCGCCAACCCTTCACCTGGCTCGTCGTGCTCGAGTTCTGCGCCCTCGCCGCCTTCGGCGTGCTCGGCTGGCATCTGCTGGGGGCGCGTTTGGGGGCGCCGCCGGGGGGCGCCGTGGCCGCCGTGCCGCCCGTCGGGCCGCCGCCCGCGCCTGCGGCTTCCACGCCGCTGCCCGCTGTCTCGCTCTCCATCCCCACTCCTGCCCGGGCCGGACCAACCCCCGGCCTGGGCACCTCGCCCGATTTCCTCAACCGGCAGCTGCATGCCGTCAACCGCGACGAGTCGGCCTGGGAGGGCGCCGAATGGACGATCCTGCAGGCGGGCATGCGCTTCGCGCGTGCCTACATCGAGAGCGTCGTGCTGCCCGCCGTGCGCTCGGCGCAGGGCGGTCGTTAGAGCCGTGCGTTGTCTAGCTGTGCGCCGGCTGCAGCTGGGCAAGCGCGGCCAGGCCGCGGCGGATGGTCTCGACGCGCTTTGGGAAGCTGAAGCGCACGTGGCGCCGGCCGCGCTCGGGCTCGGAAAAGAAGCTGCTGGCCGGCACCGTCGCCACCGCCACGCTGTCGATCAGATGGCGCGCGAAGGCGACATCGTCCAGCCCCCCCGCCAGCCGGTCGATCTCCGCCATCACGTAGTAGGCTCCAGCCGGCGGCGAGACCCCAAAGCCCAGCTCGGCCAGCCCTTTCACAAGGACGTCGCGGCGCTCGCGATACTCCTCGACCAGCCGGGTGTAGAAGGGCTCCGGGAAGCGGAGCGCCGCCGCCACCGCCACCTGCAGCGGGTGCGCCGCACCCACGGTCAAAAAATCGTGCACCTTGCGGATGCCGGCGGTCAGTGCGGGCGGAGCGATCAGCCAGCCGATCCGCCAGCCGGTCACGGAATACGTCTTGCTGGCCCCGCTGATCGTGATCGTGCGCTCGGCCATCCCGGGCAGGGTGGCGATCGAGACGTGGCGGCCCTCGTAGACGAGGTGCTCGTAGATCTCGTCGGTTACGGCGATCGCGTCGTGCTCGCGGCAGAGGTCGCTGATCAGCAGCAGCTCGTCCTCGGTGAAGACCTTGCCGGTCGGATTGTGGGGCGTGTTGACCACGATCGCGCGGGTCCGGCTGGAGAAGGCTCGCCGCAGCTCGTCAGGATCGAACGTCCAGTCGGGCGGGCGGAGCGCGACGTGCCGAGGCACCGCGCCCGACAGGATGCAGTCGGGCCCGTAGTTCTCGTAGAAGGGCTCGAAGAGCACGACCTCGTCGGCCGGGTCGACGACCGCCAGCAGGGCCGCGATCATCGACTCGGTCGCGCCGCAGGTCACAGTGACCTCGGTCTCGGCGTCGACCGGCCGCCCCCAGGCGATCTCGGTCCTGGCTGCGATCGCCTGCCGGAGCTGCGGTGCGCCCCAGGTGGTCGCGTACTGGTGATAACCCTGGTCGAGGGCGGCGTGGGCGGCGGCGACGATCTCCGGCGAGGGCGGGAAGTCGGGAAAGCCCTGGGCGAGGTTGATGGCGCGCTCCGACCCGTGCAGGGCAAGGTTGAGCCGGGTCATCTCGCGGATCACCGACTCGGTGAAGCGGCCGGCCTTGGCAGAGAGGATCGGGCGAGTCCGCTCGCTCACGGGTGGCTCAGGTCCCCGGCAGCGTCCGCTCGAGCTCGAAGTGGTCGCCGCCGCAGTGCCGGCATTCCTCGGGCGCCTGCAGGCCGCGCTCGGTGTGGCCGCAGCGCCTGCAGGTCCAGTGGCTGTGCGTGAAGAAGTCGAGCACGTCGGAGCGGCTGAGCAGCCCGACCAGCTTGCCGCGCTTCATCACCGGCAGGCGGCGGATCCGCTCACCGGCGAGCAGGCGCGCGGCCTCGGCGATTCCGGTCTCCTCGGTCACCGAGATCACGTGGGGGCTCATGATCTCGCCCACGCTGGAGCCCGACTTGCTGAAGATGTCGAGCTCGCTCACGATGCCGACGACGGCGCCCTCGCCGGTGACCACGGGCGCGCCGCTGATGTGGTTCTCGTTGAGGACCCGCGCTGCTTCCTCGACCGACGTCTCCTCCCGAAAGGTGAGGACGTTGCGGTTCATCACCTGCTTGACAGGGATCACTGGCCTGCCAGCAGTCTAGCCACGACCGCCGGGTTGGCGTTGCCGCCACTCAGCAGCAGGACGGTCGCGCCACCGGCCGGCGAGGGCAGCTTGCCGGCCAGGAAGGCGGCCAGCGGCAGGGCGCCGGTCGGCTCCAGCGCGAGCTTGAGGCGCAGCCAGGCCACCCGCGTCGCCTCGGCGATCTCCTCCTCGGAGACCGTCACGATGGCGTCGACCAGACGGTGGCGGACGATCACGTCGAAGTTGCGCTCCCCGATGCTGGTCGTGCGCACGCCGTCGGCCATCGTGTCGGGCGAGCCGGGGAGCCGCTGGATCTCGCCGGTCGCCAGCGTGCGTGCCGCATCGTCGGCGCGCTCGGGCTCCACGCCGACGACCAGGCACTCCCGGTGATGGGATCTGGCCGAGAGCGCGCTCCCGCTCAGGAGCCCGCCGCCGCCGGTCGGGGTCACCACCAGTCCGACGTCCGGACGCTCCTCGCACACCTCGCGGATCGCGGTGCCGGCCCCGTGGATGATGTCCCAGTTGTCGTAGGGATGCACGACCGTGTAGCCGGTCTCGGCCGCCATCTCGCGAAGCCGCTGCTCGCGGTTGGCGAACGTTACCCCCTCCTGCAGCACCTGCGCGCCATGGCCCCGCGTGGCGGCGACCTTGGCCGGATTGGCGTCCTGCGGGATCAGGATGAGGGCCGGGAGGCCGGCCGTGCGTGCCGCCAGCGCCAGCGCCTGCGCGTGGTTGCCCGAGCTGACCGCGATCACGCCCCTGACGTCTGGCTCGCGCTGCTTCAGCGCCAGCACGGCGTTGAAGGCGCCACGCGCCTTGAACGAGCCGGTGACCTGGAAGCACTCGGGCTTGAGCAGCAGCCCGCCGTCGAGATCGGTCGGCAGCAGCGGCGTGCGGCGCACATGGGACGCGATCCGCCCCGCCGCCCGAGCCACCTCGGCGGCGTGGGCCTCGAGGTAGGTTCCCAGCTCGGTTTCGGTCATCGGTCCAGTATCAGACCCGCGTGTTCCAGGCGTCGGTGCTGAGGGCGAAGGTCACCGGGCCGTCGTTCTCCAACGTCACGAGCATGTCAGCGCCAAAGCTGCCGGTCCGGGTGGTCACTCCGAGATCGGCCAGAGCCTGCGCGAACCGCTCGTAGAGCACCCGCGCCCGATCCGGGTCGCCAGCGTAGATGAAGCTCGGCCGCCGGCCGCGCGAGGTGTCGGCGTAGAGCGTGAACTGGGAGACGACCAGCGCCTCGCCGCCGACGTCGAGCAGGCTCAGGTTGGATCGCCCGTCGGCGTCCTGGAAGATCCGAAGGTTGGCCACCTTCTCGGCCAGCCGAACGGCCTGCCCCTCGTCGCTCCCGCCTCCCGCCCCGACCAGGATCGCCAGCCCCCTGCCGATCGCGTTCCGGCGCCGGCCGCCCTCCTCCTCCCACTCGACGCTGGCCGAGCGGGCGCGCTGGATTACAGCCCTCAAGCCAGCCAGGCGGCGATGGCGTCGAAGACCTCTTCGGAGCCGAGGTCGTTGAAGGGCTCGTGGTAGCGGCCCTCCCACACGTGCACCTCGCGCGGCGCATTGACCGCCCGCTCGGCAAAGGCCAGCGCGGCCCGGTGGTCGATCAGGCGGTCGGCATCGCCCAGGCTCAGGAAGAACGGCGTGTGCAGCTCGGCAGCACGCCGGTCGGCGTCCGCGGCCGCGCCCAACCACTCGGTGTAGAGCCGGCTGGTGATCCTGTCGTGGACGAGGGGGTCGTCGGCGTAGGCCCTCACCTGGGCGGGATCGCGCGAGAGGGTCTCCGGTTCGACCTCGTTGCTCATCGTCAGCGTCGGCACCAGCCGGGACGTCAGGCGTCCGAGGGCCGTCTTCCAGCCGGGGACGCTGACCGCCGGCTTGAAGGCGGGATTCGAGAGCACAAAGCGGCGCGGCTGAAGGTCCTCGGCCAGGATTCCCGAGAGGAGCACGATGCCGCCGAAAGAGTGGCCCACCGGCACCACCTCGCCCGCCGAGGGGTGCGCCTCGATCTGGCCCAGGAAGGTCTCGGCATCCTTCACCCACTCGGCCCAGCTGTTGACGAAGCCGCGCCGGCCGCCACTGCGGCCCATTCCCCGCAGGTCGACCGCGAAGGTCGAGAAGCCGCGAGCCGACATGGCGCGCGCGAAACCGCCGTACCGGCCCGAGTGCTCGCCCAGGCCGTGGATGACGGCGAACGTCGCCTTCGGCCGCTCCACCTCCCAGGCGCGCCAGAAGAGCGGTGTGCCGTCGGCCGAATGCAGCGTCCCGTCGCGCTGCTTGGGCTCGTCAGCGACCGCCAAGCCGCCTCCAGCCCCTGAGTATCTTGAGCGCCTCCTGCTCGGCCTCCATGAGCGTCGGCGCGAAGGCGCGCAGACCCTGCAGCGCGTAGCCCCATTCGCCCGGCCCCGAGGGCGTGTAGCCATGGTTGAGCCGGTGCAGCGGCGGATAGAACATGATCGCCTGCCCCATCACCTTCTTGATCACCGGCCGCCGGGCCAGCATCTCCTCGAGCGAGTTGCCCGTCGGCAGGCGCCCGTTGACGAACTCCAGGTAGCGGAGCTTTCCGATCGGGTGGTCGTCGTCGCGCTGCACGGTGCGGATCCCGTACTCCGCGCTCAGGTCGCGCACGAAGAGCGTCACGATCAGCGCATCGATCTCGTCCCCGGCCAGCTTCAGATAGCCGGCGCCGGATACGTTGTCGCCTTCCTCGGCCCGCTGCAGCCGCAGGTACTCCATCTCGAAGAGACCGGTCGAGGCGTCGGTGGCGATGAAGGGGGCCTCGCCGCCCCACTCGCGCGCACCCGCGAGCGCGTCGAACTGCTGGTGAACGCGCTCGAGACGGGACTGGTCGAGGCCGTGGAGGCGATAGTGGATGACCCTGGCCACGGGCTGTAGCCTACCCCCGCTCGAGACGAATCAAGCGCACGCCGGCCGCGGGCACGTCGAGCCGAGCCCGGCCGCCGTCGACGCCCACCCGGCGCCCGGTCCAGAGGTCGGTCGCCGCGCCAGCGTCCACCTCGAGCTGGAACTCACGGTCCTGGTGGCCCCAGTTGAAAACCGCCACCGTTCCGTTCCGCCGCCAGACCGAGGCCGGCAGGTCCTTGGGCTGCGGATCCCAGTCCGGCCGGGCCGGCTCGCCGCCGGCCAGCGCCAGCACGTCCCGGTTTGTGAGCAGGTCCAGGCGCTCCTGCTCGAGCGCGTCGAGGTCGTCGCTGGCGAAGAACGGTCCGCCGCTGAGCGCGCAGATGGTGACGCACGTGCGCGCCTGGTCGAGCGTCAGGTTGCCACCCACCAGCGCCACGTCCGGATCGAGCTGAAACCAGCTCTTGAGGAAGTGCCGGGCGGCCTGGTTGCGGCCGACCTCGATGATCTCGTCGCCGAGCAGGGTCGGCTTAGGGGACCCGATCTCGAAGTCGTAGAGCGGGGTGGCGGTATCACGGCCGATCCGGCAGCCGTCGGCCAGCCCGGCCATCGGCAGCAGCGGCGCCCCGCAGGCCAGCAGATAGGAGTCCTTCACCGCCTTCCGGATCGCCTGCACGCCCTGCCTCACGGCGCGGGTGCCGGCATAGCCGCCGGCGTAGAGAAAGTCGATCTTGAAGTACCGCACGCCCGCCGCATACAGGCCGCCAAAGACCTCTTCCAGGTGCCTGCGGACGGCCGGCCGGCGGGCGTCGAGCACATGCATCGGCCCGAACACCATGTGCACCGGGTCGACGGCGCGCTCTCCGGTGGTCGGGTCCTTCACGAACCAGTCATCGGGCGCCTGCCTGGCCAGGTCGGAGGTGGCGGACACCAAGAAGGGCGCCGTCCAGATGCCCAGCACCTGTTGGCGCCGGTTGACCTCTTCCGCGAGCGCCGCGATGCCCCGGCGGAACTTGTGGTTGGGCGTCCAGTCGCCGTACGCCTCCTGCCAGCCGTCGTCCAGCTGAACCGTCCGGTAGCCGAGGCCCTGGAGCCGGCCGGCGGCGAGCGCGTCGGCGTTCTGGACCACCTCGTCGAAGTTGATCCAGGGTCCGTAGTGGTACCAACTGAGCCAGCCCTGCGGCAGGGCGCCGTTGGCGCCGGCGCGGCCCTTCACCATCCCCGCCACCGCCCCGAGGGCGTCCCGCACGTCGGCGCTCGCGGTCAGGACCAGGGGGTCGGCGGCCCAGCGGTCGCCTCGGCGAGTGCTCCACATCAGCGGCCAGCGGGCAAGGCCGGAGGGCTCGGAGCCCGTGATCACGAGCCGGCCGTCGCGGAGGTCGAAGCGCGTGGTGGTCCGCCGACCCGCCATCGCCGAGATTCCGATCCCGGTCCCATCCGGGCTTGCCAGGCCGCAGGTCCACCAGGACTGCCGCTTGACCGGCTCCGCGCTGGGCTGCTCGGAGGGCACGACGCCCGCCGCGTCCCACGACTGGTAGCCGCTGTGGACCATCCACTGCGGCCTTTGACCCTCGATCGCGGGGACCGCTGCTAAGCCAACCTCGGCGATCTCGGCCGTAGCCGTTGCGATCGCCCGGATCTCGAGCCGGACGCGCCGGCCGCGCGCGGCCGCCCGCAGCTCCAGGTTGACCGGCCCGCATGCGCCCACGAAGGTGTCGGCGGCGCCGCGCGCGCGGCGCCAGGCTTCGCCAACCGTCTCCTGGCCGTCGGTCAGGAGCACGCGAGGAAGCAGCCGGCCCATCGAGGCGAGGCCGGGCCACTCGATCTCCAGGTGCCCCCGCTCGAGGGCCACCCGGGCGGGTGCCGGGCTCACGGTCTCCGATTCTACGAAGCCGGCGGCGGGCGTCCCCGGCCGCGAGTGGCCTCCATCAGCGCCTCCTGCCAGGGCGGCGACTTGACGCGGACCGCCACCCGGGAGGTCCCGGCCGAAAGCAGGAATTCGCCTCGCCGCGCGGTCTCCACGAACGCGCGCTGCGCTGGGCTGAGCGAGAAGGCGCGCTCCAGGCGCGCGGCCTCGCCCGGCCGGGTCGAACCGAAGAAGTGGATGGCCGGGTTGGTGGCCACGACCGACCCGGCGTCGGTTGACAGCAGGTCGCCGGGATTCTGGGTGGCGAAGAGCAGCGACCCCTCGTACTTGCGGATGCGCCTGGCCAGCGTCACCACGAAGCGGCGCATCGTTGGATCGTCGAAGAGCAGCCCGAGTTCGTCGACCACGAGCAGGCGGCGCCGCTCGCGGTTCTTGATGCGCGTCCAGAGCGCCTCGGCCAGCAGGAAGTGCACGGGGGCGACCATCTCCTCCCGGAGCTCTCGCATGCCAAAGACGACGATCGGTGCCTCGAGGTCGACATTGGTGGGGGCCGAGAACATGCGGCCCAGCGCGCCCTCCACCCAGCGGCCGAGCACGGTGGCCGCGCGTCCGGCCCGCAACCGCCGGGCGACGTCGCGCAGCAGCGGCTGCTCGACCTCGTCGAAGGTCTGGCGGGCGGCCGCCTCGACGTCGGCCCGCTCGGCCTCGTCGAGCTCGCCGCAGACGATGGCGACGAGGTCGACCGCGTCGGCGATCGCCGCGCCGGCGGCCTCGGCGGTGGAGCGTGCGCCGTCCAGGACGTTGAGCGCGTGGCCGGAGCCGAGGGCCAGGCGGATGTCCTCGCCACCCACAGACCTAGCCAGCTCGCCGTACTCATGCTCGGGGTCGAGCACGAAGACCTGGACGCCGA
The DNA here is from genome assembly GCA_964383855.1 of uncultured Actinomycetes bacterium. Taxonomy (GTDB): domain Bacteria; phylum Chloroflexota; class Dormibacteria; order Dormibacterales; family Dormibacteraceae; genus CAZHAC01. The sequence continues at coordinate 13,166 of CAYLIP010000034.1, read as the reverse complement.
GGGCCAGCGAGCCGAGGGCGAGGGATGACATGAGATGCGTCTTGCCGGCGCCGGAGTGGCCGAAGACGCCGAGATTGGCGTTGGCGAAACGGCGGTCGTCAAAGGGGTCGACGAGGACGGGCATGGACGTGGCGGCCGAGACGCCGATAACCAGTCCGCGGGGCTGGGCGACTTCGGCATCGAGCCAGGGGAAGAACGTCGAAAGGGAGCTGCTATCCAGGATCCGGCTGCGTCCGAGCGGGTCGTTGCCCGTGGGGAGGGTGGCGATGCGCCCCGCCAGCATCTCGAACGTGAGCGGCTCGAGCCGGCAGAGGGCCGACCGGGCCGCCTCCTCGACGCGCGCCGAGCCTTCGCGCAGCTCCTGCTGTGAGGCTGCGGTGAGAGTGAGGTAGACGGCCACCCGGAAGGCCCTTTCCTCGCTGGCCGACAGCCGCCGCTGCAGCTCGGCCGCAGCCGCCAGGGCGCCGTCGACCTGCACGTCGTTGGGATCGCCGATCATCACACGCGAGCGCATCGCCGCCAGCTGGCGCTGCAGGAAGTCGACGACCCAGGCGGTCGGCATCGGCGATGCGTGCCAGGCCAGATCGATCTCCTGACCTGCCGGCACCAGGCGCAGCAGCCAGCCCGGTTCGATGTCGCCGCCCGGGTAGTGATGCAGGTACCAGGTGCGCTGCCAGCCGGCGTCGCCGACGAGCCCATCCGCGCGCTCGCCGGCTCGGATGGCCTGCGGCATCGGCGGTGGATCCAGGCGCGAGAGCCCGAGCTCTGAGACCAGTGTGGTCAGGGCGTCCGTGGCCGCGCCGGCGGTGACCAGCTCCACCTCGCGGTGCTGCGAATCGCGCGAGCGCTTGAGCCAGGCCGCAAAGGCGACGTCGGCGGATCTCATGGCGTCCGCTGCTGGCAGCAGCCGGTGGGGCGGGGCGCCGCCGCCTGGTCCGGGCCGGAACCGCATCACCACCTGTAGGGGCGCCGAGAGGCCGTCGAGAAACCGCCGGAAGGCAGCGACCCAGTGGGCTTGATCCTCTTCCCGGGCGCCGAGATACCCGAGGCCGCCGAGAACCGCTCTGCAGATGCCCTCCCCCGGCCGGATGGCGGTCTCGACCACGCCGCGCTCGACCAGCGCCATCGGCAGCTTCATTGGTCTCCGTCGACGCCCTTGAGCACCTGCAGGCGCCGGATCGGTCGCGGCTCGCGGAGGATCGCGGGCAGCGAGGGCGGAGGCGGCCGGCGCCGCCACGCCGGCCGCCTCGGTCGCGACTTCAGCCGCGCGCCGATTTGCACCCGCCCATCGACCTTGACTCGGCGCGTCCGGAGCAGCCAGAGCGCGGCGGCCGCAACCCAGTGATCGAGCCCGCGGCCGCGCCACTGAAGCCAACCGAAAGCGGCCCCCACGGCCAGCACTAGTCCGGCCAGCGCGCCGCCCACGACCGGAATGGCGTGCCAGGCGGCCAGCGCCGCCAGCGCCGCGACCGCAACGTAGCCAAAGCGCTGGGCCGTCAGACCCATGAGGAGGTGATCCTCCAGGTCGACGTCGAGCGGAACGCGAGCGCGCACGCCCCGGAGGCTAGGGAGCGGCGGCTGAGAAGGGAATGGTGGCTGTTAACGACCCGGTAGAATCCATGGCCGCGCCGATCGAGCGGCGCCCACCCCAACCGGCGTGCCCGCGTAGCTCAATTTGGCAGAGCAGGGGACTCTTAATCCCAAGGTTCACGGTTCGAGTCCGTGCGCGGGCACCAGCACGTTGCGCACATTCGGCTGAACCATATAGGGGTCCGCCGCCGCCCTCAGCCGCGCAGTTCGGCCAGGATTATCCGCCACTCCTCGACCCGCTGCACCTTGCCACCGGTCTCGCCCACCGATTCCTCGCGCGGCCCGCGCACCGCGTCCGCCGAACCATCGAGCTCCCGCTCGGTCGCCCACGTCGTGGTGGTCAGGGCGTGGCCGGTCTCCGGGTTCCCCATCGAGACCAGCGAGACGTATCCCGGCAGGCTTTGGACCAGCGGCACGATCCGCTCCTCGATGGCGCGAACGTTGGCGTCCCGCGTCGACGGGTCTGCCTGGACCTCGGTGCTCCGCACGAACTGGCCCACCTCGGGCCGTGACTTGCGGTCGAGGACCACGATCTCGTAGCTGTCGGTCTCGAGCACCTCGAAACCCTGGCTCTGCGCCGCCTCCTGCCGGCTCCGATCGAGCTCGGGAAGGGCTGCCTTCAGCGACTGCTCGTCGTCCCAGTAGGTCACGGTCACGCCCAGCCTTTCGGTGCGGCCACGCAGCATGAACGCCGCGGCAAAGCCAGGTGTCTGCTGCAGCGTGGGCAGCGCCGTCCGCCGGAAGTAATCACCCGGCGGCGAGACGTTCTCGGCGGCCGGCCTGATGCGCGTGACATGAGCCCACATAAAGCACCTCCAGAATGCGGCAAGACCCAGCCGTCAGTGTGTGAGGCTGACCGTCACCGATTTACGCTGCGTGAACCCGTCCAGCATGCCCTCGAGGGAGAACTCGCGCCCGATCCCGGACTGCTTGTAGCCGCCGTAGGACATGCCCGGCAGCTGCCCGAGGCCCCGGTTCACCTGCACCCACCCCGATTCGATCTTGTGGGCCGCCCGAAGGGCGCGGCTCAAGTCGCGGCACCACACGTACGCGGCCAGCCCGTAGTGCGAGTCGTTGGCCATCCGGATCGCCTCCTCCTCGTCGTCCCAGGGGATCACGACCAGGACCGGCCCGAAGATCTCCTCTCGCGCCAGCCGCCAGGCGTTGTCGGAGCGCGCGAAGACGGTCGGCTGCACGAAATACCCCTCGGAAAGCGGCCCCGACGAAGGGGGCATCCCGCCCAGCACCGACCCTCCGGCCGACAGTCCCTCCGAGATGTAGGCGCAGACCTTCTCGTACTGGGTGCGATTGATGATCGCCCCCATGTCGGTCGCCTCGTCGAGGGGGTCGCCGATCTTGAAGGCGGAGAGCTTGGCGACCAGTCGCGAGACGAACGAGTCGTGGATCGAGCGGTGCACGAAGAGCCGAGAGCCGGCGGTGCACGACTGACCCTGACGCGTGAAGCGCATGCCCGCGATCACGCCGTCGGCCGTCGCGTCATCGTCGGAATCCGGGAACACGATCGCCGGACTCTTGCCGCCCAGCTCCAGGGACACCGGCACGATCCGGTCGGCGGCCGCGTGCATGATCAGCTTGCCCACCTCGGTCGATCCGGTGAAGGAGAGCTTGCGGACCTTGGGGTTGGCCGCCAGCGGCGCGCCCGCCTCCTCGCCGTAGCCGGTGACCACGTTGAGGACACCCGGCGGCAGGTGCGAGGCGGCGATCGAGGCCATGGTCAGGACGCCCAGTGGCGCGTCCTCGGCCGCCTTCAGCACCAGCGTGTTGCCGGCCGTGATCGCCATCGCGACCTTCAGCGAGGACAGCTGGACGGGCGCGTTCCAGGGCACGATGCCCCCCACCACCCCGTAGGGCTCGCGCCGGTTGTAGACCAGCAGGTCGTCGTTGATCGGGATCACCTCGCCCTTCAGCTCCTGGGCGACGCCGCCGAAGTACCGGAAGATGTCGATCGCGCTCCGGATCTCGCCCCGGGCCTGGGTCCGCAGCGCGTTGCCGGTCTCGGTCGCGACCAGCCGCGCCAGCTCCTCGTGCCGCGCCTCCAGGTCGTCGGCGATGCGCAGCATGGCCAGCCCGCGCGCGGCGGGCGGCACCGAGCGCCACGATTGAAACGCGTCAAAAGCCGCGTCGACGGCGCGTGAGACGTCCTCCGCGCGGCCCCGCGGCACCGTGCCCACGGTCTCGCCGCGGCGTGACGGGTTCTCGACCTCGATCACCTCGCCGCCGGCCGCGTCGACCCAATCGCCGCTGACCAGCATCTTCTGCGTCGCTTCGGTCGTGATCACGAATCAGCCTCCAGCACCTTGAAAACCGCCGAGAAGTCCCGCTGGCCGTAGCCCTCCTGGGAGGCCAGCGCGTAGAGCTGCTGGGCCGTCGCCGCCACCGAAAGCGGGAGCCGCAGCTCGGAGGCGGCGGCCATGACCAGGCCCAGGTCCTTGTGCATGAGGTCGACCATGAAGCCCGGCGCAAAGTCGCGATCCGCGGGCGCGTCCGCAACCAGCCCGGGCACCGGCGGCCGCGTCTGCAGCGCCCAGCAGCTGGCCGAGCTCTTGCTCATGACGTCGTGGAGCACCTGCGGGTCGCAACCGAGCCGCGCGCCCAGGGCGAAGGCCTCGGCCACGGCGGCCACGGTGGCCCCGGCGACCAGGTTGTTGCAGAGCTTGACCGCCTCGCCCATCCCGGTGCCGCCGCAGTGGATGACATTGCGGCCCATCACGTCGAGCAGCGGCCGGTAGCGCTCCAGGACCTCGGTCGGGCCTCCGACCATGATCGTCAGGGTGCCCTGCTCGGCGCCGGTGGACGAGCCGGAAACGGGAGCGTCGAGCATCGTGCAGCCGCACGCCTCGACCGCCGCCGCCACCCGCCGTGTGGTGCCGGGGTCGATCGTGCTCATGTCGATCACCGTCATCCCCGAGGCAAGCCCGGCCACCACCCCGTCGTCCCCGAACATGACCGCCTCGACGTGCCGGGAGGCGGGCAGCATGGTCACCACCACCTCGCTTCCGGAGCAGACCTCGCGCGCCGACGAGGCCGGCGTGGCTCCGGCGGCGACCAGTGCCTCGACTCCCGCCTGCACCACGTCGAAGACGCGGAGCTGATGACCCGCGCGGACCAGGTTGAGCGCCATCGGGCGGCCCATCGTGCCCAGGCCTACGAAACCCACCCGCATGCTCGAAGTATGGTCCAACAGGCCCCCTGCAGATGGGGGCGGCGGCCGCGCCGGCGATAGTTGACAATGCAAAGAGGTCTGTGGCGATCGACAGGGCGCACGGCCCGTCAGAGCGTCACTGCGCTAGATCACTCAGCTCGGCGGCCAGGCGGTCCGCCGTCTCGGTAAGCGTTCTCGGCAGCAGGATCACGCCCGGAGCCAGCGGCGGGACGGCCCCGGCGCCCCCCGTGAAGATGCGCGCGCGGCTGCCCTCGAGCGCTCCCACGGCCGCGGCGACCCGCCCCACCTGCCGGCGCAGCGAGCGCCGCGAGATCGCCAGGACCAGCCCGCGTAGACCCGGCCGCCGCGCCTCCTGGACGAGGTCGGCGATCGGGACCGACGCTCCGAGCGCGCGCACCGGGACCCTGCGCATCCGGAGCAGCACCTCGAGCGCCCACACCGGCACCGCGTGCTCCTCCCCCTCGGGGTTGGCGATCACGTAGGCGGGCTCGGCCGCATCCATGGGCGGCAGCTCGGCGCGCACGGAGCCGAGCCAGCTCATGACCACGCCTGTCGCCACGTGCTCGTCGGCCACCGAGTTGCGCCCCGCCTCCCAGCCCTGGCCGACCGCCTGGAGGGCGGGGACCACCATTTCCTCGAGCGTCGCCTCGAAGCCGGTGGCGACCGTGGCGCCGCGCAGGTAGTCGAGGGCGCGCGCGGGATCCTCGTCCAGGAGCAGCCCGGCCAGCTGCGCCGAGGACAGGGCGCCGGCGCCGGCGGGCAGCGCCTGCCCGGTGCGCGCCCGCGCGATCGCGTCCGAGGCCCGGAGGCCGGAGCGGACGAGCAGCGCCGCGTGGCGCACCATCTCGACCTCACCCAGCGTGTAGCGCCGGTGGCCGCCCGCCGTCCGCCGCGGCGCCGCCGGAAAGCCGTAGCGGCGCTCCCAGGCTCGGATCAGGATCGGTGAGAGGCCGCTCAGCTGCGACAGCTGCTTGAGCGGCACGTGCGCCTCGGCGGCGGCCTCGCTCACCGGCGGACAAGCCGCGGCGCGGCCCGGAAGGACGCGAGCGAAGGCGCGCCCACGCCGAACATGACCACCCGCAGCACGCCCGCCAGCTCCTCGGCGAAGGCGGAGGCCGCCTCGAGCCCCGAGCCCGCGGCCCGCAGGAAGGGGCCGGCGACGCCAACCAGATCGGCCCCCAGGGCGAGCGCGGTGGCCACGTCGATGCCGTCGCGCACGCCGCCGCTGGCGATCACGGTCCGGTCGCCGGCGACGGCGCGCACCGCCACCACCGCCTCCGCCGTGGGGATGCCCCAGCCGCGGAACGCAGCCGCCACCCGCTCGGCGGTGCCGCTCAGGCGGCGGCGCTCCACCTCGCTCCAGGAGGTGCCCCCGGCCCCCGCCACGTCGACCGCGGCCACGCCGGCCGCGTAGAGCCGCGCGGCCACGTCGGCGGCGATGCCAAAGCCCACCTCCTTGACGATCACCGGCGCGCCCAGCTCGGCGCACAGCCGCTCGATCCGCCCGAGCAGGCCCCGAAAGCGCGGCTCGCCCTCCGGCTGGAGCGCCTCCTGGAGCGGGTTCAGGTGGAGGACGAGCGCGTCGGCCTCGGTCAGCTCGAGCAGGCGCCGGCAGTCGTCGACGCCGGCGCCCCGGTTGAGCTGGGCGGCGCCCAGGTTGCAGAGGAGGGGCACGGTGGGGGCCCGGCCGCGCACGGCGAAACCCGGCGCCGAGGGGTCCTCGAGGAGGACGCGCCCGGAGCCGAGACCGAGCGCGAGGCGGTGCCGCTGCGCGACCTCGGCCAGCACCTGGTTGACCCGCGCGGCGCCGGGCGTGCCCCCGGTCATGCAGGAGACCAGCAGGGGAGCCGACAGGTCGCGGTCCAGGAACCTGGTGGCGGTCGAGACCTCAGAGAGGTCGTGCTCGGGCAGCGCCTGGGGCTCAAAGCGGTAGGCGCCGAAACCGGCGTCGACGTCACCGGACACCGGTCCGTCGAGGTTGATCTGCAGATGCTCTTCCTTGCGGGAGGTCGTTTGGCGGGAGGTCGTTTGCCGGGAGGTGGTTTCGCCAGCGGTTGATTTTCGTATTTGAAATGTATCTCTTTCGTCTAGGTTTTTCAGAATCGGTCGCATGCTCCAAACGAGCCTACCGGCCGCGCCCTCCGGCTTCCGGGCCGAACTCGAAAACCTCCTCGAAGACTTCCTTGCCGGCCGCTCCCGAGAGCTCAGCGCGGCCGCCCCCGAGATCGAGCCCGCCATCTCCGAGCTGCGCGCCCTGACGCTCGCCGGAGGCAAGCGTATCCGCCCCTGGTTCGTCGAGTGGGGTCACCGGGCGGCCGGGGGCGGTCCCGACCGGCGGCTGGTCCACGCCGCCGCCGCCGTCGAGCTCGTCCACACCTTCGCCCTCGTCCAGGACGACATCATCGACCGCAGCGCCCTCCGCCGCGGGCGAGCCGCCGTCCATGTCGCGCTCGCCCGCCGGACCGGCGCCCACCACGGGCAGGCCGCCGCGCTGCTGGCGTCCGACCTCGCCCTGGTCTGGGCCGACATGCTGCTGCTCCAGTCGGGTTACGGCGGCGAGGCTCTCGAGCAGGCCTTCAGCGTTTTCAACACGCTGCGCGAGGAGGTGACGGTGGGCCAGTTCCAGGACCTCGCCATGACCACCTTCGGCGTTGTCGGCGAGGCCGAGGCGCTGGCCGTGATGCGGCGCAAGACGGCCGGCTACACGATCCGCCGGCCGCTCGAGCTGGGCATCGCGCTGGCCGGCGGCAGAACGTCGCTGGCGCTCGCGGCGGCGGCTTACGCGGAGCCCGCGGGCACCGCCTTCCAGCTTCGCGACGACCTCCTCGGCGCCTTTGGCGACCGCCAGGCGACCGGCAAGCCCGATGGCGACGACCTCGCCCACGTCAAGCCCACCTGGCTGCTCGCCCGCGGCCTGTCCGGGCAATCGGCGGCCGCGGCCGAGCTGCGCCGGCTGGTCGAACTGCCGGAACGCGGGCCGGGCGAGGTCGCGCGCATGCGCGATGCGCTGGTGGCGGCGGGCGCCGTGACCGAGGCCGAGAGCATGATCGCGCACCTGCGCCGCCAGGCCCTGGTCGCGATCGGAGCGTTCGACATCGACCCCGGCCTGCGCAACGAGCTGGCACTGATGACCGAGCGCCTGGTCGATCGCGACCGGTGAGCCACTGCGCGTACCTGCTGGCAATCCTCCTCTCGGCCATGGGCGTGCTCCTGCTCGCGCGCCGGCGGCGCCTGGGGCTGG
>CAYLIP010000034.1:0-5051 GCA_964383855.1 uncultured Actinomycetes bacterium | reverse complement strand
GCGCTGGGCCGCCTGCTGCCCGTCGCCCGCCCCTACAGCTGGCCCAACACCGTGCTGCCCTTCCTCGCCTGCGGCGTGGCCGCGGGGCGGCCGACGGTTGCGCTCGGCCTGGGCGCGCTCTACTTCCTGGCGCCCTACAACCTGCTCCTCTACGGCGTCAACGACGTCTTCGACTACGAGTCCGACCGGCGCAACCCGCGCAAGGGCGGAGCCGTCGAGGGCGCCGTGGTCGCGCCCGGCGGGCGGCGCCACCTCTGGACGGCGATCGCCGCCACCAACCTGCCCCTGCTGGCGGCGCTGGCGCTGCTCGGCGGGCCCGCCGCCGCGGGCGTCCTGGCCCTGACGGTCCTCGCCGCGCTCGCCTACTCGGCGCCTCCGCTGCGCACCAAGGAGACGCCCGGCCTGGACTCGCTCACCTCCTCCCTTCACTTCGTGCTGCCTGCGATCTGCGGCGGTGTGCTCGCGGGCGCGTCGCTCGACCGCCTGCCCTGGCGCTACCTGGTCGCCTTCCTGGTCTGGGGCGCCGCCTCCCAGGCCCTCGGCGCCATCCAGGACGTGGCCGCCGACCGCGCCGCCGGCATCGGGTCGGTTGCGGTGAGCCTGGGCGCCCGCGCGACGGCCGCCGGCGCCCTCGTCCTCTATGTGGCGGCGGTGCTGCTGGTCGCTTCGGGCGGCGGCCTGGCCGTGGCCGCGGCGGTGGCCCTGCTGCCCTACCCGCTGCTCGCCGGCTCGGTCCTCTTCGGCGACGCGGCCCGGCAGGCGCGGCGCGCCTGGCGCGGCTTCTTGGGGATGAACATGCTGTCGGGCTTCCTGGTCACGCAGGTCCTGCTCCGGGCCTGGGGGGTGGGGCGGGTCACCCTGGCCGAGCTGTTCGCCTGGGGCTCCGCGGTCGGCCTGCTCGCAGTGCTCGGCGTCTTCGCGGCCAACCAGCACCGGATGCGGCGGCGGGGCGCGCGCGGGCCGGTCGGACAGGTGACCGTGGTCGTCCCGGCGCGCGATGAAGAGTCGCGGATCGGCCGCTGCCTGGCCTCGCTGCCCAAGGAAGTGGAGGTGGTGGTGGTCGACGACGGCTCGCGCGACCGGACGGGGGCGGTGGCGGCGGGCGCCGGCGCCCGCGTCGTGGTGGCCGGCCCGCGGCCGCCAGGCTGGACGGGCAAGTGCTGGGCCGCGTGGCGCGGGGCGCGGGCGGCGACGCGCGAGGTGGTGGTGTTCCTGGACGCCGACACCGTGCTCGAGCCGGCCGCGCTTCCGGCCATCGCGGCCGAGGCGGTCCCGGGCGGCCTGGTCTCGCTGGTCACCCGCTACGCCATGGACTCGGCCGCCGAGCGCGCCCTGATGCCGGCCTTCGCGCTGCTCCAGGTCGCCTTCTGGCCGCACGCCGCCCTGCCCCTGGCCAACGGCCCCCTGATGGCGGTCCGCCGCGACGAGTACCTGGAGCTCGGCGGCCATGCCGCGATCGCCGGCTCGGCGCGCGAGGACCTCGACCTGGCCCGCCTCTACGCGGCCGGCCACCGCCGGGTCCGCCTGCTGCGGGGCGCCGACCTCGCCGCGACCCGCCACTACGAGACGGCGGCCCGCGCCCTGGCCGCCTGGCGGCGCATGTTCTACGCCTACGCCGGCGAGTCGCTGGCCGTGGCGCTGGCCGGCATCGCCGGGCTGGGCATGGTTCTCCTCGGGCCCCCAGTCGTGCTGGCCGCCGCGGTGGCTGCCGGTGACCGGCCGGCGGCGCTGGGCGCGCTGATCGGCTGCACGCTGCTGCTGGCTCTCCGGGCCGCGGTGGCGGTTCGCGAGCGGCAGCCGCTGGGGAGCCTGCTCTGGCACCCGGTCACCGTCCTGGCCACCCTGGCCGGGATGACGGCCAGCGTCGCCGACGGCCTGGCCGGCCGCGCGCCGGTCTGGCGCGGCGCGCCGCTGACGGGGGAGCTGCGGTGAGAGCGGTCGTCGTCGGCGCCGGCCTGGGCGGCCTCGCCACCGGCATCCGGCTGCTCGCCGCCGGTCACCGGGTGACGGTGATCGAGGCGCGACCTGAGCCCGGGGGCCGCGCGAGCCGGATCTGCGAGGGTGGCTACCGCTTCGATACGGGGCCCTCGCTGATCACCATGCCGGAGGTCCTGGACGAGCTCTTCGCCGCCGCCGGCACCACCACCTCCAGCCGACTGGAGCTGCGGGCGCTCGACCCCTACTACCGGATCGCCTGGGCGGGGGAGGAGCGCGACTTCCTGTTCAGCGGCGACACCGCCGCCATGAAGCAGCAGATCGCGCGCTTCAGCCCCGCCGACGCCCTCCGCTACGACGCCTTCGTCGCGGCCAGCCGGCGGATCCACGAGCGGGCGATCATGGTCGCCGGGCGCCAGCCCTTCCTCACGCTGGGCAGCTTCCTGGGCCTGGTGCCGCGGATGGTCCGGCTCGATGCGCTGCGCAGCGTGAGCTCGTTCGTGGGCCGGTACTTCCGTGAACCGCACGTCCGCCAGGTGTTCGACTTCCACCCGCTCTTCATCGGCGGCGACCCCTTCCGGGTCCCGGCCGTCTACGCCGCGCTCGCCTACCTCCAGCTGGCGGGCGGCGTCTGGTACGCCGAGGGCGGCGTGTGGTCGCTCGTCGAGGCGCTGGCGCGGCTCGTGCGGTCGGGCGGCGACCTCCGGTGCGGCGACGCGGTGACCGAGGTCGTGACCCGCGGCGGCCGCGCCGCCGGCGTGCGGACGGCCTCCGGCGACCTGCTCGAGGCGGACCTCGTGGTCAGCAACGCCGACGTGCTGACCACGTCGAAGCTGCTGGGCCGGAGCGCGCGCACTCCGCGCCTGAGCATGAGCTGCTACCTGCTCTACCTCGGTGTCGGCCGGCGCTACCCGCAGCTCGAGCACCACACGCTGCTCGTCGGCCGCGATTACCGCGGCTTCATCGGCGACGTGACCCGCCGGGGGCGGGTTCCGGAGGACCTGAGCCTCTACGTGCACGCGCCGTCCCGCAGCGAGCCGGCGATGGCGGCGCCGGGCGGCGAGTCGCTGGCCGTGCTCCTGCCGGTGCCCAATCTTGCCGGCGGGCTCGACTGGGGACGCGCCGAGCCGGCGCTGCGCGAGCGGGTGCTCGACGCGCTCGAGTCGCCCGGCGGCCTCGGGCTGGCGGGGCTGCGGGGCGCGATCGAGGTCGAGCGCAGCTGGACCCCCCTCACCTTCCGCGACGACCTGATGAGCCCGTTCGGGAATGCGTTCGGGCCCCAGCCGCTGCTTTCTCAGTCGGCCTACTTCCGGACGCCCAACCGGGACCGGTCGGTGCGCGGCCTGTACCACGTCGGCGCCGGGGTCCATCCCGGCGCCGGAGTGCCGGGGGTGCTGCTCGGGGCGCAGGTGACGAGCGAGCTGGTCGAGCACGACCGCCGGAGGGGACGGCTGTGAGCGCGCTGAGGACCGAGGCGGCCGGGGTGATGAGCCGCCACGCCCGCACCTTCTGGCTGGCGGCCCGCTTCCTGCCCCCGGCCGTCCGGGAGGATGTCGTCCTTCTCTATCTGGTGTGCCGGACGCTGGACGACCTCGTCGACGAGGGCGACCCCACCGCCGGGCGCCGGCTGGCGGAGGTCGCGGCCTGGGCGGCCGGCGGCTCCGCGGCGGGGCGCGAGGAAGCGATCCTGGCCGGCCTGGCCGAACGCCACCCGGCCTTCCCGCTCGACGCGGTGACCGATTTCTGCGCCGGCCAGGCGCAGGACCTGGGGCCGGTCGACCTCCGCACCGAGGACGAGCTCGACCGCTATGCCTACGGGGTCGCGGGCACGGTGGGGCGCATGATGGCGGCCGTCCTGGGCACCAGCGCGCCCGAGGCCGACGGCGCCGCCCGCGCGCTCGGCATCGCTCTCCAGCGGACCAACATCCTGCGCGACGTGGGCGAGGACGCGGCGCGCGGCCGCAGCTACCTCCCGTGCGAATCGTTGGAGCTGGCGGGGGGCGACCGCGCCTTGCAGATGCGGATCGAGATCGCGATCGCCCGCCACTGGTACGAACGGGGCCTGGCCGGGGTGGGCCTGCTCCGGCAGGGCGGGCGCGTCGTCCGGGGAGCGGCGCTGATGTACCGCGCGATTTTGGACGAGGTCGAGCGCGGGCTGCCCGAGCCGCCGGTGCGCGCAGCCGTCTCGGGCCGACAGAAGCTGCGCATCCTCGCCGGCGAAATGCTTCGGGTTGGCTGAGGCGGCGGCCGCGGCCGCCGGCTACCTGCTGGGATCGCTGCCCTTCGCCCGCTGGATCGGACTCCGGCACGGTTACGACCCGTTGGTGGCGGGCGAGGGCAACCCGGGCGCCGCCAACCTCTGGCGGCTGGCCGGCCCGCGCGCCGGCCTAGGCGTCGCCGGCCTGGACGCGGCCAAGGCCGCGGTGGCGGCGCTGCTCGGGCTGGCGCTCGGAGGCTGGTGGGCGGCGTGCGCCGGAACGGTGGCCGCGATGGCCGGCCACGCCTGGCCGCCCTGGACCCGCTTTCGGGGCGGGCGCGCCGTGGCCTGCCTGGCGGGCGGCGCGTTGGTCCTCGGGCCGGTGCCGGCGGCGCTCGCCCTGGCGCTCTTCGCCGTCCTCCTCATGCGGGCGGGGTTCAGCCGGGCGGTGGCAGCCGGGCTGCTGGCCTATCCACCGCTCTTCGCGCTGCTGGTCCCTGACCGGTGGCGCCTGGCCGGACTCGGCTTCGCCTACCTGGTCCTGCTGCTGGCGCGAATGTCTAGGTTTTGTATAGAATCAGCGCATGATCGCTGAGCAGTTCGACCCGCTCGCCACCGCCAACCTGACCATCCGCAGGGGGCTGCGCGCCCACCACCGGCGCCGCCGGGAGCGGGCGCGTCTGGAGGTCCCGATGCGCGTCCTCGACCGCATGCTCGAGGAGCTGGAGCAGATGAACCTGAGCGGCCAGAAGCGGGTGCCGCTGGCCTTCGAGCCGCGGATCACCGAGCTGGTCGGGGTCCTCGGCCGGGAGGCCGGCGAGCTGCCGCCGCTGCGGACCAACATCTCTCCGGTGAAGCTGATGGACATGGTCTTCGAGCTCCAGGACCGGATCCTGGAGGCTCGCGCCGGCCGGCAGCG
>CAYLIP010000033.1:0-29911 GCA_964383855.1 uncultured Actinomycetes bacterium | reverse complement strand
AGATCGACCGCAAAGTGCTCGCCGACCTGGCCGTGCGCGACAGCGGTTCCTTTGCTCGGCTGGTCGAGGTTGCGAAGAACAACCTCTAGCGCGGCAACCGGTCCCGCTCCCTCCGCTCCCGGTGTCGTCCGGCCGGACGCCGCCGGCCGGGCCGGCGTCAGAGCCCGCGAGGAGCCCGTGTCGCAGGCGGGGCGTGGATCGCGCCCGTTCGGCGGGCGGGGTTAGGCGATGGCCCCGAGGTCCGCTCTGCAGGTCGTGACCAGCGGCGAGAACGAGGTTGCGCGCCGCATCCGCCGGCTGGCCCACCGCCGCGAGGCGGGCGAGGTCCTCCTCGAGGGTCCCCGAGTGGTCCGCGAGGCCGGCCAGGCCGGCGTCCACCTCGAGCTGCTGGTCCTGCGCGAGGACGTGCGCGATGACCCGCGCCTCCAGGTGCCGGCCGACCAGACCGCGGTGCTCTCCGAGCGGCTGTTCAACTCGGTGAGCACCACGGTCACGCCCCAGGGCGTGATGGCGATCGCGCGGGTCGCCCCGATCGGATGCCGGGAGGCCGCCGCCCGGGCCCGGGCGCAGGGCTGGCCGCTGATCGTCCTCGACGGGGTGCAGGACCCGGGCAACGTGGGGACGATCGTCCGCACGGCGGCCGCCGCCGGCGCGCCCGCGCTGGCGGCGCTGGAAGGGACCGCGGACCCCTTCGGTCCGAAGAGCGTGCGGGCCTCCGCCGGCAACGTCTTCCGGCTGGCGGTCGCGCGGGCAACCTGGTCCGATCTCGAGGGCCTGGAGGTTTGGGGGGCCTCGGCGGGGGACGGCGTGCCGCTGGCCGGCGCCCCGATCGAGCGCGCGGGCGCGCTGGTCCTGGGCAGCGAGGCGCACGGCCTGCGGGGGGGACCCCGGCATCGGGTGACCATCCCGGTCGCGGAGGGCGTCGAGTCGCTGAACGTGGCCGCCGCCGCCGCCATCCTGGTCTTCGAGATCCGGCGGAGGCTTCTCCAGTGACCTCGCCTTCTGACGAGCTGGCCCGCAGGGCGCTGGCCGAGGTCGCCGCCGCCGGCAGCGAGGCAGAGCTCGAGCGCATCAGGCTCGACTATCTCGGGCGCTCCAGCGGCCGGATCAGCGTCCTCCTGGAGCAGATCGGTCAGCTGCCCAAGGAGGAGCGGCCGAGCGCCGGGCGGGCCGCGAACGACGCCAAGCGGGCGGTCGAGGCGGCGCTGGCGGCCCGGGCCGAGGAGCTCGAGCGAGAGCGCCTCGCGGACCTCGGGGAGACCGACGCCATCGACGTCACCTTCCCGGCGCCACCCCTGCCGGCCGGCCACATCCACGTCATGACGCAGGTGCAGCGGGAGCTGGAGACGATCATGGAGGCGATCGGCTTCACGGTCGAGATCGGCCCCGAGGTGGAGACCGATTGGTACAACTTCGAGGCGCTGAACCTGCCCAAGGGCCACGCCTCACGCGACGTCCAGGACAGCTTCTTCCTGGACGAGGCCGAGGAGCTGGTCCTCCGCACCCACACGTCGCCGGTGCAGATCCGGGCCATGCAGCGCTACCAGTCGCCGCCGATCTACGTGATCATCCCCGGCCGCACCTACCGGCGCGACGCCTCCGATGCCAGCCACCTGCCGACATTCACCCAGCTCGAGGGCCTGGCCATCGACGAGGGCCTGACCGTCTCCGACTTGAAGGGGACGCTCAGCTACATGTGCAGGTCGCTCTTTGGCGCTGACCGCGAGATCCGCATGCGCCCGCACAACTTCAGCTACACCGAGCCCAGCTACGAGTTCGACTCCTCCTGCGGGATCTGCGGGGGGACCGGCTGCCGAACCTGCGGGGGCGACGGCTGGATCGAGATCGGCGGCTGCGGGATGGTCCACCCCAACGTGCTCCGCAACGGGGGCATCGACCCCGAGCGCTACAGCGGATACGCCTGGGGCTTCGGGATCGAGCGGATGGCGCTGCTCAAACACAGCGTTGCCGACATCCGCTCCTTCTACGAGAACGATCTGCGCTTCCTGGAGCAGTTCCGGTGAGAGTCAGCTGGGAGTGGCTGAGCGAGCTGGCCGAGCTCGAGGGCCTGACGCCCCAGCAGGGCGCCCACACCCTGACCATGATCGGCTTCACGGTCGAGCAGGTGGAGCTCCTCGACCTGTCGGAGATCCTGGTCGGGCGCGTGCTCAGCCAGGAGGAGCACCCCAGGAGCAACAAGCCGCTCTGGATCCACCAGGTCGACGTCGGCGGTGGCCGCACGCGCCAGATCATCGCCGGCGCCCCCAACGCCGTCCCTGGCTCGACCGTCCCGGTCGCGCTGCCGGGGACCACCGTCCCCAGCGGCCGCTACGTCCGCGAGGGCAAGATCGCCGGCTTTGCCGCCGAAGGCATGCTCTGCTCGCGCGAGGAGCTGCTCCTGGGCGAGGACAGGGAGCCGGCGATCATGCTCCTCGACGAGGGGGAGCCCGGTCAGCGGCTTTCCGAGCTGATCCCGCCCGATGCCATCCTGGAGGTCGAGGTCACCCCCAACCGGCCCGACTGCCTGGGTCACCTGGGGCTCGCCCGCGAGCTCGCCGCCGCCTCCGGCCGGCGCCTCAAGGTCGACTTCCTGCCGCCCTTCGTGGGCGGGGCCGAGCCGGCCGCGACCGAGCTGGTGAGCGTCCGGATCGACGCCGTCGACCTCTGCCGGCGGTACATCGCGGGCGTCATCAGGGACGTCCGCACCGGCCCCAGCCCGAAATGGATGCAGCGGCGGCTGCGGGCCGCCGGCGTCCGGCCCATCAACAACCTGGTCGACGTGACGCAGTACGTGATGCTGGAGTACGGGCAGCCGCTGCACGTCTTCGACCTGGCGCGGCTGGCGGGGCCGGAGATCGTGGTGCGGCGCGCCGGCGGGGGAGAGTCGATCCTGACGCTGGACGGTGTCACCCGCAAGCTCGCCCCGAGCATGCTGGTGATCGCCGACCGCGACCGGCCGGTCGCCATCGCCGGTGTGATGGGCGGGGAGGAGAGCGCGGTGAACGACGGCACCCGCGACGTGGTCCTGGAGGCGGCCACCTTCGACGGCGTGAGCGTGCGCGCCACCTCGCGCGCGCTCCGGCTGCGGACCGACGCCTCCAGCCGCTTCGAGAAGAAGCTCTCGCCCGAGCTGGCGCTGGCCGGGGCTCGCCGCGCCGCGCAGCTGATCGCCGAGCTGGCCGGCGGCCGGGTTCACCAGGGCTGGCCCGACGTCTACCCGGTACCCCAGGAGCCGGTCCGGGTGCGGATGTACCCGGAGATGGTCGACCGGGTGCTGGGAGTCCACGTGCCGCTCGAGGAGTCGGAGGCGATCCTCCGCCGCCTCGACTTCCAGGTTCGCTCGGAGGACGGGGCCTGGGACGTGCTGCCGCCGGTCTTCCGGCTCGACGTCGCCATTCCCGAGGACGTGGTCGAGGAGGTGGGCCGAATCTTCGGGGTCGACAGGGTGCCGGCCACGCTGCCGGGGACCCGGAGATCGGCCATCCGGCCCTACCGGCCGAGCGCCGACCGCGAGATGGACGCGGCCCGAGCCGCCTTCGCGGCCGGCGGCTACTCCGAGACGCTGACCACCGCTCTCGTCGACGGCCGCCTCCTGGAGCGGCTGGGCGTGGCCGAGCGCGGCCTCCGGGTCATCAACCCCGTCAGCGAGGACATGGACACGCTGCGGACGACCCTGATCCCATCGCTGGTCCAGGTCGTCGGCCTGAACCGCAACCGCGGGCGGGGACACGTCCAGGTCTTCGAGCTGGCCCGCCGCTACCTCGGTCGCGACCGTCAGGGACCGGCCCAGCCGGATGAGCCCTGGACGCTGTGCGCGGTGGGGTCGGCCGGGGCCGGCGGCCCGGAGGGACGAGCCGGCTTCCTGCACCTGAAGTCGGTGCTCGACCGCGCCGCGCATGCCCTCTCGGTGCCCCCGCTCACCTACCGCCGGGCGAGCGCGCCCCTCTACCACCCGGGCCGGTGCGCCGCGGTCTTCGCCGGCGCCACCGCGCTCGGCCACCTCGGAGAGGTCCATCCGCTGGCCGTCGAGGAGCTCGACCTGGAGGGCCGGTTCGTCGCCTGCGAGATCGACATCGAGGCCTTGCTGGCCGCGCGTCGGCCGCGTCCGGCGCAGGAGCTGCCGCGCTTCCCCGCCATCGACCGCGACCTCAACGTGGTCGTCGCCGAGCCGGTCGAGGCGGCTCTCCTGCTCACCACCATCCAGGAGTCCGGCGGAGAGCTGCTCGAATCCGTCCAGGCCTTCGACGAGTACCGCGGGGCTCAGCTCGACGGCGGGCTCAAAAGCGTGGCTTTTTCGTTGACTTTCCGGAGTCCTGAGCGCACCCTGACGGACTCGGAAGTGGATCAGGCAATGCGCGAGCTCAGGGCGGCGCTGGAGACCAGGCACGGAGCGAGGTTTCGGGCGTGACGCCCATCGACCTGGTCGCGCTTCTCGTCGTGCTGGCCTACGCCGTCATGGGCTGGTTCTCAGGCACCATCCGGCGGGTCCTCGGGCTGCTCGGGGTCTGGGTCGCCATGCTGGCCGCAACCAACATGGGCCAGCCGGGCGCCGGCATTCTCCGCCAGTACAACAACACCATCAGCATCCCCGACGCCAGGCTGGCGGGCTGGCTGTTCTTCTTCGTCCTGTTGATCCTGATCTTCGAGGCAGCGGCGACCGCCGTCCACACCCAGCTTCAGCTGGCCGCGGTCGCCGTCAACCGCGGCATCGGCCTCCTGCTCGGCCTGGTCACCGCCGGCGTGGTGCTGATCGGCTGCACATACATGCTGATCGGGTTCGCCAACGCGCAGACCAACCAGCCGACCAGCTTCCAGGTCTCGGTCCGCGACCAGATGATCCATTCCGGGTTTCTGCTCCCGCTGGCCAGGAGCGCCGGGCCGCCGGTTCTGCTCTTTCTGAACGGCGCCCTTCCCCGCGACCCCAAGGCCTACTACATATACGAAGGCCCGCGCCAATAAACGGGCTCGGCTAGCCTGTACCTGTGAGCGAGTCCCTCTGGAAGTTTCTGCGCGCCCGCGCGGTCCAGATCGAGCAGGAGCGGCACCTCCACCAGCGGCTCACGGCCGGTGACCGCCTGCGGGTCAAGCTGGGACTCGACCCCACCGCACCCGACATCCACGTCGGCCACCTGGTCGTGCTCGACGTGCTGCGGGCCTTCCAGGCCGAGGGGCACACGGTGGTTCTGATCATCGGCGACTACACGGCCATGATCGGCGACCCGAGCGGCCGCTCCGAGACCCGGCCCGTGCTCACCCGGGAGCAGGTCGATGACAACGCGCGCACCTACTTCGAGCAGGTCTACATGGTGCTCGACCCCGATCGGACCGAGGTCCACGGCAACGCCGAGTGGCTGGGTGAGATGACGGCCGCCGACATCCTCCGCCTCCTCGGCACCGGCACCCTGCAGCAGGTCCTCCAGCGAGAGGACTTCGCAACGCGCCTGCGCGAGGGCAACCCGATCGGCGCCCACGAGATCCTCTACCCGTTCAACCAGGCCTACGACTCGGTCGCCGTCCGCGCCGACCTCGAGATCGGGGGAACCGACCAGCTCTTCAACCTCCTCTTCGGGAGGGAGGTCCAGCGGGCCTACGGGCAGGAGCCCCAGGACGTCGCCGTCTTCCCGCTGCTCGAGGGCCTGGACGGAGCGCAGAAGATGTCCAAGTCGCTGGGCAACTACATCGGCATCTCGGAACCGCCGGTCGAGATCTACGGGAAGGCGATGTCGCTCCCCGACAGGCTGACCGAGCGCTACCTGCGGCTGGTTTCCGGCCTGCCCGAAAAGCGCGTCGGGGAGCTGCTGCAGCTGCAGCCCCGCGACGCCAAGGCGGCGCTTGCGCGGCAGCTGGTGGCGCGCCTGCACGGCCCGGAGGCGGCGGCCGCCGCCGAGGACGACTTCGACCGCCGCTTTCGCCGCCGGGCGGTCGAGGCCGAGGACGTCCAGGCGGTCGAGGTTCCGCCGGGGGCCACCGTCGAGCAGGTGGTCCTGGCCGCCGGCCTGGCGCCGTCCATCAGCCAGGCGCGAAAGCTCTACCCGAGCGGTGCCGTGGCGGGCGACCGGCGGCTCGCGCTGGCCGATGCGGTGATCGACGGACAGGTTCTTAAGATCGGAAAGCACCGGTTCGTCCGGGTTGTCTGCAGGTAGAATCCGAAAGCATGTTCGGAGGGAGCTGATAGTTGTCGGGGCATTCCAAGTGGGCCGGGATCAAGCACAAGAAGGCCATCGTCGACGCCAAGCGCGGCCAGACCTTCACGCGAGCCAGCCGCGAGATCACGATCGCGGCCAAGGAGGGGGGCGGCGACACCGACGGCAACTTCCGGCTCCGCCTGGCCGTGCAGAAGGCGCGCGAGGTCAACATGCCCGCCGACAAGATCCAGGCGGCGATCGACCGGGGCACCGGCGCGGGCAAGGGTGACTCGCTCGAGGAACTGCGCTACGAGGGCTATGGACCGGCCGGCGTGGCCGTGCTGGTGGACGCCTTCACCGACAACCGCAACCGCACCTCGGCCTCTTTGAAGCACATCTTCAGCAAGCACGGAGGCAACCTCGCCGAATCCGGCGCCGTGGGCTGGATGTTCGATCGCAAGGGCATGCTCGAGGTCGATCCCAAGGCCGTCGACCCCGACGAGATCGGCCTGGCCGCGATCGACGCCGGCGCCGAGGACGTCAGGGTCGAGGAGGGGTCGGTCGAGATCACGACCCAGCCCAACGACCTGGAGGCGGTGCGGGCAGCCGTCGAGGCGCTCGGCGTGAGCGTCGAGAACGCGGAGATCACCATGCACCCCAAGCAGACGGTGCCCGTAGACGAGGACAAGGTGGCCGGGGTGCTCCGGCTCCTCGAGCACCTCGAGGAGGATGACGACGTCCAGCAGGTCTATGCCAACTACGACATCCCGGCGGACATCCTTGAGCGCATCGCTGCCTCGGTCTGATGGCTCCCGGTTCCCCGCGCGGCCGCGGGTTTGGCCGCCTGGTTCGACATTCCCGCAAACGATCTTGAACGCGTTTCAGCACAGCTCCAGCCAGGTCGGGCGATGTCGGTTGTCGCCGGGGTAGGTCACTACCTCGGCATCGACCCGGGCCTGGCCAGCACCGGCTGGGGAGTGCTCGATCGCTCTGGGCGGGTGGTGGCCTGCGGCACGATCAAGACCGCCCCGGGACCGGACGGCCCACGACTGCTCCGGATCAGCGCCGAGCTGGAAGGCCTGCTCGGCGTCCACCGGGTCGCCGAGGCCGCGCTCGAAGAGCTCTTCATGGGCGCCAACCGGACGAGCGTGATCGGGGTCGCCCAGGCCCGGGGCGTGGCGCTGCTGGCCCTCGAGCGGGCCGGCGTTCCGGTGTTCGAGTACAAGCCGGCGTCGGTGAAGGCCAACCTGACCGGCTACGGCAGCGCCGGCAAGGCGCAGATGGCGAGGATGCTGGCCCTCCAGGGCCTTCGCGAACGGGTCGACGAGCACGCGGCCGACGCGATCGCGATCGCCATCTGCCACAGCCGCTCGCGCCTCATGCGGCTGGCCGCGGGAGCCACCGCCAGGCCCAGGCCCGGCGCCCGACCCGGCCAGCCCGACCCAGGGGGAGGGGACACGGTTCTCCCTTGACTCTCTATTGATCGCCCACCTGCGGGGGACGGTGGCCCGCCAGGGCGTCGACCACGTGGTGCTCGACGTGCACGGAGTGGGCTACCTGGTCAGCGTGCCGGCGACCGCGCGGGAGCGGATCGGGCCCGTCGGTTCCCAGCTCGAGCTTCACATCCACACCCACGTGCGGGAGGACCAGCTGGCGCTCTTCGGCTTCGCCACCGCCGACGAGCTGGAGATGTTCCAGCTGCTGATCCAGGTCGACGGGGTGGGGCCCAGGGTCGGCCTGGCCATCCTCAGCGCCGCCTCGCTGGATGTCCTCCGGCGCGCCATCCTGAGCGACGACGTGGGGCCCATCCGGCGCGCCTCCGGCGTCGGGCCGCGCACCGCCCAGAAGGTGATCATCGACCTGAAGCCGCGCCTCGAGGCCCAAGAGGCGATCCTGGCCCTGCCCCGAGCGGCCGGCGCCGCCGGCGACGGCGCGGCGCCCAAGGCGGTCGAGGAGGCGCTGCGGGGTCTCGGTTTCACGGCTGTCCAGACCAAGGCCGGCATCGAAGCCGTCGACTGGTCGGCCCAACCCAGCCCGCAGGAGGCGCTCACCGCGGCCCTGAAGGCGCTCGGCCGGTGATCCAGGACCCGGGCGGACACGGCGACGCGATGATGGATCCCGGCGCGTCCCGCGACGAGGATCTCCTGGACCGCACCCTGCGACCGCGCACGCTGAGCGAGTACGTGGGGCAGGAGGCGATCAAGGAGAACCTCTCGATCCTTCTCGAGGCGGCGCGGCGGCGCGGCGAGGCGGTCGAGCACGTGCTCTTCAGCGGCCCGCCCGGACTCGGCAAGACCACGCTCGCCAACATCGTCGCCAACGAGCTCGGCGTGCAGATCCGGACGACCAGCGGCCCGGCCATCGACCACCAGGGCGCTCTCGCCTCCATGCTCCTCAACCTGGGCGACCGTGACGTCTTCTTCATCGACGAGATCCACCGCCTCAACAAGGTGGTGGAGGAAAGCCTCTACCCGGCCCTCGAAGACTTCCGGTTCGACCACGTGGTGGGGAAGGGCGCCGGGGCCACGAGCCTAAATCTCCAGCTGCCCAAATTCACCTGTGTGGGCGCCACCACCCGCCAGGGCCTTCTCAGCGGGCCCATGAGGGATCGCTTCGGCATCAGCTTCCGCCTCGACTTCTACACCCGGCCCGAGCTCGAGCAGATCGTGCTGCGGTCGGCCCGGCTGCTGGAGGTCGACGCCGATCCCGAGGCGGTGGCCGAGATCGCCCGGCGGGCCCGGGGCACCCCGCGGATCGCCAACCGGATCCTGCGGCGGGTCCGCGACTACGCCCAGGTCCGCGCCCAGGGGCGCGCCACGCTGGAGGTGACACTCCGCGCCCTGGCCATGCTCGACGTCGACGAGCTGGGGCTGGAGCCGCTCGACCGGCGGATCCTGGAGATCATCATCACCAAGTTCCGGGGCGGCCCGGTCGGCCTGGACACCCTGGCCACCTCACTCAGCGAGGAGCCGGAGACCGTCGAGGACGTGCACGAGCCGTACCTGATCCAGGTCGGCTTCCTGGCCCGCACCCCGCGCGGCCGGGTCGTGACCGACCTGGCCTACAGCCACCTCGGGCTCAGGCCGCCCGAGCGCGGGCCCGAGCAGGGGGCGCTCCTCTAGCTTCGACGGCGGTCGGCAAAGCCGCAACCGGGCACTCGCCAGCCTGCTCGGCCTGGCCGTCGCTGAACCGTCTCCCGCCCGACAGGTAGACTCCCATCCGTTCTCGAATGCAGCTAGTCCTCTCCTGGCCTGTCCGCGTGATCGTGGTCGGCCTTCTGCTCTTCTCCCTCTTCGTGGACGGCGCCGGCTACTGGTACCGGCTCGCCAACCACTACCCGATGAGCGGCCCGGTGGCCGGCCTGCCGCCGAACTTCAACGGCTGGCAGCTCTACGTGCACCGCGGGCTCGACATCCAGGGCGGGACCCACCTGGAGCTGCAGATCTACAACGTGCCACCCGGCCGCAACCTGGCCCAGATCCAGTCCGAGGAGATCTCGGTCATCCAGCGCCGCATCAATGCGCTGGGCGTCAGCGAGCCGTACGTGGCGCCGGAGGGCAACGACCGGATCGTGGTCGAGCTGGCCGGCGTGCCGGCGAGCAAGGCGCAGGACGTGATCGGTCGGACGGCGAGCCTGGTCACCACGACCTGGGTGGCCGACCCGGCCGCGCCGCAGGACTCGCCCGTGCCCGGCTACAAGCCGCAGATCTCGGCGCTGACCAGCGACATGGTGCAGGCCGCGCAGGCCGCGCTCGACCAGAACGGAATCAACTGGGTCGTCAACATCACCTTCAACTCGGCCGGCGCCGACCAGTTCGGCAAGCTCACCACCGCCGCCGTCAACGCCTGCCCGGGCAGCGGTCAGGACTGTCCCGCCCGCCACATCGGGGAGTGGCTCGACCTCACGCAGGACGACATCGCGCAGTGGGACACTCCCGGCTTCGCGGCCAGGATCAGCGCACCCGTCGATCACGGCGGCAAGCTGCTGACCAACCCGACCATCACCGAGCCCATCCTCGGGGGTCAGGCGCAGATCAGCGGCAGCTTCACGCAGCAGTCGGCACAGGACCTGGCGACGCTGCTCAACTCGGGCGCCCTGCCCGCCTCGATCCGGGTGCTCGACTCGACCGACGTCGGCGCCAGCCTCGGCTCGGATTCGATCAGGAAGAGCCTGGCCGCCGGACTGCTCGGCCTGGTCATCGTGGTCGTGTTCATGGTCGCCTACTACCGCGTGCCGGGCCTGCTCGCCAGCCTGGCGCTGATCTTCTACGCGGGCGTGATCCTGGCCCTCTTCAAGGTCATCCCGGTGACCGTCACGCTGGCCGGGATGGCCGGGTTCATCCTCAGCGTGGGGATGGCGGTCGACGCCAACGTCCTGATCTTCGAGCGCTTCAAGGAGGAGATGAGGTCGGGCAGGACGATCGGGGCCGCCGTCGACGCCGCGGTCCGGCGGGCGTGGCCCGCGATCCGCGACTCCAACATCTCGACCATCATCACCAGCACCATCCTCTACGCGGCCGGCACCGGGCCGGTCCGCGGCTTCGCGCTCACCCTGATCATCGGCGTGGTGATCTCGATGTTCAGCTCGATCATCGTTACGCACAACCTGCTCGCGATCGTCCTCAACTGGGGCTGGGCGCGCGCCGGGCGCTCGCTGGGGGTGGCGCGTGGGTGAGGCGGTCGGCGCCCGGACCGGCGCCGTGACCCCGGAGACCGCGGACCACACCGTCCGGCCGCCACGGCGCCTGGACTTCGTCGGCCGCCGCAACTGGTTCTTCGGGTTCTCCCTGCTGATCATCCTGCCGGGCATCTTCTTCATGGTCACCCGGGGCTTTCTGCTCGGGATCGACTTCGCCGGAGGCACCGAGTTCTTCCTCAAGTTCACGAGCCAGCCGACCCAGCAGCAGGTGGTGAGCGCCCTGGCGTCGACCGGCACCGAGGGCACGGTGCAGAACGGCGCCGGGGGCATCTACATCATCCGGACTGGAGAGGCCGACCCCGCCCACCAGCAGGCGCTGAAGGACAAGCTCTCGCAGAAGCTGGGTCCGATCGACGAGAGCTCGAGCCAGACCCAGGCGGTCGGGGGCACGGTCGCCGGAGAGACCGTCCGCAACGCGTTCATCGCCGTGGTCGTGGCCGCGGCCTGCATCCTCTTCTACCTGGCCTTCCGCTTCCGGCGGGTGCAGGGCGGCTGGCGGTCGGGCTTCCAGTTCGGGGGTGCCGCATTGCTCGCGCTGCTCCACGACGTGGCCGTGCTGACCGGCATCTTCTCGATCCTGGGCCGAGGCCTGGGCCTCCGGATCGGCGAGATCGACGCCCTCTTCCTGACCGCCGTGCTGACCGTGGTCGGGTTCTCAGTCCACGACACCATCGTCGTCTTCGACCGGATTCGGGAGAACCTGGTCGTGGCCAGAAGCCTGAGCTTCGAGCAGATCGTGAACCTCTCGATCATGCAGACCGGAGCGCGGTCGATCATCACCAGCTTCACCGTGGTGCTGGTCCTGGTCGCGCTGCTGATCGCGGGCGGCGACACCCTCAAGGGTTTCGTGCTCGCCCTGCTGATCGGCATCGTCTCCGGCACCTACAGCTCGATCTTCAATGCGGCGCCCCTGCTCGTGGTCTGGCGCCGGATGCAGGGAGCGACGCGCTAGTGGTCGGTCTGGGAATTAGCTCGACAAGGCGCGGCCCAGACCGCCGGAGCCAAGGAAAGGGTGGCGTGAGGAGGAGCGCACCAATGGGTGCGCGACGACGAATCGCCGGGCCCCTTGACGCCGGCTTCAGCGACCGAAGGGAGCCCGGCGGAGATGGGCCGATGGATTGGCGAGCGGTTTCCCGGACGGACCGCTAGCCTCAATAGCGCGCCTGACATGCCGACCTGGCCAATACCGCAGATCCGCGAGCTGCTCGAGCCCACGCTCACGCACATGGGCTACGACATCTACTCCGTGGAGCAGGCGGGGAGCGGCGGCCGGACGCTGAGGATCGCGATCGACCGGCCCGAGGGCATCACGATCGAGGACTGCGAGCGGGTCAGCCAGGTGGTGGGACCGCTGCTCGACCAGGCCGACCTCGTGCCCGGGGGCCGCTACGACCTCGAGGTCTCCTCGCCGGGCGCCGAGCGGCCGCTGCGCGACCGTCGTGAGTTCGAGCGCTTCGTCGGCAGCCACGTCAATGTCCGCTTCCGGACTGCCGAAGGAGGGGGCGAGGCCGTCATCGAGGGCGACATGGTGAGCGTGGACGACGCCGGCATCGCGGTGCGTGGCAAGCGGGGCGAATTCCACCACCTGGCCTGGGACGACATCATCGCCGCCCGCCTCGCGATCACGTTCTGAGCGTGGCCGTCGACCTCGGCGACGCGCTCCGCCGGATCCACGAAGAGGTGGGCATCCCGCTCCCCGACCTGCTGGCCGCGGTCGAGCACGCCCTGGCGCTCGCCTACAAGCGCCAGTTCGAGACTGAGGGGTTCGTCCAGGCGCGAATCGACCCCGAGAGCGGCAGGCTCGAGGTCACGGCCACCCGCACGGCCGAGGACGGCTCCCAGACCGTGGAGCACCTGCCGGTGGCCGACTTCATGCGCTCGGCCGCCCAGACCGCCCGCCGCGCCGTCCTCCGCCAGCTCGAGGGCATCGAACGGGCGCAGGCGCAGGAGGAGTGGTCGAAGCGCTACGGCGAGCTCACGACTGCGACCGTCGACCGCCTGGACAGCGCGGGCACCGTGCACGTCGACCTGGGCCGGGTCGAGGGGCTGATGACCGCCGAGGACCAGCTGCCAGGCGAGTCGCAGGTGCCGGGCCGGCCGATCGCATTCGTGATCCTGGAGCCGCTGCGCACCAGCCGCCCACCGGCGCTCCGGGTCTCGCGGGCGCACCGGCTTTTCGTGCAGCGCCAGCTCGAGGCCGAGGTGCCCGAGGTCCAGGCCGGCGTTGTCCGCATCCGGGCGATCGCCCGCGAGCCGGGCCGGCGGACCAAGATCGCGGTCTCCTCGGACGACGCCACGGTGGACGCGGTCGGGGCGTGCGTCGGCCCCAAGGGCGTGCGCCACCATGCCCTGCTCGAGAACCTGCCGGGCGAGCACGTCGACATCGTCCCCTGGAGTGACGAGCCGGAGCGGTTCGTGGCGGCGGCGCTGGGCCCGGCGCCGGTCGACCGCGTGGAAGTCGACGCGGCAACGCGCACCGCCCGCGTGGAGGTCCCGGCCGACCAGCTCAGCCTGGCCATCGGCCGGGATGGGCAGAACGCCCGCCTGGCCGCCAAGCTCACAGGCTGGCGGATCGACATCCACCCCACAGAGCAGGCGCCCTCGGAGGGCGCCGCCACCGAGCCGGGCGATGCCGCGGAGTGAGCGGCAGCCGGTGCGCACCTGCGTGGCCTGCCGGGCCGAGGGCGGGAAGCCCGAGCTGGTCCGATTCGTCCGTGACCCCGCCACCGGCGAGGCCCGGCTCGACGCCGGCGGCCGCGCGCCCGGCCGCGGTGCCTATCTGCATCGCGCTCCGGAGTGCCTCGAGCTCGCGCGCAGGCGGGGAGCTCTGGCTCGGGCGCTGAAGGCCAGCGTGCCCGAGGAGCTCTGGAGGGCGCTGGCGTGACCAGGTTCGGCGTCTTCGCGCCCCAGGGCTGGCGCCTGGAGCTGCGTGAGGTCAAAGACCCC
Organism: uncultured Actinomycetes bacterium; assembly: GCA_964383855.1. Classification (GTDB taxonomy): domain Bacteria; phylum Chloroflexota; class Dormibacteria; order Dormibacterales; family Dormibacteraceae; genus CAZHAC01. Next base: position 16,141 of record CAYLIP010000033.1, on the reverse strand, counting down.
TTCGCGCAGTACGAGGTGCTGAGCCGCTGCGCTCAGGAGGCCGAGGCGGCGGGGCTCGACTCGGTCTGGGTTTACGACCATTTCCACACCGTTCCCAGGGCGGAGATCCAGCCCACCTTCGAGGCTTGGACCACGCTGGCCGCGCTGGCTCGCGACACCCACCGCGTGCGCCTGGGCCAGCTGGTGACCTGCAACGAGTACCGGCCTCCGCAGCTGGTGGCGAAGATGGCCAGCTGCATCGACGTCATCAGCGGCGGCCGGCTGGTCGTGGGCATGGGCGCCGGCTGGTATGGGGAGGAGTTCGCCGCCTACGGCTACGAGTTCCCAACCACGCCCGACCGGCTGCGCCACCTGCGCGAGGGTGTGCAGGTGATGCGAGCCATGTGGACCGAGGAGCGCGCCAGCTTCGAAGGCCGCTACTACACCGTCCGCGACGCCGTGTGCGAGCCCAAGCCGCTGCAGCGGCCGCTTCCGCTCTGGATCGGGGGCGGGGGAGAGCGGGTCACGCTCCGGCTCGTCGCCCGCTTCGCCGACGGCTGCAACCTGGTCGGGGACCCGGGCACCGTCCGCCACAAGCTGGAGGTGCTGCGCGGCCACTGTGAGGAGGTGGGCCGCGACCCCGGCACGGTGACCCGCTCGACCGAGCTGACCGTGGTGATCGGCGGTGAGGCCGAGCTGAGAAGAGTGGCGGCGATGACCGGCCGCTCGCTCGAGGACCTGCGGGCGATGCCTCAGATGGTGACCGGACCGGCCGAGCAGGTCGCCGCCCGCATCCGGCAGTACGTCGAGGCGGGCATCGAGTATGTCATCGCTTTTCTGCCCCTCGTCGCCGATGGCGGCGAGATCAGGCGCTTTGCCGATGAGGTCATCCCCCTCGTCGGTTAGCCCTCAACGCGGCTGGGTAGAATCAGTCGTTCCCCCTCCATGAAAGTCATAGAACTGGCGCGCGAGCTCGACGTCCATCCGAAGGAGCTCCAGAACTTCCTGCAGCAGAACCGGATGCTCTCCCGGAACCCGGCAGCCCAGCTGACCCCCCGGGCGATCGAGGCCGCCCGCCAGCAGTTCGCCAAGCAGGGCGCGGTCGCCACCCGTGTCGCGCCCAACGGCGAGCGCAAGATCGCGCTCCCTCCCAACCTGTCGGTCCGCGACCTCGCCGAGAAGATGGGCATCAACCCCACCGACGTGATCAAGAAGCTGATCGCCAACGGGGTCCTGGCCCAGGTCAACCAGGTGATCGACTACGGCACCGCCGAGATCGTCGCCGACGAGTTCGGGTTCGAGGTGGAGCCGGTCGCGCTGGAGGACCTGATCTCGGTCGAGACCGAGGGCGAGAACGTGGTCGCCAAGACCCGCGACGAGCTCTTCTCCCTGGCCAGCGAGGACAAGGCCAAGCTCAAGCCGCGACCGCCGATCGTGACCGTGCTCGGCCACGTCGACCACGGCAAGACATCGATCCTCGACGCCATCCGGAAGACCAAGGTGGCTTCCGGGGAAGCCGGCGGGATCACGCAGCGGATCGGCGCCTACAAGGTCGAGACCGACGACGGCGACCCAGTGGTCTTCATCGACACGCCGGGCCACGAGGCCTTCACGGCCATGCGCGCCCGCGGCGCGCAGGTCACCGACCTGGTCGTCCTCGTGGTCGCCGCCGACGACGGCGTGATGCCGCAGACGGTGGAGGCGATCCAGCACGCCAAGGCCGCCGACGTGCCGATCGTGGTCGCCATCAACAAGATCGACAAGGACAACGCCAACCCCGACCGGGTGCACGCCGAGCTGGCCGAGAACGGCATCGTCACCCGTCACTTCGGCGGCGAGTATGAGTGCGTCCACGTTTCCGCCCGGACCGGGGAGGGCCTGGACGACCTGCTGACGACGATCGTCCTCTCGAGCCAGATCCTGGACCTCCACGCCAATCCCGAGCGCCATGCGCTGGGCACCGTGGTCGACGCGCACATGGAGCGGGGCCGGGGCCCGGTCGCGACGGTGCTCGTCCAGGCGGGAACGCTCCGGGTGGGCGATCACTTCGTGTGCGGCCACATCTCGGGCCGCGTCCGCGCCCTCACGGACGACCGTGGCAACGGCGTCACCGACGCCCCGCCGGCCACCCCGGTGGTGGTCTCCGGCCTGCCCGAGGTCCCGGTCGCCGGCGACATCTTCCAGGTCGTCGGCTCTGAGAAGGCGGCCCGCTCGATCGCGCTCGCCAAGCTGCAGGAGAAGCGCGCGACCGAGACCGCGACCGCGTTCACGCCGCGACTCACCCTGGAGGAGCTGGCCCGGCGCGCGCAGGCCGGCGAGACCAAGGAGCTCAACCTTGTCGTCAAGGCCGACATGCAGGGCACGCTGGAGGCGGTTCTGGCGGCCCTCTCCAAGATCGAGGACCCGGTGGTCACGATCAAGGTCGTGGGCAACGGCGTCGGCGTCGTCACCGACTCCGACATCCTGCTCGCCTCGGTCTCCAACGCGATCATCGTCTGCTTCAACCTGAAGCCGACGCCAGCAGCCGAGCGGGCGGCCGAGAAGGCCAAGGTCGAGGTCCGCTACTACGACGTCATCTACAAGCTGACCGAGGACGTCGAGCGAGCCGCCAAGGGCATGCGCGAGCCGACCTACCGCCAGGTCGAGGAGGGCCAGGTCGAGGTCGTGATGCCGATCAAGATCCCGCGTCTCGGCATCATCGCCGGGTCGCGCGTGACCGAGGGCAAGGTCAGCCGCGGCGGCTACGCCAAGCTCTACCGCGACGGCGGGCTGGTCTGGGAGGGCCGCATCTCCTCGCTGAAGCACTTCAAGGAGGACGTTCGCGAGATGGTGGCCGGCCAGGAGTGCGGCATCGGCCTCGAGAACTTCGAGGACATCCGCGGCGGCGAGACCATGGAGACGTTCCGGCTCGAGCGCGAGGAGCTCTAATCCCGTCGCGGCGGGCTGGTCATGACTTCGTATCGGACTACCCAGGTGGGGCAGCAGGTCCGGGAGGAGATCATGCAGATCATCCAGCGGGAGCTCAAGGATCCGCGCATCGGCTTCGTGAGCATCACCGAGGTCCGCATGTCGCCCGACCTCCGCTCGGCTAGGGTACGTGTAAGCGTTCTCGGTGACGAGCACGCGCAGCGCGAGGCGCTGGCGGGGCTCAAATCGGCGCGGGGGTTGATCAGACACGAGCTGGGCCGGAGGCTGTCCAACTTGAAGTTCTCGCCGGAGATCATCTTCGAGCTCGACGAGTCGATCGAGTACTCGGTGCGGATATCCAAGACGCTGCGCGAGATCCTGCCGCCGCAAGAGGCCGTACGAGAAGCAGCCAAACCGGAAGAGGCAGAAAAGGAGCCAGAGGAATAGCTACCCAGCTCAGGACCGAATACGAGCAGGTGCGGGCGCTGGTCGAGGCCAACAGCCACGTGCTGATCTTCGGCCACAAGGACGCCGACGGGGACACGCTGGGCTGCAGCCTCGCCTTCGCCGAGGTGCTGCGCTCGCTGGGCAAGGAGGTCTGGGTGCTGATCCCGCCGCCGCTGCCCCGTGACATGTATGGCTGGCTGCCGGGCTGGGACATGATCGTCGAGAGCCCGCCCGATCACGCCGACCCCGGGCTCGTCCTCTTCTTCGACGCCGGCAACATGGAGCGCTCGGGCACCGCCGTCAAGCACATCGCCAGCCACGCCACCATCGTCAACATCGACCACCACCTCTCCAACTCGATGTTCGGGGACGTGAACGTGATCGACGACACCGCTTCGGCGGTGGGGCAGATGGTGCTCCGGATGCTCGAGGAGTACGGCTGGGAGATCACCCCGACCATCGCCACCAACCTCTACACGGCGCTCATGACGGACACCGGCGGCTTCCGGCACGAGAACACGACGCCGCAGGCGCTGGAGGACGCGGCCAGGCTGGCCCGCCACGGCGCCGACCCCGGACACATCGCGACCATGGTCTACAAGTCGCGCCCGCTCACCACCCTGCGCCTCCAGGCCCTCTCGGTGGCCAGCATGCAGGTGGAGATGGACGGAAGGCTGGCCTGGGCCAAGGTCACGCGCCGGATGCTGAAGGAGGCGGAGGCGGTCATGTCTGAGTCGGAGGGCATCATCGACACCCTCAACTCGATTGCCGGACTCGACGTGGCCATCCTCTTCAAGGAGGTGAGCGGGGGGCTGACCAAGATCAGCGTCCGCAGCCGGGGCTCGGTCGACGCCGCCTCGCTCTGCGGCCGCTTCGGCGGCGGCGGCCACCTGCGGGCGGCCGGCGCGGAGCTCCGGATGCCTCTCAGGGATGCGGTGCCGGCGGTGCTCGAGGCGGTCAAGGAAGCCATCACCGCGACCTCCGCACGCTAGGCTCAGGCTGTTGCGACCGGGCGCTCTCAACGTCGACAAGCCGGCCGGCGCGACCTCCTTCGCGGTGGTCAAGAGGCTGCGCGACCTCACCGGCGCCAGGCGCGTCGGGCATGCGGGAACGCTCGACCCGCTGGCCACCGGTGTGCTCCCCATCCTCTTTGAAGGCGCGACCCGGCTCGCCGACTACGCGCACCGCCTGCCCAAGACCTATGAGGCGGAGGTGCACCTGGGCTCGGTAACCGCCACCGACGACGCCGAGGCCGAGCCGGAGCCCGTGGCGGATCCCTCCTCCGTCGCCGAACCGGCGGTCCGGGAGCGGCTGCGCGGCTTCGTGGGCCGGATCCGGCAGGAGCCACCCGCCTTCTCGGCGGTCAAGGTCGACGGCCGGCGCTCGTATCTGCGAGCCCGCCAGGGCGAGGCGGAGAGGCCGGCCGCCCGGGAGGTCGAGATCCACGCCGCCGAGCTCCTCGAGTTCCGCCCCGGAGCGCGCGCCGTCGCCGTGATCCGCGTCGAGTGCGGCAGCGGCACCTATCTGCGCTCGCTGGCCCGCGACCTGGGCGCCGCCCTCGGCGTCGGCGGCTATCTCGGCCGCCTGGTGCGCACCGCCTACGGGCCCCTGCGCATCCAGGATGCGGCCCGGCTCGAGGCGCTTGACACTATGGAGGCCGTGGAGGCCCGGCTGCTCGCACCCGAGGTTGTCCTGCCGCCCGAGATCGCACCCGTCCGCCTCAACCTCGAGCAGGAGGCACAGGTCCGGCAGGGCCGGTCGGTGCGCGTGCTGCCCGAGCCGGCCCCCGGCCAGCTGCGGGCCCACAGCGAGTCGGGACGCCTGGTCGCGCTCGGTCACTGCGACCCTCTGCGCCGCACCTTCGTGCCCGAAAAGGTGCTGCCATAACCTCGCTCCACGTCGGCGATCCGGTTCAGGCGATCGGCAGCGCCGCGGTCACCATCGGCAGCTTCGACGGCGTCCACCTGGGCCACCGCGCCCTCCTCGAGCAGGTGCGGCGGAGCGCCGGCGGGCATGCCGCCACGGTCGTCGTCACCTTTGAGCCGCACCCGCGCGCGGTGCTCTCGCCCGAGCACGCGCCCCAGCTGCTGACGCTGCTGGACGAGAAGGTCGAGCTGCTGGCGGCGCTCGGGGTGGAGCACGTCGTGGTGATTCCGTTCGACCTCGCCTTCGCGGACAAGTCCCCCCGCGAGTTCATGGCCTGGCTGGAGGACAGGGTCGAGGTGGCGGAGATCGTCTGCGGGTACGACTTCGCGTTCGGACGCCGGCGATCCGGCGACGCCGCCTGGCTGCGTGAGCACGGATACCGGGTGGTCGAGGTGGGCGCGGTCCAGGTCGAAGGCCGGATGGTCGGGAGCTCCGCCATCCGGGGCCTGCTCGGCTCCGGCGAGGTTGGGGCGGCGGCCGAGCTCCTCGGCCGCCGCTACAGCGCCCGCGGCACCGTGGTCGGCGGCAGCCGGCGAGGCCGCGAGCTCGGCTTTCCGACCGCCAACCTGGAGATCGACCCGGTCAAGCTGACGCCGAGCCCGGCCGCCTACGCGGGGTGGGCTCGGGGCGGCTTCGGTGAGCGGATGGCCGCCATCTCGGTCGGCCACCAGCCCACCTTCGGCGGCGGCGAGCTGGCCGTGGAGGCCTACCTGCTCGACTTCGAGGGCGACCTCTACGGCCAGCGCGTCGAGGTTGAGTTCGCCGCCCGCCTGCACCCGGACACCCGCTACCCCTCGGTGTCCGACCTGGTCGCGCAGATCGATCGCGACGTGGCCGATACCAGGCGGCTGCTCGCCACCCCGTGAGGCGGGTCCTCGTCGCCGGCGGTGGCCTGGCCGGGTGTGCCGCGGCGGTGGCCGCCCGGCTGGCGGGAGCCGAGGTCACGCTGGCCTGGCGGGCCCCCGGCGCATCCGCGCTTCACAGCGGCGCCTTCGCCTTCGACCCCGACCTTGCGGCGCTGCCGGCCGCGCATCCGCTGCGGCGCCTGGAGCTCGATCCGCTGCAGCTCGGCTCGGCCCTCGATGCCGCCGTCGACGCCCTGCTCACCGGTCTCCGGATGGCCGGGCTCGAGCTGGCGGGTTCGTGGCGCTCGGCCGCCGCCTACGCCGACCTGCACGGCCGGCCCCGGACCGCGGCGCTGGTGCCGGCGGCGGCCGCGGGCGGCGAGCTGGGATCGCTCCGGACTCGCCGGGTCGCGGTCGTGGGCTTCGACCGAGTGTCCGACTACGACGCCGAGACCACCGCCGAGACCATGCGGGAGCTGGCCGGGGTCGACGCCTTCGCGCACCCGGTCGAGGCCGCCGACCTGCCGGTGGGCGCCTCGCTGACCGACCTCGTGGGCCGCGCCGCGCCGCCGCTGGCCGGCGTGCGGGCGGAGGCGATCGCCTTCCCGCCCGGGCTGGCCGGGCTGCCCGACCGCGGCTTCGAGCTGCTGGCGACCACGCCCAGCCCCTTCGGATGGCGGCTGCACCAGGCCCTCCACGCCTGGGTGGGCGCGGCCGGCGCGCATCTCCGGCGACTGGAGATCGACGGCTTCGCCGGCGACCAGGAACACCTGGAGGCGGCGCTCGCCGGCACCGAGCGCCTGGAGGCGGATGCCTTCGTGCTCGCGACCGGCCGCTTCATCGGCGGCGGTCTGCGCAAGGAGCGAAGGGTGGACGAGCCCCTCCTCGGGCTGGAGGCGGCCTTCGCCGGCGCGCCTGCGCACGGCAACCCGCGGCTGCCCCATCTCGAGTACCTCGACCCGGACCCTGCCTTCCTGACCGGGGTCGCCACCGACCGCCGGCTGCGGCCGGGCGGCTTCCAGAACCTCTACGCCGCCGGCGCGCTGCTCGCGGGCTGGGATGAGGCCGGCCCGGGAGGGTCCGGGGTCCCGCTGCTGACCGGATGGCTGGCGGGCGGCTTTGCCGCCGCCGGGCGGGGCCGGTGAGCTCCCTGAGGGAGGCCCTCGAGCGGCTGGGACTGAGCGTCGAGGAACGCCCCGTCCGCGACCTCTGGCCGATGCGCCTGATCCGGGAGCGCGCCGGCCAGGCGCCGCCGCCGGTGCTCGTCGTCCGGCCGGGCACCTACGAGCAGGTCTCCAGGCTGCTGGGCTGGGCGAGCGCGGAGGGCGTGCGGGTGATCCCGGTGGGAGGGGCCAGCGCCGTGACCGGCGCCCTGTCGCCGGAGAGCGGCGAGCTGGCCCTCGATCTGCGCGGCTTCGACCGGGTCCTCGAGGTCGACGCCGAGAACCTGGTCATGCGCGTGCAGGCGGGCGCGGCCGGGCTGGACGTCGAGATGGCCCTCAATCAGCAGGGGCTGACCCTGGGCCACCACCCGAGCTCGCTGCCGGTGGCCTCGATCGGGGGCATGATCGCGACGCGCTCCTCGGGGCAGGAGTCGTCCCGGTGGGGCAACATCGAGGACATGCTGCTGGGCGCCACGGCGGTGCTCGCCGACGGCACCCTGCTCCAGCCCCGCCCCGGCCCGCGGTCGGCGGTCGGACCCGCGCTGCACCAGCTGCTCGCCGGCTCCGAAGGCGCCCTGGCGGTCATCCTCGACGCCACGCTTCGCATTCACAGGGTGCCTGCCGCCATCGCCGGCCGGGGTTACCTCTTCAGCGATGTGCGCGCCGGGCTGGACGCCATGCGGCGGGTCTTCCAGGCCGGGATCCGGCCGCTGGTGATGCGCCTCTATGACCCCGAGGACACCATGTTCCAGGGGGTGAGCGAGCCGGGATGCCTGCTCGTCGCCGCCACCTGCGGAGATCCCGCGGTGGCGGAGGCGGAGGCGGCCGTGGTCGGGAGGGCGGCGGCCGGCGCCCAGGACCTCGGACCTGGCCCCTGGGAGCGGTGGCGAACCCATCGCTACGACCTCTCCGCCCAGCGGCTGCTCGACCTGATGCAGCCGGTCGGGGCATTCGTCGACACCATCGAGGTGGCCACGGAGTGGAGCCGGCTGCCCGCGGTCTACGACCGCATCAAGGCCTCGCTGTCCGAGCGAGCGCTGGCCCTCTGCCACTTCGGCCATGGGTATGAGCAGGGCTGCTGCGCCTACTTCACGTTCGCAGGCAGCGCGGACAGCGAGGCCGCCGCCGAGGCCGCCTACGACTCCTGCTGGGATGCGGCCATGGAGACCTGCCTTCGCGAGGGGGCGACGATCAGCCATCATCACGGCGTCGGCCGCGTCCGCGCGGCCTGGGTGGCCGAGGAGATGGGCGAGTGGATGAAGGTCTGGCAAGCGGTGCGCGGCGCGCTCGATCCGAAGGGCGTTCTCAATCCCGACGGCGTCGGGGGAAGACCCCGTTGAAGCCGGTCCTGCTCGTCGTCAACCCGACCTCGGCCGGCGGCCACACCGGCCGCCAGTGGCCGGCGATCGCGGACAAGCTCCAGGGCCTCGGCCTCGAATTCGACACCGAGATGACGTCGCGCCCGCTGGAGGCGACCGAGATCGCGCGCCGCGGCGTCGAACAGGGCCGCAGGGTGGTGGCCGCGGTGGGCGGCGACGGCACCATCAGCGAGACGGCGGGCGGCTTCTTCGAGGACGGCGAGCCGGTTCCCACGCAGACCGCGCTGGGCGTCCTGCCCACCGGCACGGGCGGCGACTTCCGCCGCACCTTCGCGATCCCCCCGGATCCTCTGCTGGCGGCGCGCGTCCTGCTCGCCGGCGAGCGCCGGAGGATCGACGCCGGCCGCGTCACCTACGAGACGGCCGGTGGCCGCCGGGAGATGCGGACGTTCGTCAACATCGCCGACGCCGGTATCGGGGGCGAGGTGGTCGACCGGGTCAACCGCGGCTCAAAGCACCTGAACGGATCGCTGACCTTTCTCGCCGCCTCGGTGCGGACACTGCTCACCTACAGGAACCGGCCCATGCGGATCGTGGTCGACGGCGAGCCCTTCGAAGCGGTCGCCCAGCAGGTGGTGGTCGCCAACGCGCAGTACTTCGGCGGCGGCATGCGCATGGCGCCGCTCGCCGATCCGGGTGACGGCCTGCTCGACGTGATCGTGGTCGGCGACGTCAACGTGCTGGAGAACGCGCGCGGCCTGGCCCGGATCCGGGCCGGGACCCACCTCGAGGCGAGCAACCCGAAGTGGACGCTGCATCGGGCCAGGCGGGTCGAGGTGGCCTCGCCGGCCCAGGTCCGAGTCGACGTCGACGGCGAGCAGCCCGGCTTTCTCCCCGCCGTCTTCGAAGTGCTTCCGGGCGCCATCGAACTCCTCGTCCCGTGAGCGTGACCCGCGGCATCGTCTGCACGCCGCACCGGCTGGCATCAGAGGCCGGTGCCCAGATGCTCCGCGACGGCGGCAACGCCGTCGACGCCGCGATCGCGGCCGACGCCGTGCTCTGCGTCGTGTACCCGCACATGACCTCGATCGGAGGCGACCTCTTCGCCCTGGTCTGGCCCGAGGACCGGGCGGCGCCGGTCGGGCTCGAGGGCGCCGGCCGCTCCGGGAGCCTGGCCAGCGTGGAGGCGGTCCGCGCGCACGGATGGGAGGAGATGCCGCCGCACGGCATTCTCACGGTCACCGTGCCGGGAACGGTCAGCGCCTGGGGGCGGCTGCTCGAGAACCACGGCACCTTCGGCCTCGCCCATGTGCTCGAGCCGGCGGCGCGGCTGGCCCGGGAGGGATGGATCGTCACCCAGAACCTGGCCCAGTTCCTCTCCTCCAACTTCGATTGGTTGACCGCCGAGCCGGAGGCCGCGCGCCTGCTGCCGCCCCTGAAGGCCGGCATGCTGATGCGCAACCCGGAGCTGGCGGATTCCCTGGAGGAGATCGGCCGCAGCGGCATCCTCACCTTCTATCGGGGTGAGATCGCGAGCCGGATCGTCGCCGCCGTCGAGCGCCGCGGCGGCTTCATCACCGCGGACGACCTGGCCAACCACCGCACCGAGTGGGTGGAGCCGATCGCCTTCCCCTACCGCGACCTGACCGTCTACCAGATGCCGCCGCCCACCCAGGGCCTGGCCGCGGCCGGGCTGATCCGGCGGCTGGAGCGGCTCGACCCCTCCGACCTGCGGCCGGGCCCAGCCCTGGCCCGCGCGCTCTTCCGGTTCCGCGACCAGGTCTACGGCATGCGCGATCGCTGGATCAGCGACCCGGCGTTCGGGGCCATCCCGACCGCGCCTTTCCTGGACCCCGACGCCAGCCTGGAGGGCGGCGACGCCCTGCCCGAGGGCGACACCATCTACCTCTGCGCCGCCGACGAGCGCGGCAACACGGTGTCCCTGATCCAGAGCGTGGCCAACAGCTTCGGCTCCGGCGTGATCGCCGAGGGAACCGGGATCCTTCTCCACAACCGGGGCCTCTACTTCTCGCTCGATCCCGCCCACGTCAACCGGCTGGAGCCGGGCAAGAAGACCATGCACACGCTGATCCCGGGCATGGCCGCGCGGCCGGGCGGCGGCTGCTGGGCAGCATTGGGCTCGATGGGCGCCGACGGCCAGCCGGTCATCCAGGCCCAGGTCTTCGTCAACCTGGCGGCGGCGCGGATGGACGCCCAGGAGGCGGTGGCGGCGCCCCGGGTCCGGGTGCGGCCGGGGGGCGGCCTGCTCATGGTCGAAGCCGACTATCCGGGCGCCGTCGAGCTCGGCGGCTCAGGTATCCCGATCGAGCTCCACCCCCCTCGGAGCACCACCTTCGGTCACGCCCAGGCCCTGACCTGGGAGGGTCCCTCGGCCTGGACGGGAGGCGCCGACCCCCGTTCCGACGGATCGGTCGAGGTCGTCTGATCGCAGAAGCAGGAGAGAGGCCAGCCACGCCAGCCGCCAGGCCAGGAGCACGGCCGGGCTGAAGACGAGAACCATCTCACAGAGGGGATAGCCGGCCAGGATCAGGCCGGCCTGCCACGCCGGCGGGCGGAGGCGCAGCAGGAGCAGACCGGCCAGCGCCAGCACCGTCAGGTCTTCGATGCCGATGTGCGGCGTCACGAGCAGCGACGCCGCCACCCCGATCGCGAAGACCGCATCCAGGTGCGCACGCAGCCGCCGCGCCGCCACCAGCCCGACGGCGGCCGCGGCAACCTCGACCAGCGCCGCCCAGGGCGTCGGCAGGAGGACGCCGGTCACGGCATAGCGGCGGCTGATCTCCCAGCCGGCCGCTTCTCGCAGGCCGGCCAGGTAGTGACCGATCCCCCCGTCGAGCAGGGCAGCCGAGAGGAGGGCGAGCGCGGCCAGCAGCCCGAAGGCCGTGGCGGCGGCGCGGAACCGTCCGGAGACCAGCAGCGCCAACGGCACCAGGAAACCCAGCTGCGGCTTCAGAGCGATCAGCCCCAGGACCGCGCCGCCTGCCACCGGACGGCCCGCGCCGACCAGCCACCAGGAGGCGGCCAGCGCCAGCGCGACAAGCGCCGGCGGCTGCCCGACCATGATCGCGAAGGCGACGGGGAAGAGGCCGGCGACCAGCGCCAGCTGGGCCGCGCGCTCGAGCTTCGATCCGTAGCCGGCAAGGAGCACCGAGGCGACCAGGGCGCCGGCCAGGATCAGCGTCCAGGGCAGCACCGCCATCGAAAAGGGGAGCCCGGCAAAGGGAAGCGCCAGCGCCGCCATCGGCGGCGGGTTGAGGAACGGCTGCCAGGAGAATCCGAGCACGGCCGCCTCCGCTCGCTGCGCCGCGAAGTCGTAGAGGGCCGGCCAGCCCCGCTCGAGGACGAGCCGCGCCGCCATGTAGAAGAGACGGAAGTCGTTGGTCACCGCCGGCTCTCGAGAGAGCGACAGCGCGGCCCAGCCGTCGAAGGCCAGGAGCAGAATGCCAGTCCATAGGGCGGCGACCGTCAACGGGCGCCGCCAGAGCGCCGGTATAATCACCGATCAGTTTGGCAGTCGAAGGCAGCACCAAGACGAAGGTGATCGAGGAGCACAAGCTCCATGAGGGTGACACTGGCTCGCCGGAGGTCCAGGTCGCCATCTTCACCGCTCGGATCAACCAGCTTACCGAGCACCTCAAGATCAACAAGAAAGACCACCACTCTCGCCGCGGTCTACTTCTCCTGGTCGGAAAGCGGCGCAGGCTGCTGAACTACCTGAGCCGCAACGACGTCGAGCGCTACCGCTCGCTGATCTCGAAGCTCGGCATCAGGAGATAGACAACCGGGACGGCGCCCGCCGCCCCCTATAACCGCGGACCCCGGAGCGATCGCTCCAGTCAGGCCCTTGACGGCTCTGGTCGCAGCGCGAGCCATCGCCGCTCCCTGAGCCGTCAGGCACCTGGCCGCGAGCTACCTCCGGGGCATTGCCATGGAGGTATTTGCGTGGAGATCACCACGAAAACAATCCAGGTCGCCGGCAAGGCGATCACGATCGAGACCGGCCGGGTGGCCGAGCAGGCCAACGGGGCGGTCATCATCCGCTGGGGCGACACCGTCGTGCTCAGCACGGCGACCATGTCGAAGTCGCCCCGGGAGGGAGTCGACTTCTTCCCGCTGACCTGCGACTACGAGGAGAAGCTCTACGCCGCGGGCAAGATCCCGGGCGCCTTCATGCGCCGGGAGGGCCGCCCGACCGAGCAGGCGATCCTCAACAGCCGCCTCACCGACCGGCCGATCCGGCCGCTCTTCCCGTCCGGGTTCCGCAACGACGTCCAGGTCGTGGGCACCGTCCTTTCGGTCGACCAGGAGAGCGACCCGGCCACGCTCGCCATCAACGGCGCCTCGGCGGCGCTGACGATCAGCGACATTCCCTTCGAGGGCCCGATCGGCGCCGTCCGCATGGGCTATCTCGACGGCCGCCTGGTGGTCAACCCGACCATCCCGCAGATGGAGGAGTCGGAGCTCGACCTCGTGGTCGCCGGCACCGCCGACGCCATCCTGATGGTCGAGGCCGGCGCCAAGGGCGTCAGCGAGCAGGTGGTGGTGGATGCGCTGGAGATGGCGCACGACGCCATCCGCCAGATCTGCGCCGGAATCAGCGAGCTTCGCGAGGCCTGCGGCACCCCCAAGATCGAGTTCACCCCGCCCAGCTACGACCAGGCCGTCGTCGACGCGGTCGCCGAGTACGTGGCGCCCCGCATCGATGAGGCCGCCTACAAGAAGGAGAAGTCGACGCGCGGCACAGCGCTCGACGCGCTCCGCGCGGAAACGCTGGCCGTGGTCGGCGAGCGCTTCCCCGACCAGCGCGACGTGATCGGCACGCTCTTCGACAAGAAGCTGAAGGACCGCGTCCGGCAGCGGATCATCGAGGAGGGGGTCCGGCCCGACGGCCGCAACCCGAAGGAGATCCGTCCGATCTCGGTCGAGGTGGGCGTCCTGCCCCGGACCCATGGATCCGGGCTCTTCACGCGCGGCCAGACGCAGGCGCTTTCGATCGTCACCCTCGGCACGATGGGCGACCAGCAGAAGCTGGACGGCCTCGGGCTCGAGGAGTTCAAGCGCTACATGCACCACTACAACATGCCGCCCTACTCGGTCGGTGAGGCGCGCCCGCTGCGCAGCCCCGGGCGGCGCGAGATCGGGCACGGGGCGCTCGCCGAGCGGGCGCTGTCGGCGGTGCTCCCGAGCCTCGAGGAGTGGCCATACACGATGCGTGTGGTGAGCGAGATCCTGAGCTCCAACGGCTCCACCTCGATGGCATCGGTGTGCGGCTCGACCCTCTGCATGATGGACGCCGGGGTTCCACTCAAGGCCCCGGTGGCCGGCATCGCGATGGGATTGGTCACCCGGGAGGGCTCCTACCGCGTCCTGACCGACATCCAGGGCGTCGAGGACGCGCTGGGTGACATGGACTTCAAGGTTGCCGGCACCCGCGAGGGCATCACCGCCCTCCAGATGGACATCAAGATCAAGGGGCTCACGCGGGAGCTGATGGCCGAAGCGCTCGAGCAGGCGCGCGAGGCTCGCCTCTTCATCCTCGAGCGGATGCTGGAGGTCATCCCGCTGCCGCGGACCACGATGAGCCCGTTTGCGCCGCGCATCACCACCATCCAGATCAACCCCGACAAGATCCGGGACGTGATCGGCCCCGGCGGCAAGGTGATCCGCAAGATCGTCGAGGAGACCGGCGCCCAGATCGACATCGAGGACGATGGGCGCGTGTTCATCGCGTCCACCGACCAGGAGGGCGCCAAGCGGGCGATCGACTGGATCAAGTCGCTCACCGACGAGGTGGAGATCGGCCGCATCTACCGCGGCAAGGTGGTCCGGATCATGCCCTTCGGCGCCTTCGTCGAGGTGCTTCCCAACCAGGACGGGCTGGTGCACATCTCCAAGCTCACCGACCATCGGGTCGAGAGGGTGGAGGAGGTCGTCAACGTCGGCGACGAGATCGTGGTCAAGGCCACCGAGATCGACAGCCAGGGCCGGCTCAACCTCTCCCGCCAGGCGGCGGTGGAGGAGCTCCAGTCGCGGGGCGAGCCGGTCGACGAGAAGATCGACCTCGACGTGATGGCCGACGCCCTCTCCAGGCCGCCCGAGCAGCGCGACGACCGGCGGGGCGGACCGCGAGACCGCGGAGGCCGCGACCGGGGCGGCCGCGACCGGGGACCGCGCAACGGCCATGGCCGCGGCGACCGGCCGCGTGAGCACGCCCACCAGGGCAGCGAGGGCTCCGAGTAGCAGTATTCCGCTGAGCTGAGCGTGAAGGGGCCCGGGCCAAGCCGCCCGGGTCCTTTCTTATTTGAAGGCGGCGATCACCCCGGCCCAGGTCACCGTCTTGCTGCTGGTCATGGTCTCGCTCTCGGCCCCGGCGGCCGCCTGGAACTGGTAGTCGCCGACGTAGCGGTTGCCGCGGTCGGTGACCATGTTGGTCCAGCCCGCGCCCGAAATGAACGAAGGGTTGCTGCCGCCCGCCCCCTGGAATACGGTGACGGCCAGCTCACCCGGCGTGGCGGTGGCCGAGGCGGTGGCCGCGGTCGCGGTCAGGGAGGCGGCGGCCGCGGTCACGGTGCCGGTGACGTCGAGCGCCGAGACGCCGCTGAACTCCGACATCTGGGCTTCTATCGCGGTGGCCGCCGCGTCGCTCCAGGTCGCGGTGGTGGTGCCAGCCGGGGCGCCCGCCCGATACCAGATCTCGCCGGCGCCGGTTCCGGCCAGGCTGGCGCGGGCGGCCAGCGTCCAGCCGGCAGGTCCGGTGAAGGCGGTGGTGGCGTCGGGGCTGACGACGGTTGCGACGAGCAGGTTGCCCGCCGTGCTGCCGGCGCCGAGACTGGGCGCCACGCTGGTCGTGCCCGTCGCCTCGGCCCCGGTCTGGACGCTGGCCGCCGGGGCCAGCAGGAAGGCGACGGTGGCCAGGCTGCCCTGGTTGGTCCACTGCGGCCGGCTGGCCCAGGGCGGTCCCCCAGAGCTGTAACCGGTCTGGACCAGGTAGCACACGTAGGTGCCGGGAATCCCGCTGGCGAGCGACCCGGTGTCGGTGAAGGTCAGCGTCGCGCTGACCGTGCTGCCGACCCAGGTCGTGTACGAGGCGGCCGCCGCCGGGCAGGCGGCGCTGAGGCCGTTGTTCACGCCCGTGATCGCGTAGCCGTTGCCATTGCCGTTGCTGGGCGCCGCGGCCGCCCAGGTCAGCGTGACGCTGAGGCGGCGGCCGGTCGCGGTCAGACCGGTCGGGCCGGTGAGTGTCTGGTTGGCGGCGAGATTGGAGGGGTTCGCGGCCGTGCCCGTCATCGCGGCGTGCGTGGCGCGCGCCGGGGGCGGCGCGAAAGCCACGACGGCGCCGAGCAGCACCATCGCGAATCCGAGCAACCGCGCGCCGGTCCGGGTCACCTGTCAGCCCTCGTCCGAGCGCCACCAGAGCAGGACGAATCCCAGAGCCGCGAGAAGGAGGACCGCGAGCCGCACCACCGGCGACTGGCTCGCCACCACCAGGTAGCCGAGGTAGGGGACGTGGAACAGGTGACGGTAGACGGGACTC
>CAYLIP010000032.1:0-30142 GCA_964383855.1 uncultured Actinomycetes bacterium | reverse complement strand
CTAGGCGTGGCCCTCCAGGAGGTCAGGCCGGGCGACGCCGGACGGCGGCACCAGCCCGTGCTCCCACCGCTGGCGCAGGTCGGAAAGCGCCAGGTCGAGCTGGCCGTCGAAGACCAGGCGGTCGCCGTGAACGTTGCCGAGGAGCTCGATGTTGACGTGATGGCGGCGGGCCCGGGCCTGCAGCTCGGGCATCGCCCGCGAGCCGGCGCTGACCACGAAGCGCGCCTGCGACTCGGCGAAGAAGGCGGCCGCCAGCGAGATGCCGTCGTCCGGCCGCAGCTCGGGGCAGCGGACGCCCCGATTGCCGAGCAGGCAGGACTCCGCCAGCGCCACCAGCATTCCGCCCTCGGCGCAGTCATGCGCCGAGCGCAGCAGGCCGGAGTGGATGGCGTCGACGACAAAGGCGCGCACCGCGCGCTCGGCCGCGAGGTCGACGCGCGGCGGCTGCCCTCCCACGTGGTCGTGGATCACCTTCATGAACTCCGAGCCGCCGAGGTCGTCGCCGGTGGTGCCGACCAAGAGGACGAAGTCGCCCTCGTCCTTGAGAGCGGCGTCGCAACGCTTCGAGTAGTCGTCGAGCAGCCCGACCATGCCGATGATCGGCGTCGGGTCGATCGAGCCCCCCGTCTCGGACTCGTTGTAGAGGGAGACGTTGCCGGAGACGACGGGCAGGTCGAACGCCCGGCAGGCCGTCGTGATGCCGGCCACCGCCTCCTCGAGCTGCCAGTAGATCTCGGGCCGGTCGGGGTTGCCGAAGTTGAGGCAGTCGGTGAGCGCCAGCGGGCGGGCGCCGACCGCCGCCAGGTTGCGGGCGGCCTCGGCCACCGCGATCTGGGCCCCGACGAAGGGATCGAGCCGGCAGTAGCGGCCGTTGCCGTCGATCGTCATCGCCACCGCCCGCCGGGTTCCTTTGATCCGGACCACGGCGGCATCCCCCCCGGGCGCGATCACCGTCCCGTCGCCAACCATGTGGTCGTAGCGCCGGTAGACCGGGCGCCGGCTGCACAGGTTGGGGGAGCCGGCCAGCTTGAGCAGCGCCTCGGCCAGGTCGACCTCGGCCAGGCCGCCGGGCGGCAGCGGCAGCGGCCGCGGCTCGGACGGCGGCGCCGAATCCGCCCGCCGCGAGGGCGCCTCCGTGAGCACCTGGATCGGGATCCGCGCCACCTGCTCGCCGCCGTCGAACACCGTGAGATGGCCGTCGTCGGTCACCTCGCCGATCACCGCGGCCTCCAGGTCCCAGGCGTCGAAGACGTGCCGCACCTCCTCCTCCCGGCCCCGCGCCACGACGACCAGCATCCTTTCCTGGGACTCCGAGAGCATCACCTCGTAGGGGCTCATGCCGGACTCCCGGCGGGGCACGCGCGAGACATCGATCTTCGCGCCGGAAGCGCCGCGGCTGGCGGCCTCGGCCACGCTCGAGGTCAGGCCCGCCGCCCCCAGGTCCTGGATCGCCACCACGGCCTCGATCGAGCTCAGCTCCATGCAGGCCTCGAGCAGGCACTTCTCGAGAAAGGGGTTGCCGACCTGGACCGCCGGCCGCCGCTCCTCGACGTCGTCATCGAGCTCGAGGGAGGCGAAGGAGGCGCCGTGGATCCCGTCCCGTCCGGTCGGGGCCCCGACCAGCATCAGCGAGTTGCCGGTGCCGGTGGCGGCGGCACGCTTCAGGTGGTCGGAGCGGAGCAGCCCCACGCACATGGCGTTGACCAGCGGGTTCTGCGCGTAGCAGTCCTCGAAATAGACCTCGCCGCCCACCGTGGGAATCCCCATGCAGTTGCCGTAGCCGGCGATGCCGGCGACCACGCCCTCGAAGTGGCGGCGCGATCCGGCCAGCGGCCCGAAGCGGAGCGAGTCGAGAATCGCGATCGGCCGCGCGCCCATGGCGATCACGTCCCGGAGGATGCCCCCGACCCCGGTGGCGGCCCCCTGGTAGGGCTCGATCGCGCTCGGATGGTTGTGCGACTCCACCTTGAAGGCGACCGCCCAGCCCTCGCCGACGTCGACGACGCCCGCGTTCTCGCCCGGTCCCTGGAGCACCGACGGCCCGTTCGTGGGCAGGCGGCGCAGGAGCGGCTTTGAGGTCTTGTAGGAGCAGTGCTCCGACCAGAGCACGCCGGCCATGCCCAGCTCCACGTCGTTGGGCTCCCGCCCCAGCCGCTCCACCAGAGCGCGGTACTCGTCGCGCGTGAGCGCGACCTCCTTCAGCTTCTTGTCGTCGATGGCGACGCTCAAGTGGTCAGGACCTGCAGGGCGTGCGCGGCGGCCGAGCGGAAGAGGAGCAGCCCGTCGGTACCGCCCAGCTCCTCTTCGGCGCAGCGCTCGGGGTGCGGCATCATCCCGAGCACGTTGCCACGCTCATTGACGATGCCGGCAATGTTGTGGACCGACCCGTTGGGGTTGGCGGCCGGCACGACAAGGCCGTCGGCGGCGCAGTAGCGAAAGACGACCTGGTTCTGCTGCTCGAGCCGCGAGAGCGTCGCCGGGTCGGCGAAGTAGTTGCCCTCGCCGTGCGAGATGGGGACGCGGAGCACCTGGCGCTGCTCGCACATCGACGTGAAGGGGGTGTCGGTGCGCTCGACCAGCAGGTTGGTCCACTCGCACCGGAACTCGAGAGCGTCGTTGCGCATCAGCGCTCCCGGCAGCAGCCCGGCCTCGCAAAGGATCTGGAAGCCGTTGCAGATCCCCCAGACCAGGCCCCCGCGCGCGGCGAACTCGGCCACCGACTCCATGAGGGGCGCAAAGCGCGCGATGGCGCCGGTCCGGAGGTAGTCGCCGTAGCTGAAGCCGCCCGGGAGGATGACGCAGTCGGCGCCCTTCAGGTCGCGCTCCTTGTGCCACAGGTAGCGGAGCTCGACGCTGGAGTCGAGAACCTGGTCGATCACCCAGCCGCAGTCGCGGTCCGACCAGGTGCCCGGGAAGACGGCGACCCCAAACCTCATGCGGTCGGCGTCACCTCGAAGCGGAAATCCTCGATCACGCCGTTGGCGAGCAGCTTGGTGCACATCTCCTCGATGCGACCCTTCGCCTGCCGCTCGCTGTCCGCCTCGAGGCGGACCTCGACGTACTTGCCCACGCGCACGTCCTCGACCTCGTCGAAGCCCAGGCTGCGCAGGCCCTGCCCGACCGTCACCCCCTGGGGATCGTTGACGACCGGTTTGGGCGTGACCACCACCCGGGCCAGCAGCTTCACTGGTTGCGCTCGCGCGGCGGGAAGAGGGGCTTGCCGACGATCCGCTGGTAGGCGGTGAGGTAGCGCTCCCGGGTCTGGGCCACGATCTCGCCCGGCAGCGTGGGCGGCTCCGAGTCCCTGTCCCAGCCGCTCTTGGCCAGCCAGTCCCGCACGAACTGCTTGTCGTACGAGTCGGGCGAGCCGCCCACGCGGTAGCTGGCGGCATCCCAGTAGCGCGAGCTGTCCGGCGTGAGCGCCTCGTCGATCAGGATCACCCGCTTGCCGACGGTGCCGAACTCGAACTTGGTGTCGGCCAGGATCAGGCCTCGCTTCTCGGCGAAATCGGCGGCGAACCGGTAGAGCTCGAGGCTCCGGTCGCGAAGCTCCCCGGCCAGCCGGGCGCCAACCGCCTTCGACATCTGCTTGAAGGTGATGTTCTCGTCGTGGCCGGTGTCCGCCTTGGTGGCGGGGCTGAAGATCGGCGACGGCAGCTTCTGCGACTGCTGCAGGCCCTTGGGCAGCTCCTCGCCCGCCAGCGTCCCGGTCTGCTCGTACTCGGCCCAGGCCGACCCGGCCAGGTAACCCCGGACCACGCATTCGATGTCGATCCGCTTGGCGCGGCGGACGATCATGAACCGGCCGGCCAGGTCTCGGCCCCGCTCACGCACCGCCTCGGGCAGGTCGGGAACCATTCCCGAGACCAGGTGGTTCTCCTGGAAGTCGTGCGTCTGGCTGAACCAGAAGATGGACAGCTGGGTGAGCACCTTTCCGCGGTCCGGGATGCCGGTGGGCAGCACGTGGTCGAAGGCGGAGAGGCGGTCGGTGGCGACCATCAGGAGCCGGTCGTCATCCAGCTCGTAGGTGTCGCGGACCTTGCCTTTGGAGAAGACGGGCAGGTCGAGCTCGGTGTCGGTCAGGGCTGGTCCGGCGATCAAACTGTTGCCTCCGTTGCGGTGAGCAGTCCCAGCCGCTCGAAGGCGGCCTCGACGTGCTCGAAGTAAGCGGTGGGGTCGAAGAGCTCGTCCAGGTGGCCGCCGAGACGGGCCTGGACCTCCTCGCTCTCGAGAAGGTTCTCTCGAAAGCCTCCGTGGCCGTCGATGGCCTGGTGGGCGGCGTGCTGGACCAGCCGGTAGGCGTCCTCCCGGGACATCCCGCTCTCGACCAGGGCGAGCATGACCCGCTGCGAGTACACGACCCCGCCCCAGAGATCGAGGTTGCGGGCCATCTGCTCGACGCGCACGTCGAGGCCGGCGACGACCTTTCGCAGCTGCTGGGCCATGTAGTCGACGAGCGCGCAGGCGTCCGGGAAGATGACCCGCTCGGCGCTCGAGTGGGAGATGTCCCGCTCATGCCACAGGGCCACGTTCTCGAGCTCGGTCGCCGCGTAGCCGCGGACGACGCGGGCCAGGCCGCTGATCCGCTCGGTCAGGATCGGGTTGCGCTTGTGGGGCATCGCGCTGGAGCCCTTCTGCTCCCTGCCGAAGGGCTCCAGCGCCTCGCTGACCTCGCTCCGCTGAAGATGGCGGACCTCGGTGGCGATGCGCTCCATGGTCGCCGCCGCAACCGCCAGCGCGGCCATGAACGCGGCGTGGCGGTCGCGCGACACCACCTGCGTCGAGACCGGGTCGACCTCCAGGCCGAGGGCGCGGCAGACGTGCTCTTCGACCTCGGGCGGGATGGTCGCGTGCGTTCCGACCGCGCCCGACAGCTTGCCCGCGGCGACCTGGGAGGCGGCCGCCTCGAGGCGAGCGATCCCGCGATCGAGCTCGGCGACCCAGCCCGCGACCTTGAGACCGAAGGTGATCGGCTCGGCGTGGATGCCGTGGGTCCGCCCGACCATGGGCGTGCGGCGGTGCTTTCGCGCCAGCTCGGCGGCCGCGCCGCGGAGCGCGCGGAGGTCCTCCAGGATCACCTGGGCGCTCTCCCGGATCTGGAGGGCGAAGGCGGTGTCGATGACGTCGGAGCTGGTCATGCCCAGGTGCAGGTAGCGGGCCTCGGGCTGGCCGACGCTCTCGCCGACCACGGTCAGGAAGGCGATCACGTCGTGGCCGACCGACTCCTCCACCTCGCGGATGCGGTCGATGTCGAAGGTGGCGGCGCGGAGCTTGGGCAGCGCCTCGCGGGGTATGCGACCCCGCTCCGACCACGCTTCGCAGGCCAGCAGCTCGACCTGAAGCCAGAGCTCGAAGCGGCGGCGGTCAGACCAGATCTCGCGAATGCGAGGCGGCAGATAGCGCTCGATCAAGGGGCGGGACGGCTCCTGCGGGGACTGGGCAAGGGGCGCTGGGAATTATAGAGAGGGGTGCTCGCGAGCCCGGCCGGGAAAGGCCCCAAGTTCATAATCCCGGGCTGCATGGCCTCGACCCGTAACCACCCGTGCCCATGACCCGTTCTGGGTCTCGAAGAGGCTCGTGAGCAGTCTGCCGGAGCACGCGGACGAGATCTCCCTCGTCGAGCGGGCGAAGCAGGATCCGACCGCGTTCGGTGAGCTCTACGATCGCCACTTCCACCAGATCTACAGGTTTGTGTTTTCAAGGGTGAGAGACCAGAACGCCGCGGAGGATGTGACTTCGGAGGTCTTCATCAAGGCCCTCCGGGGAATCGGTCGCTACCAGCACACGGGGCGGCCCTTCTCGGCATGGCTCTACCAGATCGCCGTCAACGCCGTCCACGACCGCTACCGCTCGGCGCGCCCGACCGAGGACATCGACCAGCAGATCGCGATCTCGGCCCCCGGGCCCGGGATCGAGGAGGTCGCGCTCCAGAACGACGAGATCCGCCGGATCTGGGCGATCGTCGAGAAGCTGCCTCGAGCCCAGCGCACGGCCCTCGTCCTCAAGTTCCAGGAGGACATGAAGATCGACGACATCGCGGCGGTCATGGGCAAGACCCCGGGCGCCGTGAAGCTCCTCATCCATCGGGGCGTGAGCAGGCTGCGCGAAAACCGCGAGGAGTGGTCGGCATGAGGTCGCGCGCATGAGCTGGCGGCCCGACCCGGAGATCGACGACCTCTTCCCCGACCCGGGCGACCGCCGCCTGGCCCAGTCCCTGCGCAGCGTGCACGCCCCCGAGGTGAGCGCCGACCCGGCATTTCGCTCCCAGCTCCGCCGCCACCTGATGCAGGAGGCCTGGGAGAGCGCCGAGCCTCGCATGGGCTGGTGGCGCCGGCTCTGGGCGCCCCAGCGGGTGGCGTGGGCGATGGCCGCCGCCGGGGCGGTCCTGATCGCGGTCGTGGTCTACACCACCTCGGGCGGCGGCGGCGACCGGACCGTCCTGATCCGCGCCAACGTCGACCCCACCACCCCGGTCGCCGCCGTGCAGCCGGTCGTGCTCACCTTCAGCCAGCCCATGAACCGGCAGAGCGTCGAGAGCTCCCTGCAGGTCCAGCCGGCCACCGCCGTCTCCTACGAATGGAGCTCGGACACCCAGGTCAAGATCGTCCCGGTCGCCTCCTTCGCGCCCAATACGCAGTACACGGTGGTCCTCTCCAAGCCGGCCGAGACCCAGCAGGGCCGATCGGTGCCGGCGGCCCCGGCGGCCGTTTTCACGGTCAAGCCGGCGCCGACTCCGGCGCCCACCGCAACCGCCACCCCGCCGCCCGCGCCGGCCCTGGACATCACGGTCCTGGCGCCCGCGGCTGACGCCAAGCCGCAGTGGACCTATCAGGGCAAGATCGCTTCGCTCTCGCCCTCGGGCGCGCTCCAGCTGGTTCCCGCGGACGGGGGCTCGCCCGAGGTGCTGGCCGAGTCCGGCGTCACCGCCTTCGCCCTCAGCTCCGACCAGGGCCAGGGCGGGATCGCCTTCGTGCAGGCCGGCCAGCTCAAGGCGTGGACCAACGGCAGCGTCCAGGCGGCTCCGGCGCCGGGCGTGACCGCGATCGCGGCCGGCTTCTCGGGGCGGGCCCAGTACGCGTCGGCAACCCAGGCCACGGACCCGCAGGGACACGAGGTCAAGCTGCAGGCGGCGGCGACCAGCGCCTGGTTCGCCCCCGACGGCACCCGGCTTCTGTACGCGGCCGGCGACCGCTCGCTGCACGAGCTGGACTTCGGGAGCGGCAAGGAAACGGCCTGGCCGGCGGGCGCGGCCACCTTCCTGGCCTGGGCCCCGGACGGCTCCAAGGTGCTCTACGCGACCGCGGACGGCATCTTCACGGCCGATCCAACCGGCCAGTCGCCGACCCGGCTGGCGGCGCTGAGCGGAGTCACCGCCGCCGACTGGCCCGCGGCCGGCCGGGTCGTCGCCGAAGCCGGCGGCAAGATCCACGATGTCGGGGCCGATGGAAGCGATCGCGTGCTGGGTTCCGCCTCGGCGGCCGGCCTGGCGGTCTCGCCGGGCGGCTCGATCGCGATGACCGGCGGCGGCAAGCTCGCGGTCGGGCAGCCGGCTGGTGGCTCCGGCCTCAGCGTCGACGCCGCCAGCCCCGTCGTGGGCGCCTTCGAGAATGCGCGCCAGGCCGGCAACCCGGCCGCGGCGGCCGCCGTCACGGCCAGCTCGGCCCGGCTGGCCGCCCCCGCCGCCGGCATCCAGCGCTGGTTCACGATCGCCGCCTTCCGCGGCCAGGACGGCGTCCACGAGACGGTTCGCGTGGTGCTCGCCGACAAGTCCGGCAAGGACACCTCGCAGCTCGACGAGACGCTGCTGGTGGTGTCAGGCCCCAACGGGAAGGCGGTGGTCGCGAGCGCCTCCGACTCGGCGCCGCGACCCTACGGGCAGGGTCCCGAGGTGCTGGGCGTGAGCCTCACGGGAGGCAAGGTCGTGGTCGAGATGGATTCCTACCTGGCGCCGGCGGCCCCGGCCGGCACCGTGCGGCTCACCGACGCCGCCGGCAAGCCGGTCCCGGCGACGGTGGTCGCCAGCGGGCGGATTGTCACGCTCACGCCCGCGGCGCCGCTGGCCTCCGGCAACTACCGGCTGTCGGTGGGCACGGCGCTGCTCGACACCAACGGAAGACCGGCGGCGACCGAGTTCGACCTCGACGTGCCGGTCATCCGCTAGGCCGGCCTCGCCGCCCGACCTCGCCGCCCGACAAGGGTTCCTGAAGACCAGGTTCTAGAGACCCAGCGCGCGGGCCGCGCGGGCCAGCGCGGCGACCGCGGTGGCGTGCATGATGCCGCCGTTCAGCGCCTCCTCCAGCGCTTCGGCGAACGGAAGCCGGCGCACCACCATGTCCTCCTCGTAGCCCTCCGGCGCCCGGCCGACCTCGCGCAGTTCGCGGGCGAGGAAGAGATGCTGGCGGTTGTCCATCAGCGCCGAAGCCCGGAGCACGCCCAGGGGCGTCCAGCGCTCCGCCTCGAGCCCGGCCTCCTCCGCCAGCTCTCGGCGGGCGCAGGCGAGCGGGTCCTCGCCCTCCTCCAGCGTCCCCGCCGGCACCTCCCAGGACGTCTCCTGCCACGGGTAGCGCCACTGCCGGACGAGAACCGTGCTCCGGTCTTCGAAGAAGGGGACGACGAAGGCGGCCGAGGTGGCCCGCATCCAGCGGTAGTCGTGCCGCCGCCCACCCGGCCACTCGACCTCGTCGATGACCAGCGCCAGAGGGCCGGCCCGGGCCAGCTCGCGCGACGAGAGTGTCCGGTGCGGCCGCTCCTCGGAGTGGTCGAGCCGGCTCAAGGCCGGCGCTTGTCCAGCATCGCGGCGGCCGTCCGCTGGGGGGCGCCGTCACGGAAGGCATCGACCAGAGCGGGCACCGATGCCTCGATCGACTCCTGGAGGCCCCGGTTCATCCAGTCCTCGATCAGCTCCTTCTGCGTGCGGATGGCCGACGGCGCGTGCCGCGCCGCGTGCTCGAGCAGCTCGACCGCGGTCTCGTTCAGCGCCTCCTCGGCGACCATCCGGTTGACCAGGCCCCAGGCCAGCGCGTCCTCGGCCGCGACGAGGTCGCCGGTGAGCAGCATCTCCTTGGCCCGGCCCAGGCCGATGTAGTGCCGGAAGAGAGCGGCGTCGATCACCGACGGGATGCCGATCACGACCTCCGGCATGCCGAAGCGGGCCGAGGGCGAGCAGACCCGGAAGTCGCACGCCAGGCAGAACTCGAGGGCGCCGCCCAGGCAGTGGCCCCGAATCGCACAGGCGACCGGCTTGGGCAGGTTGCGGGCGGTCGCGCAGAGGTCGCGGAGCGACTCGATCAGCACCCGCACGCTCTCCGGCGAGGCGCCGGCGAACTCGTCGAGGTCGACGCCCGCGCTGAAGCTCGGACCGGCGCCGCTGATCAGCACGCCCCGCACCTGGCCCGCCGCCTCGGCGTCGAGGAGCGCGTCGCGGAGGCTGCGGATCAGGGCCAGGGAGAGCGCATTGCGCTTCTCGGGCCGGTCGATCGTCATGAGCCGGAGCCGGCCGCGATCCTCGATCCGGATCAGCTCTGCGTCCCTCCCACGACAGCGGCCACGGCCGCCGCCGCCGCCGCCACCCTCCTGGCGTCGGAACCGTAGTCCAGGGGTGAAACCTCGTCCAGGTAGCCGCGCATCTGCTCCAGCAGCTCGGGATGATCCTCGATGAAGCGCGTCGTGAGGTTGCCGGCTCGAAAATCGGGCGCCTCGAGGATCGCCCGGTGGTAGGGGATGGTGGTGGCCGGACCGACCAGCACGAACTCCCGCAGAGCGCGCTGGGCGCGGGCGATCGCGGCGCCCCGATCGGCGGCATGGACGATCAGCTTGGCGACCAGGGAGTCGTAGTTGGGCGGGACGTCGGAGCCCGGACCGAAGCCGGAGTCGACCCGCACGCCAGGCCCGCTGGGCGCCACCCAGCGCGAGATGCGCCTCGGGTTGGGGATGAACTTGCGCGCCGGGTCCTCGGCATTGATCCGCATCTCGATCGCGTGCCCGGTCCAGGTCACGTCCTCCTGCCGGAAGGAGAGCGGTTGGCCGGCCGCCACCCGGATCTGCTCCTTGACCAGGTCGATGCCCGTCACCTCCTCTGTGATCGGGTGCTCCACCTGGAGGCGCGCGTTGACCTCGAGGAAGTAGAACTCGCCCTCGCTGAAGATGAACTCGACGGTGCCGGCGTTGGCGTAGCCGGCCGCCTTCACCGCCTTGATCGCCGCCTCGCCCATCCGGCGGCGGATGTCGGGGGTGACGGCGGGTGACGGGGTCTCCTCCAGGATCTTCTGGTGGCGGCGCTGGATCGAGCACTCACGCTCGCCCAGATGCACGGCGTTGCCGTGGGTGTCGGCGATGACCTGGATCTCGATGTGGCGCGGCTTGGCGACGTACTTCTCGACGTACACGGTCGGATCGCCAAAGGCCGAGCGGGCCGCGTTGGTCGCGGACTGGATGGCCGGCACCAGGTCCGACTCCTCCTCCACCACCTTCATGCCGATTCCGCCCCCACCGCCGCTCGGCTTGACGATGACGGGGAACCCGATCTCGCGCGCAATGGCGGCCGCCTTCTCGGGATCGTCGATGGCGTCCGAGCCCGGTGTGACGGGGACTCCGTGCTGGCGGGCCAGCGCCTTGGCCTCCAGCTTCGAGCCCATGGCGCGCATGGCCCCGGCCGGCGGGCCGATGAAGGCGAGGCCGCGCGCGGTGCAGGCCTCCGGGAACTCAGGACGCTCGGACAGGAAGCCGTAACCGGGATGGATGGCCTCGGCGCCGATGTCGGCGGCGAGCTGCGCGATCTTCTCGAGCTTCAGGTACGACTCGCTGGGCGGCGCCGGGCCGATGTGGTGCGCCTCGTCAGCGTATCTGGCGTGGATCGCGTCCCGGTCGGCGTCCGAGTAGATGGCGGCGGTCGGGATGCCCAATTCCCGGCAGGCGCGCATGATGCGGACCGCGATCTCGCCGCGGTTGGCGATCAGGACCTTCTTGAACAGCTTGGCCATGGATCCTCAGCTTAGGTGCGCGGGTCAGCGGAGAAGCGGTAGCGCTCGATCACGGCCGTGAACTCCTCCTCCCCGTGTTCGGAAACGGCGGCCGCGTACAGCTCCCGGGAAAGCGCGATCAGCGGCGCCGGGGCGGTCGATCGATGGAAGAGGTCGAGCGCCAGGTCCACGTCCTTGACCAGGTCGCGCAGAAAGAAGAGCGGGCGCTGATGGTCGTGCTCGGTGTACCCCCGCTTGCGGGCACGCAGGTAGGGCATCGTCCGCTCCAGGATCGCGAAGACGCGCTCGGGGTCCAGGCCCGCCGCCTCGCCCGCCGCCTGCAGCTCGGCGGCGACCAGGCTGCAGCCGGCCAGCATCGAGTTGTTGACGAGCTTGAGCCCGATCGCGTCGCTCGCGGTGCCGACCAGCTCAGGGCTGCCAAACGCGGAGAGCACCGGGCGGGCGGCCTCGAAGTCCGCCGCCGACCCCCCGCAGTAGACCAGCGCGCTGCCGGCCTCGATTGCCGGCACGCTGCCCAGGACGGGCGCGGCCAGGACGCGCGGGAAGCGGGCGGCCAGCTCCTCGAGTACGGCCACGCCGGCGGTCGACATCTCGACGATCAGCTGGGCGGGGTCCGGATCGAGGCCGAAGTAGGCGGAGCGAACGGCGGCGGCGTCGGTGACGATGCTGAGCACCGCGGCGGCACCGCTGGCGGCCTCGGCCGGCGTCGCCGCCACGCGTCCGGCTCCGACCGCTTCCGCTCGCTCGCGGGTGCGGTTCCAGAGCACGATGTCAAACCCGGCGGCGGCCAGGCGCCGGGCGATGGCGGCACCCATTTTGCCGGTTCCCAGAAGGGCGACGCGCATCAGCCGATGGCGAGCAGAGCCTGGTTGGGCGTGACCACGTCGCCCTCCTTCACGTAGACCTCCTGGACGCTGCCCGCGGCCGAGCTGACGATGTCGTTCTGCATCTTCATGGCCTCGAGCACGGCCACCACGTCGCCGAGCTTGACGGTGTCCCCCTTCTTCACGGGCAGCTTGACGATCAGCCCCTGCATGGGAGCCACCACCGCGCCCTCCCGCGCTGGTGCCTTGGCCGGCGCGGCCGCCTTCTGGCCGCCGCCCCCGGCCTGGGGCGCGACCTGGACGCCGGCGCCCGAGACCCTCACCTTGAAAACCTCTCCCTCGACCTCAACCTCGAACTCGGCGGTGGTCGCCGCGGGTTCCGGCGCAGGCTCGGGCTGCGTCTCCTCCGGGCCCGGAGCCGGCTTTTCGGCCGTCTCCGGCGCTGCCTCCCCGGACTGCGGCTGGCCCTTCTCTCCCGGGTCGGACGGCGCCTCCTCGCGCGGAGCGAACTCCCCGCGCAGGAACCTGACCGCGATCGCCGGAAAGAGCAGGTAGGTGAGAACCGCGTCGTCGGTCGCCTCCAGCTTCTGCTTCCGCAGCTCGGCGCGGGCGCCATCGATCTGAGGCTCAAGCAGGTCGGCGGGCCGGATCGTGATCGGCTGGTCGTTGCCCAGCACCATCCGCCGGACGTCGGGATCGGCCGGCTTGGGGGGCTGGCCGTAGAGGCCCTGCAGGTAGTCCTTCAGCTCCTGCGTCACCGTCGCGTAGCGCTCCGAGCCGAGGACGTTGAAGACGGCCTGCGATGCGATCAGCTGGCGAACCGGTGCCACCAGCGGCGGATAGCCGAGGTCGGCGCGCACGCGGCGGACCTCCTCCAGCACCTCCTTCATCCGGTTGCGCGACTCGTGGCGGTCGAGCTCGGAGGCGATCTGCTCGAGCATGAAGCCGGGCAGCTGGTAGCGCAGGATGTCGGCGTCGACGCGGTCGACGAAGGGCGACCAGTGCTCGGCGTGGAGCCACTTGGCCCGCTCCAGGTCGTCCTTGATCTCGGCCAGCCGGTCGAGGTCGAGCCCGGTGTCGTAGTCGCCGCCGGCGAGGGCGGCCACGACGCTCTCGCAGCCGGGCTGCGAGGCGCCCCAGGCCAGCGGCGAGACGGCCGTGTCGACGACCGCCGCGCCGGCTTCGATCCCGGCCATGTAGGCCATGGGCGCCATCCCGCTGGAACAGTGGGAATGGATGACGATGGGCAGGCTCACCGCGTCCCGCAGCGCCGTCACCAGCTCCCAGGTCGCCTGGGGCGAGAGCAGGCCGGACGTGTCCTTGATGACCAGGTCGTCGATCCCCTGCTCCTCCATGCCCTTGGCCAGAGAGCACCAGAGGTCGACGTCGTGCACCGGGCTGATCGCGTAGCAGAGCGCGCCCTGGACGCGCTTCTTGGCCCGCTTGGCGGCCCGGATGGCCGCCTCCATGTTGCGCAGGTCGTTGAGCGGGTCGAAGACCCGGAAGAAGTCGACCCCGCACCGGGCGGCGTGCTTGACGAAGAGCTCGACCGCGTCATCCGCGTAGTTGCGCTGACCGACCAGGTTCTGCCCGCGTATCAGCGCCTGGAGCGGCGTGTTGGGGGTGGCGTGGTTGAGCTCCCGGAGGTAGGTCCAGGGGTCCTCACCCATCCGCAGGTAGGTCTCGAAGGTGGCACCGCCGAAGGCCTCCATCGAGTAGAAGCCGACGCTGTCCATCTGTTTTGCGATGGGCAGGATCTCGGAGGGCCGCAGACGACCGCCCAGCAGCGACTGATTGCCGTCGCGGAAGGTGGTGTCGGTGAGCCGCAGGCGCGGCCGGGTGCGCCTGGCCACTAACCCGCCGCGAGCGCCCGCCGCATCTCGCCGTGACGCTCAGCCGTCTGGCTGTCGCTGAGGCCGAGTATGCGGGCCGCCAGCCAGGCCGCGTTCTTGGCGCCCGCCTCGCCGATGGCCACCGTCGCCACCGGGATCCCGGCCGGCATCTGGACGATCGAGTAGAGGCTGTCCTGGCCCCCGAGGTGCTGGGTCGGCACCGGTACGCCGATCACCGGCAGGTCGGTCCACGCCGCCACCACGCCCGGCAGGTGGGCGGCGCCGCCGGCGGCCGCGATGACCACCCGCAGCCCTCGCTCCCGGGCGCTCGACGCCCACTGCATGACCCCTGCGGGATCGCGGTGCGCACTGCAGACCTTGAGCTCGGCACCGATCCCGAGTGCCTCCAGCTGCCGCATGCAGCTCTCCATGAGCGGCAGGTCCGACTTGCTGCCGAGAATCACGCCCACCTCAGCCAAGAGCAGCCTCCTGTGCGATATCCGATCGGAAATAGGCCCCGCTGAATCGTACCCGCACCGCTCCGGAGAGCGCCGCCAGCCGGGCCTCGGGCACGCTGGCGCCGATGCCGACCGCGGTCACCACGCGGCCGCCGGAGGTGAGCAGGCCGCGGCCGGGAACGTACCGGGTGCCGGCGTGAAAAACGAGCACGCCGGGCGGAATCGTGCCCAGGCCGTCGATCGGGAACCCGGTTTCGTAGCTGTCGGGATAGCCGCCCGACGCGACCACGATCCCGACCGCGCTGCGGTCGGTCCAGCGCGGGTCGGGCTGCGACGCCAGCTCGCCGCGCGCGCAGGCGAGCATGAGGGCCACCAGGTCCGACTGGAGCCGGGGCAGGACGACCTGGGCCTCGGGGTCGCCGAAGCGGGCGTTGAACTCGAGCACGCGCGGGCCGCCGGCGGTCAGCATCAGGCCAGCGTAGAGGACGCCGCGGTACGGATGACCCATCTCCGAGAGCTCCCTGACCGCCGGCTTCAGGATCGTCTCGAGCGCGGTCTGGACCAGCGCTTCATCGACGCCGACCGGCGGCGAGTAGGCGCCCATGCCGCCTGTGTTCGGCCCGCCGTCGCCCTCCCGCGCGCGCTTGAAGTCACGCGCCGGCACCAGCGGCACGACGGTGGTGCCGTCGGTGAAGGCGAGCAGGCTCACCTCCGGCCCGGACATCCGCTCCTCGAGGACGACGGTCGCGCCCGAGCGGCCGAAGCTGCGCTCGACCAGCATGGCGTCGATCGCGGCCTCCGCCTCGGCCGGGGCGCCGGCGACCACGACGCCCTTGCCGAGCGCGAGGCCGTCGGCCTTG
Source organism: uncultured Actinomycetes bacterium (assembly GCA_964383855.1). Lineage (GTDB taxonomy): Bacteria > Chloroflexota > Dormibacteria > Dormibacterales > Dormibacteraceae > CAZHAC01. Next base: position 15,189 of record CAYLIP010000032.1, on the reverse strand, counting down.
ACCGCGACCTGGCCATCGCGCTCGCGCGCCCAGCGGCGGGCCGGCTCGGCCTCGGTGAAGACCGCGTAGTCGGCGGTCGGGATGCCGGCCCTGCGCATCAGCTCCTTGGCATGCGACTTGCTGGACTCGATCCGGCCCGGCTCGCGGTCGGGACCGAAGACGGCCAGGCCGGCGTCTCTCAGCGCGTCGCCGGCCCCGGCTGCCACCGCCGCCTCGGGGCCGAGCACGACCAGCCCCACACGCTCGCGCTTTGCGAACTTGACCAGGCCGGCGACGTCGTCGGCCTGGATGGCGACGTTGCGGGCCAAACCCCCGGTGCCGCCGTTGCCCGGTGCGCAGTACACCCGCTCGGTCAGCTCCGACTGCATGCACTTCCAGGCGATGGCGTGCTCCCGAGCCCCCGACCCGACCACCAGGATTCTCACGGCGAGGAGCGCCGCTGAGGCCTGGACGCGTTCGCAGCAGCCGGGTCGGGCAACCCCATGAAAGCCAAGCCTTTCACAGCGACTCCTTCGAGGGCGCGCAACGCCGGCGCCTGTCTCCGGCTATTCCCACTCGATGGTGCCGGGCGGCTTCGACGTGATGTCGTAGACCACCCGGTTGACGCCCTTGACCTCGTTGACGATCCGGTTCGAGATCGTGGCCAGGACCTCGTGCGGCACCCGCGCCCAGTCCGCCGTCATGGCGTCCTCCGAGCTCACGATGCGGACCGCGACCACGTTGGCATAGGTCCTGAAGTCGCCCATGACGCCGACCGTGGAGAGCGGCGTGAGCACCGCGAACGACTGCCAGACCTGGCGGTAGAGCCCGGCCTTCTTGATCTCGTCGACGACTATCCAGTCCGCCTCCCGGAGGGTCTCCAGCCGCTCGGGCGTGACCTCGCCCAGGCAGCGGATGGCGAGCCCGGGGCCGGGGAAGGGCTGCCGGTGCACCATGTCGTCGGGCAGGCCGAGCTCGCGGCCGACCGCGCGGACCTCGTCCTTGAACAGGTAGCGCAGCGGCTCGACGAGCTGGAAGCGCAGGCCCGGCGGCAGGCCGCCGACGTTGTGGTGGGTCTTGATCTTGGCCGCGCTGGAGGCGGTGTCCGCGGCCGTCGACTCGATGACATCGGGGTAGAGCGTGCCCTGGGCCAGGAAATCGATGTCCCCAAGGGCCTTCGCCTGCTCCTCGAAGACGTCGATGAAGACCCGGCCCACGATCCGCCGTTTCTCCTCGGGATCGACCACGCCCTCGAGCGCCCCCAGGAATCGGTCGGCGGCGTCCGCGTAGCGGATGTCCATGTCCAGGTTGCCGTGCATGACGTCGAGCACGCGCTCGGGCTCCTCGCGCCGGAGCAGGCCGTTGTTGACGAAGACGCAGGTCAGCTGGTCGCCGACGGCGCGATGCACCAGCGTCGCCGCCACCGCGCTGTCGACACCGCCGGAGAGCGCGCAGATCACGCGCCCCGCGCCGACGGTGGCCCGGATCCGCCCGGTCGCCTCTTCGATGAAGGAGCCGGCGCTCCAGGTCGGCGAACAGTGGCAGACCTCGATCACGAAGTTGCGGATCATGTCTCGACCCTGGGGCGTGTGGACGACCTCGGGGTGGAACTGGATCCCGATCATCCCCGAGCCGTCGCTGAACGCGGCCACCGGGGAGTTGGCGCTGGAGGCCAGGGGGTGGAACCCGGGCGGCACGCGGGCGACGTGGTCGCCGTGGCTCATCCAGACCGGCAGCTCGGCCGGCAGGCCGGCGAAGAGCCCATCCGGCCGGCTCACCGAGAGCAGCGCCGGGCCGTACTCCCGGCGGGTGCCGGGAGCGACCTCACCACCCAGGTGGTGGGCGATCAGCTGCATCCCGTAGCAGATGCCGAGCACGGGTATCCCGGCGCGCAACGCCTCGGGATCGATCTGGGGAGCGTGCGGCTCGTACACGCTGGCCGGGCCACCCGAGAGGATCAGACCGCGCGGGCTGCGCGCCCGCAGCTCCGGCCAGGGCGTGCTTCCAGGCACCAGCTCGCAGTAGACGCCGGCCTCGCGCACCCGGCGGGCGATCAGCTGGGCGGTCTGGCCGCCATAGTCGAGGACCAGGACGGTCTCGCGGTCGGTGCTCATCGGGGGCACCACGGGGTCAGGCGCCTGGGTCTCGATGCCCGCGGATTTTAGAGGGTGCCGCAGCCTCATATCCTTTAGCCATGGCGATGAAGGCGCTCGAGTGGCTGCGGGGGGCGACGCCCGACGACGTCCGCCGCCTGAGGGCGCGCGGAATCCTGCACACCAACCAGCTCCTCCATGCCTGCACGCTCGAGATCGATCGCCGGACGGTGAGCCGGCGGACCGGGATCAGCGAGGACCGGCTGCTCGAGTTCGCGCACCAGTGCGCGCTGCTCGAGATCTCGAGCCTCGAGCGCTGGCTGCCCGTCGTCCGCCGCCTCGGTGTCACCGACCTGAAGATCCTGCGCCGACAGGACCCGCCGGCCCTCCAGCGGCGGATCACCGAGGCGGTCGGGCTGAGCGGCGCGCCGTCGCTGAGCACGGTCGAGTACTGGATCGGTCAGGCGCGCTCGATCGACATGATCGAGGAGTACGCGCCCTCGGCCATGGAGGAGAGCCCCTCGCTGCTCGCGGGAGCGGCCCCGGAGGACATCCGGACCCAGGTCTGAGGCGGCGCTCAGAGGTAGGTCGAGCGGCGGCGCTTCAGGTTTTCGTAGATGCCTTCCTGGATGATGTCCCGCACCTGGTCGGAGATGGTCATCACCGCGCCCTGGTCGTCGGCCACCTCCAACGGGAGCTCGTCGGTGCGAATCGGCGGATGGAACTGGATCCGCCAGCGGGACGGCAGCGGCAGCGTGCCCAGGAGCCCGAGCCAGGGAAACAGCGGCGTGATCGGGAAGTAGGGGAAGCCGGTCAGCTTTGCCACCGGCTCGATGTTGCCCAGCATCGGGTAGATCTCCTCCGATCCGACGACGCTGATCGGGATGATCGGGGAGCGGGACCGGATCGCCACCTGCACGAACCCGCCCCGGCCAAAGCGGCGCAGCCTGTAGCGCTCGCTCCAGGGCTTGCCGGTGCCTTTCACTCCCTCCGGGAAGACCAGCACCAGCTGGTCGCGTTCGAGCAGCCGCCGCGTGTCGTCGGGATGGCCCACGGTCTGCCCGGTCCGCCGCAGGAACCATGAGAGCCAGGGCAGCCCGAAGAAGAACTGGGCGATCAGGGCCCGGGCGTGCCGGTTCAGGTGCGGCGGCTCGGTGAAGAGCGCCGTCTTGATCATGGATCCGTCCCAGGGCAGGACCCCGGCGTGGTTGGAGACGAGGAGCGCGCGGCCCTCGCGCGGCACGTTCTCGAGCCCGGTTGTCTCCACCCGCCAGTAGTGGTGGTAGACCCACTTGAAGATCGGCAGCAGCGACTCGGTCCATTCCTGGTCGAAGCCGAAGTCGTCCACCTGCATCTCGTCCTCGCGGCCCGCCAGCTCGGCCTGCCGCGCGAACCACTGCACGATCGCCAGCATGGTGGCCAGGTCGAGCAGATCGCGGCCGGTCAGCTCCCGGATGCGCAGGGAAAGGGCGCCCAGCCCCTGGAGCGCGAGCAGCGGCAGCTCCTCCCGGACCCGGGCGATCACGTCCGGCACCGGCACCTCCACCCGGGGCAGCCGCGAGCGGCGCAGGCCCCGCTGCGCGGCCCGGTTGCGGCGGCGGAGCTCGACCGACACGTCGGAGTAGAGCAGCCCGAGCTGGTGGCGAAGGCGATCCTCGACGCTGGTCAGCTCTGCCATCGTCGACTCACTTCAGCACATGGACCGGCCGGCCTGTCCGCCGGCGCCGCTGGAGGTAGGTCGAGAGCTCGTATTCCTGGGGCCCGAGCGCCCGGTTCTCGGCCGCGCCCTCGGGGGCGTTGACGAAGGCGTCCAGCGTCTCCCGGGTCGTGTGCCCGGGCCGCCACCCGAACTGGTGCTCGAGGGCTGCGCAGTCGACCACGCAGCCGTAGGCGAGGAAGTCGGCGAGGTGGCTTGGCATGTCGAATCCGGTGATCCGGAGCCCTGCCCTGGCCGCCAGCCGGAAATAGGGAAAGAGCACGCTCACCTTCCGGCGGCCGGCCAGCCGGACCGCCTGGGAGAGCAGAAGCACGCCGTCGGCGGCGACGTTGAACACTCCCCCGTGGTCGGCGACCGCCGCCCGGTAGAGCGCTTCGACGGCGTCCTCCTCGTGGAGCAGCTGCAGGCGAGGGTCGAACCCGGCGAAGGAGGGCACCCTGGAGAGCTGGAAGTAACGGCCCAGGGGAGTCGGGTCGCCGATCCCCAGGCGGTGCCCGAGCCGCATGACGGTGGCGGTCACCGAGTGGTTGCGAACGGCGAACTCGGTGGCCAGCTGCTCCATCTCGAGCAGGTCGTCGCCCAGGAACTCGCCCGCCGGCTCCCTGCCCGCCTCGTTCTCGGTGATGAAGGAGGGCGCGTAGGGGCGGCAGCCGTAGACGGCCACGCTCGACTTGATCACGACGCGGCGCACCGGATTGTCGCGGCCGCTGCAGGCCGCCAGCAGGTTCATGGTTCCGATCACGTTGGTCTCGTGGACCGTGCGGTTGGGCACGCTGCCCTCGGTCAGCACCGCGCAGTGAACCACGGTGTCCACCTCGAGTCCGCGCACCAGCTTGGTGAGCAGCGAGTGACGGGTGTCGGCGTGAACGAACTCGGTCCGGTCGAGCGCGATCTTGGGATCGTCGATGTCGATGCCGAAGATCGCGGTGACGTCTTCGCGCGACTCCAGCCGCCGGGCCACCTGCCCTCCCAGGTGGTGAGACACCCCTGTGACCAGCACCCTCATCGCGACGAGAGTACGGCGCGCGGACGCCCAGCGGCGCGCGGGCCCGGCGAGGGCCGATCCGACTTAGGGCAATTCTCGGCTAGGGCAGATCTTGGCTAGGGATAAATGCCGCGGACGGTGGTCGCGTTGGCGACCCGCTGCACGGCCAGCGAGTAGGCGGCGGTGCGCATGTCGACGCGCTTGTTGACCGAGGCGTGAAGGACCTCGTAGAAGGCGCGGGTGATGATGTGGTGGAGCTTGGTGTTGACCTCCTCCTCCTCCCAGAAGAAGGCCTGGAGGTCCTGCACCCACTCGAAGTAGCTGACGATCACCCCGCCCGCGTTGGCCAGGATGTCGGGGACCTGGAAGACGCCCCGCTCCGCCAGCACCTGATCGGCCTCGGGGGTGATCGCGGCGTTGGCCGCCTCCGTGACCAGGCGCGCCTTGATCCGGTCCGCGTTGCGCTCGGTGACCTGGTTCTCGACCGCGGCCGGCACCAGGATGGTCACCGGCAGCTCCAGCATGTCCTGGTTGGACATCTCCTCGGCGCCCTTGCAGCCGAGCACGGTCCCGCGGACCCGCGCGTGCTCGGCGAGCGCGTTCAGATCGAGGCCCTTGGGGTTGTAGATGGCGCCCCTGGAGTCGCTCACGGCGACCACGCGAAGCCCGGCCTCGGTCAGCAACCGGGCCACCGAGCGGCCCACCTTGCCGCGGCCCTGGACGGCCACGGTCGGCGTCTCCTCCTCCACGTGCAGGTACTTCAGGGCCTCCAGGGTCAGATAGGTGACCCCGCGTCCCGCCGCCTCCTTCCGGCCCTCGGAGCCGCCGACGTCGGTCGGCTTGCCGGTCACCGAGGCCGTGACCGAGTGCCCGGAGTGCATGGAGATGGTGTCCATGATCCAGGCCATCACCCGGGCATCGGTGCCCAGGTCGGGCGCCGGGATGTCGCGTTCAGGGCCGATCAGCAGCGCGATCTCGGTGGCGAAGCGCCGGGTCAGGTGTTCGAGCTCGCTCTCGGAGAGCGAGCTCGAGTCGACCGCCACGCCGCCCTTGGCGCCGCCGTAGGGGAGACCGACCACGGCGCACTTCCAGGTCATGAGCATGGCCAGCGCCTTCACGGTGTCCAGCGTCAGGCCCGGCTGGTAGCGGATGCCGCCCTTGGCGGGTCCCCGGCTGATGTTGTGCTGGACCCGGTAGCCCGTGAACACCCTGACGCTTCCGTCGTCGAGGCGGACCGGGAAATGGACCGTCAGCTCGCGCTTGACATCGCGCAAGAGACGCCGGGCATCGTCGCTGAGCCCGAGGACGTCGGCCGCGGTGTCGAATCGACGCTGCGCGGTTTCGAAAGCCGATAGAGGTTTGACGCCGACCGCCATCTGCAAGTTCACCCTCTTCTGATCGATCTTCCCCGGCCGGGGTGGAGCGGATACTAAGGCCCGCTCCTCGGATAATCCCACCACTAAGTGCTGCATCGCCGTCCGGCCGGCTACGCCATCGTGGCCCTGGCCTCCCTCGCGTTCGGTTTCCTGCTCGCGGCCCAGCTCCGCGCGCAGCTGCTCACGCCGAGCAACGCGGTCGCTCGCAGCCAGGCGCTGGTCCGCACGGTCACCGACCTGGAAAGGCAGAACGGCGGCTACCGGAACCAGATCGCCTCCGTCCGCGCCGACCTCCGGGGGCTGGAGGCCCAGCAGGCGGCGCGCTCGGAGGCGACCCGGCGGCTGCAACAGGAGGTCGACGCCCTCCGCGTCCAGGGCGGCCTGACCGAGCTGCGGGGGCCTGGCGTCACGGTCGAGATGGCCAGCGGTCACCCGGGCATGAACCCACTCGTCCAGAGTCCCTGGACGGTCAGCTTCCAGGACATCGACGACGTGGTCCAGGTGCTCTTCGAAGGGGGCGCCGAGGGCGTTGCCATCAACGGCCGGAGAATCACCCCGGCCAGCTCCTTCTCCGGCTCCGGGAGCGCCGTCGTGGTCGACCAGGGGCCGCCCCTGACCAGCCCCTTCCACCTGGTCGCGGTCGGCAACCAGGGCGGGATGCGGCAGATGCTGGCCGACCCCTCACGCCTGGGCGACCTGCGCAACCGCCAGCGGCAGTATGGCGTCCAACTCTCCTGGTCCGGTCAGCCCGACCTCACGCTGCCCGCCTATGACGCGGCATTGCCCGTGACCTATGCGCGCGGCTCGTAGGCGCCGGTCCCTTCTCGGGGTCGGCCTCCTGGCCGCCGCGGTGGCCTTCGTGGGGACGGTTCAGCTGCGGAGCCAGGCCGAGGTCCAGCGGACGCTCGAGGGCCAGGATCCCACCGCCCTGGCCTTTCTGATCGACGACCTCCACACCGCCAATGACAGGCTGGCGGCCGAGGTGGCGGCGCTCGGCACCCGCCGTGACTCGCTGCGCACCAGCGGCGGGGCGGCGGCCGACCAGCAGCTGACCGAGGAGGCGGCCAGGCTGCGCATTCTCGAGGGAACCTCGGCGGTGCACGGGCCGGGCGTCACGCTGACCGTCGATGCCGCCCTCACCCCCTTCGACCTCGAGGACGCGGTCAACAACCTGCGGCTGGGAGGCGCGGAGGCGATCACGGTCAACGACCGCCGGGTGGTGACCGGCACGGTCTACCGGGAGAGCGCCGGCTCGATCCTGATCGACGGCGTGGCCGTTCGAGGGCCCTGGAGCATCACCGCAATCGGCGAGCCGTCCCGCCTCCAGGCCACCGCCGACACCATGACGCGCTCGCTGCGGGGCGACCGGCGGGTCCGCCAGGCGGGCTACCGCTTCGACGCCGACGTGTCGATCCGGGCTACTTACGCGCCGCGGCCGTTCGTGTACGGGTCCGCTTAGGCCGCGCCGGGGTGCGGCTCGGGCCGGCCCCCAGCCGGTCGATGCGCCGGCTCAGCTCATCCACCTTCTCGCTCAGCCGCTCGACCTCGCGCCGGCTGGGCAGCATCAGGCGATCGAGCGCGCTCTCGATCGCGCCCTCGACCAGCTCCTCCAGGTCGCCGCGCCGGCGCTCGACCTCGCCCGTGACGAGCGCCGCCGGCACGTTGAGGGTCCTGCGGACGTAGTCGAGGAGGGCCTGGCCGCGGTCGTGACCGTTTTCAGCGTCGGCCCCGTAGGTTCCCCCGCGCTTTTCCTCGCCCATCACGATCTGGGAGAGGACGAGCGGCGTGATGTCAGCGCCGGATTCCCGGTCGACGACCTCGATGTCGTAGCCGTCGCGGACCAAAGCCGAGATGCCGTCGAGGGTGATGTAACGGCTCGTGCGCGTGTCGTAGAGCTTGCGGTTGGCGTACTTCTTGATCAGATGCTTTTCGGCCATGACGCCACGATTCTAACGCATTGCGTTATGATCTGCAGCATTCCAGCCGAACAAGACAGCTGTTGATAGGGGGTTCTGACGCAATGGCACCGACCCGTAAGAAAGCGCAGTCCGGCAACCTGGTCGACCAGGTCCGGGAGGCGCTCGAGGCGCGGATCCCGGCCGACTGGCGCCGGCAGGCGGAGCGCCAGTACAAGGACCTGCGCAAGCAGGTCGACCAGCGGTTCTCGGAAACCCAGAAAAACCTGACCGCCTTCCGCAAGCAGGTCGACCAGCGCTTGAACCGCGTCGCCGACCGGGGCGAGCTGGACAAGCTGGGCAAGCGCATCGAGGGCCTCCAGAAGGAGATCGAGAAGCTCACCAGGCGGGCCACGGGCGGCCGCTCGGCGACCACCAGCCGGAGCGCCCGCAGCACGAGCCGGAGCACCTCCCGGAGCAAGACCCGGTCGGCTCCGCGCCGGGCTTCGGCGGCCGCCGCCAAAGCGGCCGAAAGCGGTGAGACCGCGGCCGGCACGACCCGCCGCCGGGCGGCGAGCACGGCCGCCAAGGCGGGGACGTCGACGCGGCGCACAGCGGCCACGGCCGCGCGCCGGACCAACCGCACCGCCCGCGCGACGACGGCGAGGGCGGCTCGCGGCGCCACCAGCGCCGCCCAGACCGTCGAGAAGGCCGCCGAGCCGCCCAGCAGCGGCTCCACCGAGAGCTCGGCCAACTCCTGAGCCGGCGAGGACAGCGACCAGGGCTCCGTCCACCGCCCCCAGCGGCCGGACGGAGCCCTTTCCAGCCGTCCCCGTCTGCCGGCCGGAAGGCGGTTGGGCCGGAGTCCCTAACCTAGGCGCCGTGGCCTCCGTCGACCTGCGCTCGGACACCCTGACCATGCCCACCGAAGGCATGCGGCGCGCCATGGCGGCGGCCGAGCTGGGCGACGACGTCTTCGGGGAGGACCCGACCGTGAACCGGCTGCAGGAGCGGGCCGCCGCGCTGACCGGCAAGGAGGCGGCGCTTCTGGTGGCCAGCGGGACCATGGGCAACCTCCTGGGCGTGCTCGTGAACGCGCGCAACGGCCAGGAGGTGATCGCCGACGCCGAGTCTCACCTCTTCAACGCCGAGGCGGCGGGGGCGGCGACGCTGGGCGGGATCCAGGTTCGCCCGCTGGTCACCGAGCGGGGCGTGCTGGGCGCCGAGCAGGTGCGCGCGGCCGTGCGCGCGGCGGACGATCCCCACCAGCCCCTGAGCGCGGCGGTGTCGGTCGAGAACACCCACAACCGCCACGGCGGCGTGGCCTGGCCGATCCCGGACCTGCGCGCGGTGGCCGCGGTCGCGCGCGAGAACGGCCTTGCCGTCCACATCGACGGCGCCCGGGTGTTCAACGCCGCGCTCGCACTCGGGGTGGACGTGCGCGAGATCGCGGACGCGGGCGACACCATCACCTTCTGCATCTCCAAGGGCCTCGGGGCCCCGGTCGGCTCCGTGCTCTGCGGGCCGCGGGAGAAGATCGCGGCGGCGGTGCGCTGGCGGAAGATGCTGGGCGGCGGATGGCGGGAGGCCGGCTTCATCGCCGCCGCCGGGCTCTACGCGCTCGACCACCACGTCGAGCGGCTGGAAGAGGACCACGCCAATGCCCGGACGCTGGCCGAGGGGCTGGCCGAGCTGCCCGGGGTCGAGATCGACCTGAGCCGGGTTCAGACCAACATCGTCATCTTCCGGCCGACCTCGACGCCGGCCGCGCGCTTCCTGGCCGAGGCCGCGGCACGCGGCGTGCGGGGCGGGTCGATGGGAGATGGCGCGGTGCGGTTCGTGACCAGCCTGGGCGTTGACGCGGCCGGCATCCAGGCCGCTCTCGCCGCCTGCGAAGAGGTGCTCTCGGCCTGAGCGGCCGCCCGAAGGCGGGCCGCGGCCGTGCGCGCGTCAGCCGAGCTGGATGACCTCGGCCAGCAGCGAGCGGTCGATGTTGCCTCCGGTGACCAGCGCGACCGTCGGCCCGTCCTCGGGCACCTGCTCGAGAGCGGCGTAGGCCAGGGCGCCGGCTCCTTCGGCCACCACCTTGGCGACCGCCGGCAGCTCGGCGATCGCCTCTCGCAGGCGGGGTTCGGGCACCACGAGCCAGCCGTCGACGCACTCGCGCAGCCGCTCGAACATGACCGGGTTGAAGGGCGCGGCCGTGCCGTCGGCGATCGTCTGCGGCACCAGGTGCGGGTCCCCGCCGGCCTCCAGCGCTCGCGGCCAGAGCGGGTAGCCGTCCGGCATCACGCCCACCACCTCGACGCCGGCCGGCCGGAGGACGGCCGCGACCCCGGTGACCAGGCCGCCGCCGCCGACCGGGACCAGCACCCGGCGCAGGCCGGGCACCTGCTCCAACAGCTCGAAGCCGATCCCGCCGTGGCCGGCCGCCAGCTCCTCATCGGTGTGGGGGTGGATGAAGGCTTCCGGATCGGAGTCCCAGCCACGGCTCGCCATCCAATCGAAGAGACGCTCCCGGGGCAGGAACACCGGCTCGGCGCCATAGCGCCGCACGGCCTCGATCTTGGGCGCCGGCGCGCCCTCCACCATCACCACCCGGCAGCCGGCGCCCAGGATGCCGGCGACGTAGGCGCAGCCGGCGGCCGCGTTGCCCGCCGAGACTGTCAGCAGACCGGCGCGCCGGCGCTGCTCGCCCAGCGCGAGCGCGGCGGCGAAGTAGCCGCGCACCTTGAAGCTCCCGGTCGGCTGAAGGCACTCGAGCTTGAGCCAGCGGCCGCCGGCCAGCGGGAGGACCGGTGTCCGGACGACGTACGGCGCGGCGGCGGCGGCGGCGGCTCGGACCCGGTCGACTCCGATCATGCCAGCCCCTGCACGTGGCTATGATGGCTCACCGCCTTCCGGCGGGATCCCTCAGGCCGAGGTCGCGAGCACCTGCTGCGCCGCGTGCACCAGCTCGCGCCGATGCGTGTCCTCGCGGGCGAAGATCCGGAAGAGCGCCATCCGCACCGGCAGCCGCCGAAACAGGTCGAGCACGCGGCTGTGCCGGTAGCTCTCGTCGAGCGGCTCATAGAAGAGGATGTCGCCGCTCTCCGCCAGCGGGTTGAACGCCCTCGACTCCTGGGCGGCCACGTCGACCTCGAACTCGATGTCGCGGCAATCGCGGGGCAGGTGCGCCCGGATGCGCTCGGCGAACTCCTCGCGGCCCATCGCCAGCACGCCGGCGGCCACGTCATGGGCCTCCACGTAGTCGCTGAAGATCATCCGCCACTTGAGCCGCCGGGCCACGATGGCGGCCCAGGCGGCGCCCAGCTCCCGCTTCTCGCCCGACTCCTCCCGGGCCCAGCGATCGACCTCGGTCATCAGGGACCACTCGTTCAGGCGCTGGAAGCGGTCAAGGCGCTGGAGCGGGTTGCCGCCCAGCAGAAGGTCCACGGTGGGCCGGAAGATCTCGCGCAGCTGGAGGTCGATCCGCCGCACGGTCCGGTGGTAGTAGACCTGGTGGTAGAGGTAGAGCCGCGCGTTGAGGAACATGAAGAGCGCCTCGGCGCCATGCGCGTGCAGGGTCAGGCCGAACTTGGACACGAACGAGTAGTGGATGATCCGAGAGATGTCGACCGGGCCCGTCGCCACCCCGCAGATGTAGGCGTCGCGAGGGACGTAGTCCATGTTGTCGGCCGAGAAGGGACCGACCAAAAGCGGCCGCAGGGCGGCCAGCCAGCCGGGGGGCCGGAAGCCCTTCAGGTCTTCGAGCGAGATCAGGTAGGCGACCCAGGCCGGATCGAGGCGCTCGCCAGGCGCAAAGTCGTGGTTGGGTGAGGCCTCGATCTGCCCGATGATCGGGCCCAGCTGCGACTGGATCAGGGAGCGTCCGAGCTGCTCGTGGTCGAGTCCCCAGCGCGAGAGGTAGTTCTCGTCGAAGAAGTGGCCGAAGGGACCATGGCCGACGTCGTGGAGCAGGCCGGCGAGGCGCAGAGTCTCCTCCACCAAGCCCAGCGAGGGCGTGTCCGCATAGACCTGGCGGAGAGTCGGGTAGAGGTGGCGCGCCCATTCGCCGGCCAGGTGCATCGACCCCAGCGAGTGCTGGAAGCGGGAGTGCTCGGCGGTCGCGAACACCCACCACGCGCTCTGCAGCTGGTGGATGCGGCGCAGGCGCTGGAGCCAGGGATTGTCGAGCAGGTCGGTCTCGGCCGCCCTCCCAGGCACGCCGCCCGGTCCCCTCTTCGAGGTCCGGATGTAGCGATAGATGGGATCGCTGGAGAGATTGACGCGGGAGTACTCCGCGAGGACCTCATCCACCCGGCGATTGTAGATTTCGCTCGGGTGATCTACTCCGGGCTGGCGGCCGCTTTGTGGGGCGGCCTTTACGTCGCCAGCCAGCTCGCGTTCGCCGACCACATCCCGCCCGCCGCGCTGAGCGTCCTCCGCCTCGGACTGGGTGTGCTGGCGCTCGTGCTCGCGATGCGGCGGCTGCCGAACCTTCGGGACAAAAGGCTGGCCGGGCTCGGCGCCCTGGTCGCGGCCACGCTCGTGGTCCAGTCCTACGGAACGCTGCTCTCAGGCGCCGCCACGGGCAGCCTCCTGACCCTCCTCACTCCGGTGTTCGTGGCGCTGATGGCGCCGGTCGCGCTGGGCGAGCCGACCCGGCCGCTGCAGTGGCTCGGAATCGCCCTCGGGATCGTCGGGGCGGCGGTCGTGATCGGGCCGGCGGGCGCGGGCTCGCTTGCCGGCGACGTCCTCCTCGTCGCCGCCAGCCTGACCTGGGCCGCCTTCACCGTTCTCGGGGCACCGCTGGTCCGGGAACGCGGCGCCCTGGAGGTGACGACAGCGGCTTCGGCATGGGGTCTGCCCCTGATTCTGGCCGCCGCCGCGGTCGAGCTTGGGCTGGGCGCCAGCATCCGCGTCAGTCCGGGCGGGACGCTCATGATCGCCTACCTCGGGTTTGGCGCGACCGCTCTCGGCTGGTGGGCCTGGTATCGCGGGATCGAGAGGGCCCCGGCGGCAGCGGCTGCCGTGCCCTTCCTCCTCCAACCGGTGGTCGGGGTCGGCCTCTCCGCCGCCTTCCTGGGGGCGCGCCTCGGCCTGGCCTTCGTGCTCGGAGCGGTGCTGGTCGCCGCCGGCATGCTGGTGGCCTCCCGCACATGAGCCTCGACAAAGGAATCGAGCTCTTCAACGCCGGCCGCTACTGGGACGCCCACGAGGCCTGGGAGGAGGCGTGGATGCCCGACCGCACCGGTCCCGACGGCGCGTTCTACAAGGGCCTCATACAGGTCGCCGCCGGCTGCCTCCACTACGGCCGCGGCAACCGGCGCGGCGCCCTCAACAAGTGGAGGTCGGGAGCCGGCTACCTGCGGCCCTACCTGCCCGCCCACCGCGGGGTCGACCTGGAGTCGCTGCTGGCGCTCACAGACCACAACCGGGAGGAGCTGGAGGCGGGCGGCTGGCCGCGCCTGGTGATGCCGCACATCGTGCTCGACCCAGCCTCGGATCAGCTGTAGGGCGGAAAGCTGCGGCCGGCCGCCCGCTCCACGAGCCCGCCGTGGCCGAGGCGCAGCAGGTCGCCGGCCTCGGCCCGGCCGTAGGCGAAGACAAAGGGCAGCAGGAGGTCGAGCGAGGTGTTCTTCCCGAAGCCGGCGCAGGAGGCGACGCCGAGCACGGGCGCCGACGCCAGGCGGCCGAGCCAGAGCATCGACCCCGGGTGGGTGGGCGCGCCCATCCGAAGAACCTCGCCACCGGCGCCGGTCAGCTCCACGTAGGCCGCGTCGAGCGGGTCGATCGAGGAGGCGCCGGCAAAGAGGATCAGCTCGGCCCCGGCGGCGCGCGCCAGCTCGTAGGCCTCGCGCACGGCGTCACCGCTTCGCGGCACCTCGCGGGTCCACAGCACCCGGGCGCCGTACCAGCCCAGCTTGCGCCGGACGGCCTCGTCGAAAATGGCTCGGGCCCTCGGCTTCAGCCGCTCGGTGACCACGATCGCCGTCCTCAGCGGCCGGAAGGGCAGCACGGTGACCGCCGGCCCTCGGGCCGCGCTCATCGCTTCGGCCTCGGTCAGCACAGCGGCGGGGACCGCGACCGGGGTGACCTTGGCGCCCGCCACCTCATGGCCCCGGTCCACCGCCTGACCGTCGAAGAGCGTGAAGGCGGAGACCGTCAGCAGGCGGTTGAGGTCGTCCACCAGCGCCGCGTCGACGCGGAGCAGGCCGCGGTGCGCGGCCAGCAGGCGGACCTGGCTCTGCACCGGCGGGGCCACCTCGACGCCCTCGCCGGCCATGGCCCGGCCAAGCCGCGTGGCCGCCACGTCCTCGTGGACGTCCCCCGGATCGAGCCGCATGACATGGACCTCCTCACTCCCTCGGAGCCGCTCGAGATCAGGCCCCTGAAGCACCGTGCCCTTCCGAAGGTCCGGGCCCAGGTCATGCGTCAACACGGTGCCGGCGATGTCGGCTGCGGTGGCCGAGGCGGGATGGATGCGGATGGCCCTCAAGCGGGTTCCTAGTATGGGAACCTCGTTGAGTTCGCGGCTTCTCCTCTACAACACCATGAGCCGCCGGAAGGAGGAGTTCCGGCCGCTGAGGGCCGGACACGCCGGCGTTTACTCCTGCGGGCCCACCGTGTACCGCTACGTGCACGTCGGCAACCTTCGAACCTTCCTCTTCGCCGATCTCCTGTGCCGGACGCTCGAGTTCCTCGGCCACGAGGTGCGCCAGGTCATGAACATCACCGATGTCGGGCACCTGAGCGAGGACGACTTCGACCGCGGCGAGGACAAGATGCTGGTCTCGGCGAGGCTGGAGGGGAAGTCGCCGCAGGAGATCGCTGCTCACTACACTCAGGCGTTCCTGGAGGACGTCGCGCGGGTCAACATCCGCCCGGCTGCCGCCTACCCCCGGGCCACCGAGTACATACCGCGGATGCTCGAGATCATCGGCAGGCTGATCGACGGCGGCCACGCCTACGAGGTGGGCGGCAACGTGTACTACGACATCGCGTCATTCCCTGCCTACGGCCGGCTCTCCGGCAACGACCCTGCGCAGCTGCTCTCCGGCTCGCGGGGCGAGCCCGATCCCCGCAAGCGCCACCCGGGCGACTTCGCGCTCTGGAAGCACGCCGGCGAGCACCGCCTCCAGGTCTGGGACAGCCCCTGGGG
>CAYLIP010000031.1:12620-32369 GCA_964383855.1 uncultured Actinomycetes bacterium | reverse complement strand
GTGCAGGCAGATTGTCTGCGGCTTAGTCACAAGACCCCGCCAGGGTGCTGGCGATCCGCCTTAGCACCGGTCCAACAATCAGACGGCCATGGCCCTTCTCGGTTGCTCGCCGGCTCGGCCAGTTCCGGTAGCCGTGATGCGGGTCCGGGAGGAGGCGGCTAGGGACCCGGATGGGCGCATTCGTTCCATGGGGACTGGCGCCGCCCGCGCCGTCCGCCGCCAGCGACTGGGGTCGGAGGAGAGAGGTTGATGGACGAGGACGAATCGGGCAAGCCACTGTCGTCCAGGTACTTCGCGCCATTAGCGGCTTCGGCGCGCCGTGCGCCCCGGTCGACTGGATGGTACTCGGCGATTCCGGGATTCCGATCGGCGTCTTTGTGGCGTGCCGCGATCGCGACGCTCTACTACGCCGTCTGTTTGGTCATCCTCATTGGTGGCATTGTCGAGCTTCAGATGTACATCGCCGCGATGTCGCTGGCCGCGCTAGGGATCCCGGTTTTCGCGATTCAACTCGTGCGTTTCCGGCGAGTCAGGTTGGTGAACGTCGCCATGGCGGCGGGTTTACTTTTGTCACTCGGCTCAGGCGTCATCGCATTGGCCACAGCTCCGCCTCCACCCGACGCCACTGGAGCGTCGATCAGAGTCGAGTCAGCCGCCCCGCCCGATTCAGGGATGCCGGCTGTGTCCCGGGCAACCATGGCGACCCCGACCGCAGCGCCAACATCATCCCCAACCCCCACCCCGACGCCGGCGCCGACCCAGGAGCCAACACCGACCCCGACTCCCACGCCCACCCCGAAGCCAGCGCCCACACCGGTTCCGGCAACGCCGGTCCCCAATCCGCCTCCCCCAGCACCTGCAAACCTGTGTGGAGCTCCGGCCAACCCTTGGAACTACAACTTCTGTGGTGGCTCTGTGATTTACAACCCACCCGGCAATTTTTGTTCCTACTTCAACTGCATTCCCTCCTTCTGGAACCAGACGAGTGGCTATGTTGAGGAGTGCCAGGACGGCACCTACAGCCACTCCGGCGGTCGGAGCGGTTCCTGCGCCTACCACGGCGGCAACCGGAGGGCGCTTCTCCAATGACCAGCTCGGCAGCGCCTGTGGTGTCCGGAGAAGTGGTTGACCTCGAGAACGGCCCGGTAACGCTGATTCCGATCGACGGGCTGGTCGCTCGCCGTGACAGCCTGAGGCAGCAGGCTCGCGATATGGACGCTCAGCTCGCGCAGCTGCGTCAGGACGCGACCACGAAAGCCCGCGACGGCGCCACGCATCTGGTTGTCAAGCGATCGCAATGGGATACAGCGCCGGTTGCCCAGCAGCTGGCTCAAATTGACTCACTCACCTTGCAGATCGATCAGGTCGACGCGCAGCTAGCGGCGGTCGACCGCATCTCGCGCCATGGCTTCCGTGGCTTCTTCGAGCGATTCGGAGATCGCCGGCGCAGGGCCGCACTGATAGGCCAGCGCGACCGGGCGGCCGCCGAGGTCAACACAGCGCTTGTCTACGTTGGTACGAACGCCCCGGCGGTGACCTTTCCGGAAGCCGATGCCTTGCTCGGGCCTGCCCGGGAGGAGGCCGGCAGGGCCGACGCCATCGACAAGCAGCGCGCTGACATCACCGCTAGGATCGCCACTCTCGAGGACGAAATCGCGCGGCGCAAGGAAGCGATGCAGAGGTTGGGCTTCGACGCGCTGTGGACCGCTGCATGGCTGCGGGACCACGAGCCACCGGCGATAGAGAGTCCGTTGATCCTCAAGAAGGGAGAGGTTGCCTGGCTCTCGGTCCATTGCGTCCTGTCACGCCAGGCGACAAGGACGCAGTGGACAGGCGGCAGCCAGGGCGTCAGTTTCCCGATTGGCCACACCGGCATCCGGTACAGAGTCGGAGGCTACAGCGGTCATCCAATCCAGACCACCTACATCAAGGACCTGGATACGGGGTCCTTGGTTCTGACCAATCAGCGACTCGTCTTCATCGGGAGCCAGACATCGGTGACCGTCGTGCTCTCACACATCGTCCACGTCCAGGCCTATACCGACGCGCTCGGTGTGTTTCAGGACAACCGCGAAGCGCCGGAGCTCTTCAAGCTTCAGACGCCACAATACTTCCTCTTCTATATCAACTATGCGCTGAGCCGGCTGGCTTGACGATGGGCGGCTTGTCGTCTTGATGGAGGTTCGCGCTTTGCACCGAACCAGGTTGGCGACGGCTTGAGCTGGCGACGCGGGCGCTTGAACCGGTTTGTCGAGGCGCACCTCCCATGGTGGGAGGGCTCGATGGCGATACTTACCATCCTCTACGTCGGGACTGGTTTCGTTGACGACCAGGGCATCGCCCCGCTGAATCTGCCGACGTATTGGTACGCACCGTTCATCGCGCTCTTCCTCGCCGAGTTCATGGCGCGCTTCGTGGACGCCGAAAACCGGATCGCCTACCTCCAAAATCACTGGATCGACCTCATCACGTCCGTGCCGGTGGTGGGCGGAGTGCGCCTGTTCCGGCTGCTGAGGCTGTTCCGCCTTGTCAAGGTCGGAGACCTCGCCAGGAAGGTCATGTTGCGTGGCCACCGCCGGGACACCTGGTTCGTGTGGCCGACAGTGATCCTCTTCTGGATCTGCTCGGCTTATGCCCTTTGGCTCTTCGAGCAGGGCGTTAATCCCCGTGTCTCGAGCTTCGGCGACGCGCTCTATCTGTCGTTCATGACGGCGAGCACGGTCGGCTACGGAGACGTTTCACCCATGACGACCGAGGGCAAGGTGGTCGCAGGCCTGATCGTGTTCTTCGCGCTCGGGCTGCTCGGCTTTGCTTCATCGCGTTTGACCGCGTGGTGGCTCGGGTCGCAAGAAGACGCGGAGCAGTTTGCGCTTGTGCAGAAGCTCAGCGCTCTCGAGGCTCAGCTTGAGCGAACGGAGCGGCTCCTCATACAGATTTCGGGGCAGCTGCAGTCGGCGCCGAACTCGCCCGTCGGGCTCCAGACGCAGGCGGCTCCATAATTCAGGTCGAGGTGGATCGAATCAGGCCGGGCCGGTGGCGATAACCGTCCGGCGGGTCTCCGCGACGCCGGTGGTGGTGCCGCTCAAGCGGCCGCTGATCAATGCCGCCGGGACCCTCCCCGAGGCGCCGCTGCTGCTCATCGATCTGGAGACCGAGGAGGGCGTGACGGGTCACGCTTACCTTCAGGGCTACTTTCCCTTCACTCTGGCGCCCCTGGCTTCTCTGGTCTCCGCAATGGGAGAGATGATCGCCGGCGACAGGCTCGTCCCGATCGAGATCGAGGCCAAACTTCGGCACCGATTGACGCTCATGGGCGACCGCGGGCTGGCCGGGATGGCCCTCTCAGGCATCGACATGGCGGCTTGGGACGCCTTCGCCATCTCCTGCGGCCTGCCGATGGCCACCTTGCTCGGGAGCCAGCCGCGCCCGATCCGGGCCTACGACAGCCTGGGCATGCTGGCCCCGGCTCAGGCCGCAGCCGAGGCCGAGCGGGCTGCATCAGAGGGCTTCAGCGGGATGAAGATCAAGGTGGGACGGCCGACCCTGGCCGAGGACCTGGCCGCGATCCGCGCGGCTCGTCGCGAGATGCCGGACGGGATGGCCCTGATGATCGACTTCAACCAGTGCCTGTCCGTGGCCGAAGCCATGACGCGGTGCGCGGCCCTGGATGGCGAAGGCGTGGCCTGGATCGAGGAGCCGGTTCGCGCGGCCGATCTGGAGGGGGCGGCGCGGATTGCGGAGGCGACGCGCACCGCGATCTCGATCGGGGAAAACCTGATGGGCATCCATGAGATGGAGCAGGCGCTCCGGCTCCACGCCTGCGACGTGGTCATGCCGGATCCGCAGCAGATCGGCGGGGTGAGCGGCTGGATCCGCGCCGCCGGCCTTGCGGCGGCCGCCGGCGTCCCCTGCTCCGGCCACATGTTCATCGAGCCGACAGCACACCTGCTGGCTGCGACCCGCGGTTGCGACTGGCTGGAGTGGCTCGACTTCGCTTCCTCGGTGATGAAGGAGCCGGTGGCCGTGGTCAACGGCCACGTCACCGCCCCCAACCGGCCCGGCTTCGGCATGGAGTGGGACCCAGCTGCCGTCGCTCGCTACCGAGCCGCCTGACCGAGCACCTCATTCGATCTCGACGGCAGGCGAATGGGTGCCTGATCGAGGGCATGTGGCCGGCCTTCACGGGCCCAGCAGCTCGGTCTGAGCCTGGCGAATGGGGTAGCTGAGGGTCGCCGGCGGCGAGGACTGGCTGCCCATCGCGTAAGGGCCGTACCAGGCCCCACCGGCCAGCACCGACCAGCTCAGCGTCCAGTTGACCGTGGCCCTGACCGGATAGCCGGACGCGCTGTGGCGCTCGTAGACGTGGGTGACCGGCGAGGGCGAGGGGTAGGGCTGGCCGGCGCCCGCTGGCGCCGGCAGCGTCTGGGTCGAGCCGTCGCCGAAGGCCCACTCGACGCTGGCCGGGACCTGGGTCAGGCGGTACCGGTAGCCGTTGAGGCTCAGCTCGCCGGTGATGGCAGCCGGCGTCGGCGTAAGCCAGAACCAGGTGTCGAGGCCGACCAGCCCGGGCGCCACCGGGCTGACCCCGATCGCCGGCGCTGGCGGCGCGGCGGGCACCGGCGGCGGTGAGAGCACCCGCCCGCAGGCCTGCTCCTCGGGCGTGGCATTCTGCAGCCGGTCATAGGCGATCACGTGCACGCACGCGGTCTGCCCGGGGGCCAGGCCGGACGCGGTCAAGGTCCGCGGCACGGCGCTGTTGGCTCGCTGCAGTGGCGGCCCGCCGCCCACCGTCAGCCAGGAGGTGAAGTGGTCGAAGCCCGACGCCCAGTAGTCGGCCCCCGACCCGTCGCCACGGTCGCCGACCGGATCCCAAGTGAAGCCGACCGAGCCCGTCGTGACGCCGGTGATCCGCGGCCGTGGCGGGTCGGGCGGCGTGGAGTCGACATAGATGTCGACCACCGGATACCCGTAGACGTCGGCCATGTAGGGCGCCGGCGACAAAGCGCCGTACCACCCCATCCCGCACTGTCCGCCGAAGGTCCAGTTGAAGTAGGAGATGTACTGCTTGGCGTGGCCGTGGACCGCCCAGCCCCAGTCGCCGAAGTTCCAGTGCTTCTGCTGCCCGTACCAGCTGGTGGTGATGTAGCGCCATCCGCTCGAGTCGCCCGGGCTGCCCCGAAAGTCGCCGTACCAGTACCCGTACCAGTCGTCGTAGCCGGGGTATGGGTGGACGCCCCAGAACGTGTCCTGCTCCGGGTTGGAGCCGACGAGCGGGTCGTTGGTGACGACCGTGGTGTACGTCGAGGGCAGGAAGGACTGCGCCGGGCAGAATCCCCACGGGTCGCCGTAGCTCGAGCCCCACTGCGAGGCCGCCACCTCGCGCGTGAACGCGAGCGATGACAGCCCGGCCAGGAGGGCGACCAGCAGAACGGCGGCGCGGCGCATGCGCGCACGATCTCGTGCCAGGCGGGAGGGTGGGAAGAGTGCCTGTTAAGACCGGCGGCCGAGGGACACGCAAGTCAGGCCGGCCGCCTTTGCCCATTCTCGGAGCGCGCCTCCACCAATAGGTTTGGCGCATGCTGCGACCCGCCCGGCTGGTTGCTGTCCTCGGCGGCCTCTTCCTCGCCGCGCAGCTGGTGGCGGTCGTCCACGAACACCTCGGTCCCACCCGCTACTTCGCGTGGGCGCCCAACGACTATGTGGTTCAGTACGACCTCCGGGTCGAGGTCGACGGGCGGGCCCTCGACGCCCGCCAGATCGATGCTCGCTACGGCCGGCTCTACGGCTCCTCCGCGGGAAACGCGCGCGACCCCTACCTGCGCGGCGTCTGGGAGTTCCCGCCCGAGCAGCTGATCGACATCCTGAGGCAGTACGAGCAGACGTACGGCCGGAACCAGCACGCGCGCGTCCACCTTGACTACCGGCTCGACGGGGGCGCTCGAAAGGCCTGGACATGGAACGGCTGACCCGAGCCTGGCCCGACGCGCGGGCCTGCAACCCGCTGCGAATGTCGGGAACCGACCTGCCGCCGCAGCTCCTCCTCATGGCGAAGCTGATCGCGATCGCCTACCTGCTGCGCGGCGGGATCGTCAACCTCTCGGTCCCCTTCCTGCCCTTCGTCCCCTGGCTGGACATGGCGCCGCGAGCCATGCTGGCGCGCGGCCTGCAGGCGGCGTTCCTCATCGCGCTGGCCGCGCTGCTGACGAACCGGCGCGTGCGCACCGCCAGCTTCATGCTCGGCGCGGTGATCCTGGTCGCGATCCTCGCCTCCCGGCCCTACTACCAGAACAACCGCATGTTCGCGGGCTCCGTCCTCCTGCTCGCCGGCCTCTACCGGCCCGGCTTCGCCGCTCAGCTGGTCCGCTACCAGTTGGTCCTGCTCTATGCCGCCGCGGCCGCCAACAAGCTGCTCGATCCCAACTGGCGCTCCGGCCAGTTCTTCGCGGCCTGGACATCGGTCTCCGACCCGGGCGCCGCCTCCCTCCTGGCCACCCACCTGCCCACCGGCGCCGCCTTCTTCGTGATGTCATGGCTGGTGATGGGGACCGAGCTGACGATCGCGGCGGCGTTTGTCGCGCGCCGCTGGTTCGCCTTTGGGATCTGGCTGGCGGTCGCCTATCACACGGCGCTGCTGTTCGTGGCCGGGCGGACGTTCGGCGTCTTCTGGTTCGCCCTCCTCAGCTCTTTCCTTGCCCTCGCCTCCTGGCCCCCCGCCGCCGGCGCCGCCCTCATCCCGGAGGACGGCCGGATCCAGGCGATGCTCGGGCGGATCCTCCGCCGGGTCGACGTCGATGGCGGCTTCGGCTGGCGGACCCTGCCGGGCAGGCGGGTCCGGCTCGAGGCGCCGGGCCGCGGCCCCTCGGAAGGCTGGGCGGCGCTGCTCGACATCGCGGCCAGCCTCCCGGCCGTCTATCTCGCCCTGCTTCTGCTCGCCGTCCGGCTGCCAGAACCGCTGGTCCGGATCCCGGCCCTGGCCGTGGTCCTGGTGCTCGCCGTCACCGCCTTCCGGTACCTGGGCAGGTCCTCCGTCCAGCTCCGCTCCCGCTACCGCCGGCGCCCGCTGGCCGCCGCCTCGCGGGCATGACGATGCAGCCGCCCCTGGTGGTGCTGTTCGACGGTACCTGCGGCTTCTGCACGCGCTGCATTCGGTGGGCTCGCGAGCGCGACGCGGGCCGCCGGCTGGCGCCGGCCGCCAACCAGGCCCCGGGGATCATCGAGCGCTACGGGCTCTCACGGGCCGACGTCGACCGCAGCGTGTGGGTCATCGACGCCAATGGGCGCCGGGCTTCGGGCGCGGTGGCGGTCAACGAGGTGCTCTCCGCCCTGGGCGGCGCCTACCGGGTGCTGTCCTGGCTCCTCGCCGCCCGCCCGGTGACCTGGCTGGAGGAGCGCGCGTACCTCTGGGTCGCCGCCCATCGCCAGATCTGGTCGCGATGGTGGGGCGACGTGCCGGAGTGCGACCGGACCGGCAGCTGCGCCTGACCCGGCCGCGCCGGTTCGTGGCACGATCCACAGTCCGTGGAACCTGTCATCGCGGTCGAACGCCTGGTCAAGCGCTACCGGCGCGCCGACACCAACGCCGTCGACGGCGTCAGCTTCGAGGTCAGGCCGGGGGAGTTCTTCGCCCTGCTCGGGCCCAACGGGGCGGGCAAGACCACCACCATCTCGATCCTGACCACGACCCTGCGGCCAACATCGGGCCAGGTCACCATCGGAGGCGTCGACGTGGCGCAGGACCCGGCCGGCGTGCGCCGGCAGGTGGGCATCATCTTCCAGAAGCCGAGCCTCGATCAGAACCTCTCGGGCGAGGAGAACGTCCGCTTCCACGCGCTGCTCTACGGCCTCTACCCCTACCGGCCGCTCTACCGCCTGATGCCCGGCGAATACCGGCGGCACGTGGAGGAGCTGGCGGGCGTGCTCGGGCTCGAGAAGGACATCTTCAAGCCCGTCCGCCGGCTCTCGGGCGGGATGAAGAGAAAGCTGGAGATCATCCGCGGCCTCATGCACCGGCCCCGCGTGCTCTTTCTCGACGAGCCGACGGCCGGTCTCGACGCCGCCAGCCGGCACAACCTCTGGAGCTACCTGCGCGACGTCCGTGCCGGCGGCGCCACCACCATCTTCCTCACCACTCACTACCTCGAAGAGGCCGAGGAGGCGGACCGCATCTGCATCCTCAACCAGGGCCGGGTCGTCTCGCTGGGCACGCCGGCCGAGATCAAGGCTGAGCTGTCGGCTGAGTCGCTGCTGGTGGCCGCGGCCGACCGCAGCGCCCTTCGCCGCGAACTCGAGGAACTGTCGCTGCCGTTCGCGGAGCGCGACGGCGGTTTTCGGGTGGTGCTCGACGGCCACTCGGCGCACGAGGTTGTGCGCAGCATCCGGACGCCGCTCACGCTTCTTCGCACCGACTCGCCGAGCCTCGAGGACGCCTACCTGCGGATAGTCGGGACGGCGATGGAATGAGCGATGCCGGCGCCATCCTCGCGATCGCCTCGCGGGACGTGGTCAAGCTTCTCCGCGACCGCCCGCGCCTGATCTTCTCCCTCATCTTTCCCCTCATCTTCGTCGGCCTCATGGGCGGCACCCTGCAGGGCAACCTGGGCCGGGCCGCCGGCTTCAACTTCATCGGCTTCATCTTTTCGGGCGTGCTCGCGATGACCCTCTTCCAGAGCTCCGCCCAGGGCCTGATCTCGCTCCTGGAGGACCGGGAGAACGACTTCAGCCAGGAGATGTTCGTGTCGCCCGTATCGCGCTACAGCATCATCTTCGGCAAGGTGATGGGCGAGACCGTCGTCTCCCTCTACCAGGCCATACCCACGCTGTTCCTTGCGCTTCTCCTCGGGGTCCCGCTCTCGCCTCTCCAGCTGCTCCTGCTGGCCCCCGCGTGCATCCTCGCCTGCCTCCTCGGCGGCGCCTTCGGCGTGGCTGTGATGGCCGTCATCAGCAGCCAGCGAGCGGCCCAGCAGATCGTGCCCTTCCTGATATTTCCGCAGTTCTTCCTGGCCGGGATCTTCAATCCGATCAAGGTCCTGCCCTGGTACCTGGCTCCGTTCTCCCTGATCTCGCCCCTGCGCTACGCGGTCGACCTGATCCGCAACGTGGTCTACGCCGGCCGGCCGGAGGGCGCCCGGGTGGTGCTCTTCGACCCCCTTACCAACCTGGTCGTGATCGTGGTCATGTTCATCGGCCTGCTGGTGGTGGGGACCGTGCTCTTCGTGCGCTCGGAGACCAACCGCTGACCTGGCACACGGGGCGGGGGTGCTCCGGGGCGCGCGATCGCTGGTAGCGTCCATCCACAGCGTGGACGCAGAGCAGACGGTCCGGCCGATGACGCGGGCGCTGCGCTCGGGCGTGGTACGCGGCGTGCCGATGGTGGCCGGCGTGCTCGTCGCGGGCGGCCTCAACCAGGCCTTCCCCTCCACCGGCGGCTCACCGGCGCGGGTGGTGCTGATCGCCGTGGCCCTGGCCGCCGTGATCGCTCCCCTGGCGGCCGCCTGGCTCTACGCGCGCAATGTGCGAATCGACTTCGCCACCGGTTTGCTGGTCCACAGCGA
This sequence comes from uncultured Actinomycetes bacterium, assembly GCA_964383855.1. Lineage (GTDB taxonomy): Bacteria > Chloroflexota > Dormibacteria > Dormibacterales > Dormibacteraceae > CAZHAC01. The sequence continues at coordinate 22,818 of CAYLIP010000031.1, read as the reverse complement.
CCTCCTTGGCCGGCCCCGCTCGATACCGATCAGCCGGCTGGTCTCTCTTGTCGCCCTGACGGTGCAGACGCCCTCCCTCCTCCCCGACCTGCACCTCGTCCAGCTCAGGTCCGGGCAGGGCGAGGCGCTGCACCTGTTCGCCGCGGCCTGGAGCCTGACCGCGCTCGACCGGCTCGCTGACCAGCTTCAGCTGCCGGTGGTCAACGAGGTGACCAGCGCCCGCACGCTGCTGTGGCCCGCCGGCGGCCGGCGGTTGCGTCTCCTCTGACCCGGAGACCGGCGCCGGCACCCGCCTGAGGGCGGCCTGGCGGAGTCAATCCACCGACATTCACGTACGTTTACACAATCTTCATAGCCCTTGGCCGCCGGGCTGTTTCACTCACAGGCGATGAGAGGGGGAGCTCAGATCAAGCGCGCGTCGCGAGCACGGCGGGGGGCGGATCGCTCTTTCGCGGCCGCCGCGGTGCCGATGGCGCACCTGGAGCTGGACGGGCGCATCACCGAGGTCAACGAGGCCTTCGCCGCTCTCCTCGACGTCCCCGCCCCCGAGCTTGCCGGCCGCGAGCTGCTCGAGTTCGTGCATCCCGACGACGAAAAGGCCATCCGCCACGGGCGGCTGACCTCCTTCCGAGCCGGGACGGTCGAGGCCGACCTGCGCATCGAGCGCGCCGACGGGAGCAGCCGCTGGGCGCGCCTGGCCATGAGCCTGGCGCGCGACCTGGACGGCACGCCTCTCTTCCTGGTGGCGACGCTGGTCGACATCGCCGATCTCAAGAGCTCCGAGGCCTCGCTGCGCCGCCATCTCCTCTATGACCCCGAGACCGATCTCCCGACCCACCGGCTGCTCGAGGAGCGCCTGGACGCGGCGCTCGCGCAGTCGCAGCGAACCGGCGAGCCGGTCCTGGTCGGCGCCGTCCGGCTGCGCCCGGAGACCGAGATCGTGATCGCCTCGGAGCGGCTGGCCGGTGCCGTTCGCACATCGGACACGGTCGCTCGCCTCGGCCACCGCGAGTTCGCGGTGGTCATGCCCGGCGCTTCCCCGGAGGCCTTCGAGCGCATCCTGGCCGGCCAGGACCTGGCTGCGGCCGGGCTCGCCGTCAATCCCGACGACGGCGACAGCCCGGCGGCCCTGCTGGCAGCGGCGCAGACCCGGGCGGCGGCCGGGCCGCTGGATCCGGCAGACGACCCCGAGGCAGCGGACGTCGCCGCCCGCGTCCAGGCCCTCCAGCCCGTCTCCGTCTTCCTCACCGCTTCCAACCAGGTCCTGGGCCGGCTCGCCCGCTACACCAGCCGCCAGACGGCGCGCGCGGGCGAGGAGATCACGCTCGACTGGAACCGCCCTTCCCTGCGGGTGGTCGAGGACGGCCTGCTCGAGGTGATCCCGGACGGGCAGGAGGCAGCCGTGATGACGCTCGCCCCGAGCGACTTCATCGGCACCGACCAGCACGAAGAACGCGTCACGGTGCGGGTCCGGGCGGTGACCGAAACGCGCGTCCTTGTGCTCGGGCACGACGCGCTCGAGGAGGTCGCCCCAGTTGGATCGGCGCTGCGCTCCAGCATCCGGGATGCCCTTCAGCGCCGGTCCCTGCAGGTCCGGCGGATGTCTGAGCGCCTGGCCCAGCCCCAGAGCCACGACCAGCTTCGTGTCGCCGTCTACTCGACCAAGGGCGGCTCGGGAAGGACGACCTTCGCCACCAACCTGGCCGCCGAGCTGGCGGCCGGGCACCCGGGCGAGGTGCTCCTGATCGACCTCTCGCTGCCCTTCAACCACGTGGCTCTGGTTTCCAACCTGGCGCCGACGACCTGCCTCGCACGCCTCAGCGGCCTCGAGCCCTGGGCGCTCGGCGGAGCGCTGCGGGGCGCGCTGGCGGGTCATCCGGACGGCTTCATGGTCCTCCCCAGCGCCCTGCGCCCGGAGGAGGCCGACCTGGTCGGCGCCGACCTGGTGGCGGCCGCCATCGAGCACCTGTCCCCGCAGTTCCGGTTCGTCGTCTACGACCTCGGCACTCCCCTCAACGACATGGCGATCTCGGTTCTCGACCGCTCCGACCGGCTGGTCGTCATCGCCACGCCGGAGCTGACCTCGATGCACGACACCCGGGCCTTTCTCGAGATCGCAACCAACGCGCTGCACCTGCCGACCGGCGCCATCGACGTGGTCCTGAACCATCGAGCGCCGCACGCGGCCATGGACGCCAGGGCGGTCGAGGAGGTGCTGGGCCGGCCGCTGGCGGCGGAGTTCGGCTACATGGGCGCGCGACCGGAGAAGTCCGTGCTGGCCGGCGCGCTCATGGTCCGCCAGGGGCAGCCGTCGCCCCTCAGCGAGGGCATCGCGGCCTTCGCTCAGCGGCTGACCGAACTGCGCACCCGCACCAGCGCCTAGAGCCGGGGCTCGACCGCCGCCTCGTCCCCGGGCGCAGGCGCCGGTTCCGGCTCATCCGGACTTGCGCGCCAGCCAGATCTCCTCGGCCGGCCAGCGCTCCGCCCAGGCGACCCGAACGTGAGAGTAGAACTCGTGGTCGGCGGCGAGCGCCGGCGGGTACAGCTCCACCAGCTCCAGGACCTCGAAGCCCGTGCGCCTCAGCAGCCGGAGCATCTCGCCATGCGGCAGGTGGAACTCGACGCCCGGGTCGTCGCCATCCCAATCCGTCCGGTTGAGGCCTCGCTGTGGCCGCTGGAGGCATTCGCTGGTCCCGGTGTCGGTCGCGCAGAGGATCGATAGCGGAGAGTTGCGCAGGAAGAAAAGGTGGCCGCCCGGCCGCAGCAGGCGGGCCGCCTCGGGGATCCAGCGGTAGGGGTCGCACCAGATCGAGGCGCCGTACTCCGAGATGGCGAGATCGAACTGCGCGCCATCGAGGGGTACCGCCTCGGCGTTGGCCTCGATCAGCTCCAGGCCGAGACCGAACTCCGCGTCCAGCTCGCGCGCGGTGGCGAGCTGCGCGGGGGTGATGTCGACGCCGACCACCCTGCCGGCCCCCCGGCGCTTCAGCCACGAGCTGAGGTAGGCGGTCCCGCAACCGAGCTCGATGACGTCCTTGCCGCTCACGTCGGGCAGCACGTGGAGGTCGGCCTCGCGCACCTTCCAGATGCCCCATTCGATTTCGGTACAGGCCCAGCTGGCGCGGGCGCTGGCCGCCGTGTAGCGGGCGTTGCGGGCGCTCCAATGCTCCCGGTTGACCGCCACGTAGTCGGGCTCGGCGCGGCCGGGGCCGGGCGCCGGCGAGGTCATCGGTGGCGGCTAGCCGGCCCGGTGCATCCAGCCGTGGGAATCGGCCACGCGCCCGTACTGGATGTCGAGCAGGGCCTGGCGCAGCTCGGTCACGGCGGGGCCGATGGTCGCGCCATCCGCCATCCTCACCTCGCCACCGCTCCAGCTGACCCGGCCGATCGGGGTGATGACGGCCGCGGTGCCGCAGGCGAAGGCCTCCACGATCTGGCGGGATTCGGCCCCGGCGCGCCACTCCTCGAAGCTGACCCGACGCTCCTCGACCCGGCGACCGCGCTCTCGAGCGAGCGCGATGATCGAGTCCCGAGTCACCCCCTCCAGGATGGTGCCGGAAAGGTCGGGCGTGATCAGCGTGCCGTCGGCGGCGACCAAAAAGATGTTCATGCCGCCCAGCTCCTCGAGCCAGCGATGCTCGACCGCATCGAGGAAGAGCACCTGCTCGCAGCCGTGGGCGGCCGCCTCCTGCTGGGCGACCAGGCTGCTCGCATAGTTGCCCGCGCACTTGGCCGCGCCGGTTCCACCCGGCGCCGCTCGGACATAGTCCTCGGCCAGCCAGATCGAGACCGCGTGCAGGCCGCCGGCGAAGTAGGAGTCGACCGGCGAGCCGATGAGGATGTAGCGGACCTCCTGGGACGCGCGCACGCCCAGGAACGACTCCGTGCCGAACATCAGCGGCCGCAGGTAAAGGCACTGCTCCTCCCCGGAGGGGATCTCCGCCCGGTCGACCTCGATCAGCATGTCGAGCGAGCTGACGAAGTCGGCCGCCGGCAGCTCAGGGAGCGCGAGGCGGCGCGCCGACCGCTGGAAGCGGGCGGCGTTTGCGTCCGGCCGGAAGACTCCGATTGAGCCGTCGGGCTGTGGATACGCCTTGAGCCCTTCGAAGATCGACTGGCCGTAGTGGAGCACCGTGGCCGCCGGGTCCAGCTCCAGAGCACGTCGGGGCTCGACCTCGAGGGGGCCCCAGCCACCGGCCGGAGTCCAGCGCGCGGTCACCATGTGCTGGGTGAAGACGCGCCCGAAGCCCAGCGGCTGCAGGTCGGGGTTCGAGGACGGCGTGCCTTGAGGGCTCATGCTCGGTTTCTAACAGTTTGCGAGACCCGCCGCTTGGCGCAGGGGCGGGGCCGCCTCCAAGAGTGCTTCAGGTGGCACCTCCCGCCACCGGCCACCACTGGTCGGGGCGCAGGTCGGCGGCCGCATCCACCACCCAGCCGTCCACGCCCCGGCGGAGATGGGCGCGCCACTGCCGGAGCACGGAAACGAAGGGCGAGCCGGTACCGCCGCTGATCACGCGGTCCCGCGCACGGACCTCGATAACCACCTCGGCCTGGCTCGCCCCGACCGCCTGGTGAAGGACGGCGCGGCTTTGGACCTCCTCCTCCCGGCGGGCTCCGCGCGCCGCCATTGCGGCCAGGTCGCGCCGGATGGCGACCAGGGCCTCGCCGGTGAAGAGCCCGCTCAGGGGGCGCTCGTCGGCGTGGGCATAGGCGACCCGGAGGGCTTCCTGCGCGCGCGTCGCGGCCTCGACGGCGTCCGCGACATCCGCCGCCGCCGGCGAGGCGGGCGCCGGGCCGGCCGGCCGCGCCGGCACCCCGCCGCATCCAATCACCAGCACGACCACGCCGAGGGCGGCAAGCCGGCCGGTCATGGCTGCCCGGACAGGTAGGCGCTGACCAGGCGGCGCGCCAGGTCCAGGTGGGCGAGCCCGATGCGCCGCCTCCCCAGGCCCGGCGGCAGACCGCGGGCGGCGGCGGCCAGGTCGCCGCCTTCGACGAGCGGCAGCCGGGCCTGGCGATCGGGGGCCACCCTGGCCAATGCCGCGTCCAGCCCGAGCACGCTGTCGAGCGCCGGCAGATCGCCGTGCAGCACCAGCCACCGCTTCTCCTGGGGGAGGTCGGCCAGGGCCGAGGCGGCCGCCGCCACGGAGGCCGGCTCCAGCTCCGCGACGACGATCTCGGCGTGCGCCGCCGCATCCAACCGGTGCATCGCGTGACCCGCCACCGCAAAGCCGCCCTCCCAGGTGCCGACCCGGAGACCGGCGGCGTCGCCGGCGCTCGCGAAGAGGCCGGCCAGGCTGGCCAGGAGGCGGGCTCCGAACGCCGGCGCCGCCGCCGACCGGACGTTCACCCGGAGTGGATCGCTGGAGCGGAAGACCGGCAGCAATCGCGGCAGCCACCGCGGGCGCGCCGGCGGCTCGACCAGGAGCGCCTCGCCCGGCGCGGGGCCGGCGTCTGGCTCGACCACGCGCAGGTCGGCCGCCTCGTGCACGCCGTCCAGGTCGGAGAACCTGAAGCTGAAGCTGCGGGGAACGGTCTCGATCGCCATATCTCTCGGACCGCAACCCTCGCATGGCTGGGGCGACGCGGATAAGACTGCCCGTTAAGCCTCCTTGACATTACGAGACAAGACGTCTAACTTGTCGCATACCGCCATGCCTCCCACCCGGGCCCGCCGTCCCAGAGCAGCCGCCGGGGCGACCAGCGAACGCCTGGTCGAGGTGGCACGCCGCCTCCTCGCGGAGGGCGTCGCGGGCACCCCCACGCTGGCGCAGCTGGCCGGTGCGGCGGGCGTGTCGCGCGCCACGCTGCATCGCCATTTCCGGTCCCGCGACGACCTGCTGCGGGCAGCCGACATAGCGCCCGAGCCAGGGCCGCGGCAGCGCGTGCTGGCGGCCGCCGTGGAGCTGCTGACCCGAGACGGCCTGGCCCGGCTTTCCATGGATGAGCTGGCCGAGCGTGCGGCCGTCTCCCGGGCCAACCTCTACCGGCTCTTCCCGGGCAAGCCCGCCCTCTTCCGCGAGATGGTCCGCGTCTACTCACCGCTGGAGCCGATCGGCGCCACCGTGAGGCGGCTCGCCGAGGCACCGCCGGAGGTCGTGATGCCGGCGGTGGCGCAGGCCGCGGCGAGGCATCTCAAGGACCATGTCGGACTCATGCGCTCACTGCTCTTCGAGGTCTCGGCGCCGACGCCGGACGCCGCCACCGCCCGAGAGCTGGCGATCGAATCCGCGCTCGGCCCCATGATGGCCTACCTCCTGAGGCAGATGCAGGCCGGCACGCTGCGCCCCATGCATCCCCTGCTCGCGCTGCAGTCGTTCGCGGGACCGATCGTCTTCCATCTGCTCCTGCGGCTCCAGGCCGAGGCGCTTCTGGGTTTCGAAGTCCCGGTCGAGGAGGCGGCGGCCGAGCTGGCCCGGGTCTGGGTGGCCGGCATGCGGGCCCCCGGCCAGGCGGAGGCATAGACGGCGATGCAGTACGCGGTCGAGGTGAAGGGCGCGGTCAAGTCGTTCGGCGACCTGCGCGCCCTGGACGGCGTGACGCTGCAGGTCCGCGAGGGCGAGATCTACGGACTCCTCGGCCCCAACGGCTCGGGCAAGACGACGCTGATCCGCTCGCTGGTCGGGCTGGTGGCGCCAGAGGAGGGCGAGATCACCGTCCTCGGGCGCCGGATTCCCAACCTGCCCGTGCTCGGGCACGTCGGATACATGACGCAGGCGGCGGCACTCTATCCCGATCTCTCGGTCGAGGAAAACCTCGAATTCTTCGCCGCCATCTCGGGTGGCACCGGCGGCATCGACGAAGCGCTCGAGTTCGTCGATCTCTCAAGCCGGCGGCGGTCGGTCGTCTCGACCCTCAGCGGAGGCATGCGGACCCGCGTCTCCCTCGCCTGCGCGCTCGTCCATCATCCGCGGCTCCTGCTGCTGGACGAGCCCACCGTCGGGGTCGACCCGCAGCTCCGAGCCCAGCTCTGGGACCGCTTTCGGCGCATGGCCGACCAGGGCACGACCATTCTCGTCAGCAGTCACGTGATGGACGAGGCCGAGCGCTGCGAACGGCTGGGCCTGATCCTCTTCGGCCGGCTGCTGGCCGAGGGTTCGGCGCGCGGGCTGGTCGCCCGGGCGGGCACGGCGAACCTCGAGCAGGCATTCCTCAGGCTCTCGGAGCAGCACCCCTCGTGAGCGGCCGGCGCGTCCTCGCGATCACCCGCCGGATCCTTCTCGGGTTCCGTCGCGACCGCCGCACGCTGGCCCTGCTCTTCGTGGCTCCGATCGTGATCCTGGGGCTCTTCTACCTGCTCATCCGGGGCGGCAGCACCCACGTCGAGGTCGACGTCGTCAACCTGGACCAGGGTCCGGCGGGCGCCGCCATGACGCAGCAGCTGCTCGCCTCCGGCCGCGTGCACGCCCGCCCGGCCGACCGGGCGGCCGCCGACCGACACCTCCGCGAGGGATCAACCGCCGGCTACGTCGTGCTCGCCTCCGACTTCACGCAGCTGGCGGTGAGCCAGGGCCTGGTCGCGCCCGAGGTGCACCTCGAGGGCAGCCAGCCCGGGCTCAACCAGCCGGTGGAGCTGGCGGTGCAGGAGGCGATGCTGAAGACCGTGCAGGCGCTGGCCCCCCGCAGCGCGGTCCAGCCGCGGCAGGCGATCCGGACCGTCTACCTGCACGGCGGGGCCGGGCTCGACACCCTGGACTATTTCGGAGCCGCCTTCGTCGGCCTCGCCGTCTTCTTCCTGGTCTTCGTGGTCACCATCGTGTCCTTCCTGCGCGAGCGCACACAGGGCACGCTGGAGCGCCTGATGGCCAGCCCGCTCAGGCGAGGAGAGATCGTCGTCGGCTACATGCTCGGCTTCAGCGTGCTGGCGAGCGTGCAGGCGGTCGAGGTGATCGTGTTCGGCCTTTACGTCCTCAACATCCACAATGCCGGGCCCGCCTGGCTGATCTTCGTGCTCACCCTCCTGCTGGCCGTGGCCGCCGTCAACCTCGGCATCTTCCTCAGCGTCTTCGCCCGCACCGAGTTCCAGGCGGTGCAGTTCATTCCGATCGCGGTCGTGCCTCAGCTGCTGCTGAGCGGCATCATCTTCCCGGTCAGCACGGAGCCCGGCTGGCTCCAGGCGGTCTCCAACGTGCTGCCCCTCACCTATGCCGTGGACGCCCTGCGCGAGGTGATGGTGCGGGGCGCCGGGATCGGCGACGGGAGGGTCCCGCTCGACACCGCGGTGGTCGCCGCCTTCGTCGTCGCACTGGTGGCGGCGTCGGCGGCCACGCTGCGGCGGCGCGTCGCCTGATCATGTAGCTATCCGCGCCCGAGTCGCCGCCGCCGCCGTCGGCCTTCAGTTCACCTATGGCCTGGCCTTCGCCTGGGGGGCGGTGGCCCCGCACGTGCGCGCCACCGAGCACTGGCCGGACGCGCTCATCGGGGCTGTCTTCTCGGCCACGCCGCTCGGCTACGGGGCGGCCACCGTGCTCGGTGGGCGGCTGGCCGACCGCTTTCCGCCGCGCCGCCTGACCTGGGCCGCGGTCGGCCTGCTGGTCGCGGGCTTCGCGATCGCGTTCGTCTTCCCGTCGCCGGTGACCTTCGTCGCCGCCTACTCGTTCCTGGCACTGGGCGTCGGCGGGGGCATCGCGCTCACGGGCGGGCTGGGCGCCGCGGCGCAGGTCTTTCCGGGCCGGGCGGGCACGCTCGGCGGCCTGCTGACGGGGACCTACGCGCTCGGCGCCGTGGTGCAGGTCCCGTTCTTCCAGTACCTGGCGGGGAGCCATTCCTGGCTCGACGCGCTGCGCATCGTCGGGGTCGTACTGGCCGTCATGGCGGTGGCGGCGGTGCTCCTGATGCCCTCGCTGCCGGCCCCCGCACAGGCGGCGGCGGAGGACCGGACGCCGCTGCTCGCCGTGCTCGTGCGACCGCGCATCCTGGCCGGCTTCGTCGTCGTGGCGGCGGCCACGCCGCTCGGGGCCTACGCCTTCGTCAATGCCGGGCTCTACATCCTCTCCCTGGGGCTGGGACCGGCTCTGGCGGCAGCCGCGCTGGTGGCGGCGGCGGCCGGCAATGCCGGCGGGCGTCTCGGAGGGGGCCTGCTCGCCGATGTTTTGGGCACCAACCGCGTGCTGATCGCGATCGGAATCTGCGAACTTGTCGCGGCGCTGCTGGTGGCCGGCGGCTGGGGCCCAGGCATCCTCCTCGGCGCCTTCGGCTGCGGCCTGGCGCTGGGCGGCGCGGCCGGGGCCATGGCGAGGATGGCGGCCGACGCCGCGCCCGACGCGCCGCACAGCGCCTTCGGTCTCCTCTTCGCCGGTTTCGCGTTGGGGGCGGTCGCCGGACCGCTGGCGGGGGCGGAGATCGGGCGCGGCCGGCTGCCCTGGCTGGCGCTCGGCCTGCTCGGGATCCTGGCCGTGGGGGCGGCGCTGGTGCGCAGCCGCCTGGCTACCGGCGTTCGGCAGCCGGGTCCTGCGCCAGCACCACGAACGTGATCGCGAGCAGCAGCGCGATACCGGCGTCCACGTACTGGAGGCGGGCGCCGGGCGCGACCAGCAGGTGGGCGACCGCGGAGGCGGCCAGGTAGACGCCCCCGAGGACGAGGGCGATCTTGAGGCGCCGGCGGGCATAGCGAAGCTGGCGGCGGAGGCCGCCGGGACGGATCGAGAGGAGGGCCAGGGCGAGGGCGGGCAGCAGCACCAGGCCCAGGAGGACAGCCTTCACCTTGGGCAGTGTGGCATCTGGGTAAGCTCTCGGGCATGTGGCTGGCGTGCTCGCGCAACTGCGGCTCACGGCTCTTCCGGGCCCTCTTCACCGAGGTCGACATCGACGCCGAGGGGATCTACCAGGAGCACCGGATCGTCCAGGCCGGCTACCTCTGCCTGGGCTGCGGGGCGCCCGCCTTCGACCTCGGCGAGGTGCCCGGGGAGCGGGCGGCCGAGGCGGCCGAGGAGGAGGCGGAGGCGCGGATGCCCATGGACGTGCTCTGCCCGAGCTGCGAGACGCTGGTCAGCATCGTGCCCGGGGAGGAGTGCCCGGCCTGTGGGACTCCGTTGGAGGTCGGGTAGGGGGGCCGCGGTTTTAGCTGCCCTGGGGGCCGCGGGCAAACGCGCATGCGCCCGCACATGCGCCGACACCCGGCGCTCGGGGCGCCGGCAAAACGCCCATGCGCCCGCACATGCGCCGAAATCAGGAGCGCGCCGGCCGAGCCCCCCGCGCC
>CAYLIP010000031.1:0-12520 GCA_964383855.1 uncultured Actinomycetes bacterium | reverse complement strand
CATGCGCCCGCACATGCGCCGAAATCAGGAGCGCGCCGGCCGAGCCCCCCGCGCCAGCGGCGCGCTGCCAACCAGGATGCCCAGCATCCACCGCGCCGCCGCCGCATCCCCGGCTGCCACCGCGGACCGAAGGGCGCGGACGGCCGCCGGCGTGTTGAGGTCGTCGTTCATCGCCTCCTGGAAGCGCCGAGCGAACTCGCCGCCGGGCACATCGGGCCCGGGGCCCGCCCCCGCCCCCCGCGCCTCCCCTACCAGTGCTGCTACGCGCTCGGTCAGCGCCTGGGCGCGGTCGAGCTGCTCCCAGCGGAACTCCCAGTCGCTCCGGTAGCGGTGCCCGGCCAGCATCAGGCGCACCGCGGCCGCGGACGCGCGCTCCAGCAGCTGGGGCACCACCACCAGGTTGCCCAGCGACTTGCTCATCTTGTGCCCCTGGTATCGGACGAGCCCAGCGTGCATCCAGGCCCGGGCAAAGGGAACAGTGCCCGTTAAGGACTCGCTCTGCGCCCTCTCCGCCTCGTGGTGCGAGAACTGGAGGTCCCGGCCACCACCGTGGATGTCCACCACCGGCCCCAGGTACCGCATCGCCATCGCCGAGCACTCGATGTGCCAGCCCGGCCGCCCCTCCCCGAACGCCGACGTCCAGGCCGGCTCATCGGGCGCCGACCGCCGCCAGAGCGGGAAATCGAGCGCGTCCCGCTTGGCCCCCGGGCCGACCACCCCGAGCAGCCCCTCGTCGCGCAGCTTGGCGATCATCGAGCGCCGGGAGCGGTGCGAGAGGGCCCCGTAGGAGGGAAACCGGGAAACCTCGAAGTAGACCGCGTCCGTCTGATAGGCGAAGCCCCTGGACGCCAGCCCTTCCACCGCCCCCAGGATGGTCGGAATCTCCGAGGAGACCGCGGGCATCAGGTCCGGACGGCGCCACCCGAGCGCGTCCATGTCGGCCACGAAGGAATGCGCCTGGCGGCGCGCCAGCTCGGCCCAGGGCACGCCATCCCGGCGCGCCCGCTCGAAGAGCGGGTCGTCCACATCCGTGATGTTCTGCACATAGCGGACCCGCACCCCCGACCCCTCCAGCCAGCGCACGAGGGTGTCGAAGGAGAGGAAGGTGAAGGCATGGCCGAGGTGCCCGGTGTCGTAGGGCGTCACCCCGCACACGTAGAGCCTCAGCTCCGGCGGATCCCCCGGCTCAGCGCCCGCGGACAGGGGAACCGGCAGGGTTTGGCGGGACAGCGAGTCGAAGACGCGCAGCCCGGGCGCGGCCAGACCGCTACCTCCCGGACAGGCGCAGGGCGGCAGTCAGCGGCAAGCTAGGAGCGAGCCGCGAACGAGGCGGTCGCATCAGCCCGCAACGCCTCGGCCCGTTCGGTGCTCTCCCATGGCACGCTCAGGTCGTCGCGGCCGAAGTGCCCGTAGGCGGCGGTGGGCTGGTAGATCGGCCGCAGGAGGTCGAGCCCGGCGATGATCGCCCCCGGCCGCAGGTCGAAATGCCGGCGCACCAGCTGCAGCATCTCCTGCTCGGGGATGGCCGAGGTGCCGAAGGTCTCGACCGCGATCGAGGTCGGACGCGCCCGGCCGATCGCGTAGGAGACCTGCACCTCACAGCGCTCGGCCAGGCCCGCCGCCACGATGCACTTGGCCACCCACCGCGCCGCGTAGGCGGCCGACCGGTCGACCTTGGAGGGATCCTTGCCCGAGAAGGCGCCGCCGCCATGCCGGGCCACCCCGCCGTAGGTGTCGACGATGATCTTGCGGCCGGTCAGTCCAGCGTCGGCGGTGGGACCGCCGATCTCGAAACGCCCCGACGGGTTGATGTAGATCCGGGTCTGAGCATCGACCAGCTCGGCCGGCAGCACCCGGTCGACGACCAGCGAGCGCACGCCCTCTTCGACGTCGGCGCTGGCCACGGTCCGGTCATGGTGCGTCGAGATGACCACAGCCTCGATCCGCTTGGGCCTGCCGTTGGAGTATTCGACCGTGACCTGGGACTTCCCGTCCGGCCGCAGCCAGGGCAGCTCGCCACCCTTGCGCGCGGCGGCCAGCCGCCGGGTCAGCCGATGCGCGAGCGAGATCGTGAGCGGCATCAGCTCCGGCGTCTCATCGCACGCGAATCCGATCATCATGCCCTGGTCGCCCGCGCCCTGGAGCTCGAAGGGGTCGTCCTCCAGCTCTCCCGTGCGCTCCTCGAGCGAGTGGTCGACGCCGGCCGCGATGTCCGGTGACTGCTCCTTGAGGTAGACCTGGAGAAGGGCGTGGTCGGGGTCGAAACCGAGCTCCTCGGAGTCGTAGCCGATGCCGCGGATGGTGTCGCGGATCGTCCGCTGGATGTCGAGTTCGGCGTGCGTCGTGACCTCGCCGATGACGACGCACAGCTCCTTGGTGATCGCCGTCTCGCAGGCCACCCGGGATGCCGGGTCCTGGCCCAGCATGCCGTCGAGGATGGCGTCGGAGACCTGGTCGCAGACCTTGTCCGGGTGCCCCTCCGTCACCGATTCCGAGGTCAGGAGGTAGGAGCGCGAGGAACTGAAGGAGGTGGACATCGAGCGGTTGCAAGGATACCCAAGCCAGCCCGCGAATCGCTCAGACCTCGATCCGCTCCTCCTCGTCCACCCCCATCACCAGCGCCTGCAGGTCGAAGATGTCGTCCAGCACGCGCTCCGTGCGCCGGCCCTCGAGCCGGTGGTTGGGGACCAGATCGGCCTGACCGAGCAGCTTGCGCAGGCGGTTGCCGAGGTCGGCGTCGATCCGGCCCCGGCCGTCCAGGAGCGCGTTCTCGAGCAGGTACAGGCAGCGGTCAAGCGCCAGCAGCCGGGAGCGCTCCAGGCCGGTCATGCGCCGAGCACCATGACGCGCCCGTCCTCGACCTTTATCTGCACCGCCGGCAGCGTGGGCAGCGGGTAGTCGGCGCCGACCGACTGCCCGTGCATGTCGAAGGACTGCGGATGGCAGGGACAGTCGAGCGTGCGCGCGCTGTGGTTCCAGCCCAGCTCGCAGGGCAGATGCGTGCACATGCCCGACAGCGCCCGCACCGAAGCGCCCTCCCGGAAGAGGACGGCGGGGATGGCGCCGGCCCGGAAGTGGACGGCCTGGCCCTCGGGCAGCGCGGCCAGCGGCCCGGCGTCGAACCAGGTGCCCGGCTGCGGGTCCATGGTCGACGAGGGAGCGAAGGCGACCTGCGCGCGCTCCCGCTCGGGCGCCCTGGCCGGGCCGAGCAGGCCGGCCACGCGATAGGCGGCCCCGGCGCCCAGCGCGGCGGTCACCGCTGACGCCGCGGCCAGCAGCGCCTCGCGCCGCGAGAGGAGCCGGCGCCGGCGCTCACCGTCAGCAAGCCGCTGCTGCAGGCGGCGCCGGAAGGCCGGTGTCATGCGTGGATACGGCTCCTGCAGCGCCGCCATCCGCGCCGCGGCCATGATCGCCTCCCGCTCCTCGGCGTCCCTGGGACCGAGCTTCAGCCGCCGGCCGGCCTGCAGGGCCCGGATGACGCGCTCGAGCCGCTCCTCGGGCTGCTCAGGCATCCCAGCTCACCCTGGCCGCCGCCCGCAGGGCGCGCAGCTGCATCACCTTCACCGCGCCCACGGTGCCGCCGGTCTCCCTGGCCACTTCCTTCAGCGAGTACCCGCGCAGGAAACGCAGCTCGAGCACGCGGCGGTAGTTGGCGGGCAGCTGTTCGAGCACCCGCTGCACCCGCTCCACCGATTGCGGGTTCTCGGCCAGCGAGGGCGGCGCCGTGGCCAGGTCCTCGCGCAGCTCCTCCTCGCCGAGGCCCAGCCTGACCGCCCAGAACTGGGCGAGGACGGAGCGCGCGGTGGCGAAGAGGTAGGCGCGGATGGAGCTGGCGGCGGCTCCCGCGCGCAGGCGCGGGATCGCTTTCATGGCGACTTGCTGGGTGAGGTCCTCGGCGTCCGGGCGGTTGCCGACCCGCGCGAAGATGAAGGCGAAGACCAGCTCGAGCTCCTCGATGGCGACGTCCTGCGTCGACTCGGAAGCGGCCGGGAACTCGACCAGCGGCGCCCCCTCGGGACGGTCGGGAGCGCCCATCATCTGAGCCTGCGCCTGCCGGCGGCCGGAGGAGCCGGCGCCGGCGCACGCAGGGCGGCGGGGCCGGGCGCGCCCGTGCCGCCGGCCCGGCCACGTGCGGCCAGCTCCATCGACACCGCCGCGACGCTGAAACGGCGCGCCAAGTAAGTTTCCAAACCACCCCGGGTCGAGGGATATTCGGAGGATACGGCGGCCGGTTACAAGGGGCGGCCGAGAGGCCGGCGCCGCCTCCGCCAGAGGAGCCAGCCGGCGCCTGCCAGCAGTGCGTACGGACCGGCCACGACGAGCACCACCAGCAGCCCGTCCACGGTTCCGACCAGGGCGTGAAGACCGGTCCAGAAGGAGCTGCCCAGGCCCCACTCGTCCTGCGGCGGGCGCGGCGCCACGATGCCCGCCTCCCGGATCGAGACCTGGATCGAGGAGTAGCCGGTGGCGTGGTCCAGGTAGGCGATCTGGCCCTTCAGCTGCTCGACCTGCTGCGTGTACTGGCCGAGCTGGTTCTGGACGGCGAGGATCTCCTGCACCGACTGCGCCCGCTGAAGCAGCGCGAGCATGGCGTCGCGCTCCGCCTCGGCGTTGGCCCGCCGGGCCTGGAGGTCGACGTACTGCTGGCTCACGTCCTGCGAGGTCACGTTGAGGGTGTGCACGGCGCCCATCTGGCGGAGCCGGTCGATGGTTTCCTGGAAGTGGGCCGAGGGCACGGAGAGCGTCACCGTCCCGGACTTGATGCGGTCGCTGTCGGTGCTGGCGTTGCTGGCGGCGACGAGCCCGCCCTCCTCGCCGGCCAGGGCGATCAGAGCCGAGTAAGTGCTGTCGAAGCGTCCCGCCTTGACCTCGATCCCGACCTGCCCGCTCCGGATGACGCGCGAGCCCTCGACCACAGGCACCGGCCCCGGCGCCGACGCGCTGACGTCGGGGGCGGCGCCGCCGACCGCCTGGACCGGTGCCTTGGCCGGGGCCTGGGCCGCCGTGTAACCCCCGGCCCGGGCCACCGGGCCGCTGCCGGCCGAGCTCCTCCCGCCTCCCCCGCAGGCCGCCACGCCGATGACCAGTACACACGCGGCCAGGGGCCGCACCCAGCTCAGTTTCTGCATGCGCTACGGAACGCGCGGGCGACGCACGGGTAACAATTGGGCGCTCCCATGCTTCAGGTACGCGAGCTCGCGGTCGACGTCGCCGGCCGGCGCACGCTCGAGAACGGCTCCTTCACCATCCGGCCCGGCGACAAGGTCGGGCTGACCGGCCTCAACGGCGCCGGCAAGACGAGCCTGCTCAAGGTTCTCTCCGGGCAGAGCCCGGCCGCCGCCGGCCTGGTCTCGAGCCGGGGTTCCATGGGCTACGTCCCCCAGAACCCGCGGCCGCGCTCGGGAGCCGACGTGAGCGCGGTGGCTCACGTGCTCTCGGGCCGCGGCCTCGATCGCGCCGCCGCCGACCTCGCGCAGCGCCAGGCGGACATGGAGAAGGATCACTCAGCCGGCAACCTGCACCGCTTCGCCGAAGCCGAGGAGCGCTTCCGGGCGCTCGGCGGCTACTCGGCGGACGCCGAGGCGCGCCGCATCATGGGCGGGCTCGGCCTCTCACTCGACCGCGCCGACCGGCCGCTCGGCGTCCTCTCGGGCGGCGAGCGCCGCCGCGTCGAGATCGCACGCGTCCTCTTCGCGGAGAGCGACGTGCTGCTGCTCGACGAGCCCACCAACCACCTCGACGTGGACGCCAAGACCTGGCTCATGGGCTTCCTTCGCGGCTACCGAGGAGCCCTCCTGGTCGTCAGCCACGACCTCGAGTTGCTGGACTCGGCGATCACGAGGGTGCTCCACCTGGAGGCCGGGGCCCTGGCCGAGTACCGCGGCACCTACTCCCAGTACCGCAAGGCGCGGGTCGCCGAGGAGGCGCGGCAGGCCAAGGTGGCCGAGCGCCAGCAGGAGGAGATCAGCCGGCTCTCCTCGCTGGCCGAGGTGATGCGCCGCCAGACCGCCAAGCGGGCGCGAACGGCACACTCGCTCGACAAGCGCGTCGAGCGGCTGCGCGCCCAGCAGGTGACCGCCCCCCGGCGGGAGCGCAAGATCAGGGTCAGCTTCCCGCCCCCACCGCCCGCCGGCCGGGTGACGCTCACGGTCGATGGCCTCCGGAAGGGCTACGGCGGCCCGCCGGTCTTCCGGGACATCGCCTTCGAGCTCGAGCGCGGCCAGCGGCTGCTGGTGCTGGGCCTCAACGGCGCCGGCAAGACCTCGCTGCTGCGCATCCTGGCCGGCGAGGCGGAGGCCGATGCCGGTAGCTTTCGCATCGGCCACAACGTGTCGCTCGGCTACTACGCGCAGGAGCACGAGGGCATCACCGCCGGCCGCACGGTTCTCTCCCACATGCGGGAGATGGCGAACCTCCCCGAACCCCAGCTGAGGGCGCTGCTCGGCATGTTCGGCCTCACCGGCGATCAGGGCATGCAGGACGCGGGCACGCTCTCGGGCGGCGAGAAGACCAAGCTCGCGCTCGCCCAGCTGGTCGCCGGCCGCCACAACCTTCTGCTCCTCGACGAGCCGACCAACAACCTGGACCCGCCCTCACGGACGGCGGTGGCGGCCGCGCTCGGCGCCTGGCCGGGCTCGATCGTCCTCGTCAGCCACGACACCGAGTTCGTGGAGGCCCTACGCCCCGACCGAGTCCTGATGATGCCCGACGGTCACCTCGACTACTGGGACGCCGGCCTGCTCGACCTGGTCAGCCTGGCCTAGCTCCCCCGCGGCCAGGCGCCGCGCGATGGTCGTGGCGATGCGCCGGGCGTCGTCCGCCGCGCCGGCGATGAAGGCCGAGGCGAGCCGCGACTGGAATGGCAGCCCGACGAAGTAGAGGCCAGGTTCGCCGGTCACCACGCCCGCGTCGTGCCCGGGCAGGCCGCCGTCGTCGCTCAGCGGAAGCGCGATCCAGGAAAGGTCGCGCTCGAACCCGGTGCACCAGACGACCGTACCCGGGCGCACCCGGCGCCCATCCTCGAGGAGGAGGGCGTCCGCCTCCGCCCCGGCGACCCGGCCCGCACGCTCGACGCCCGCCATGAGCGCGTCTTTCATGCTGTGCCGGATGAGCGGTCCTCCGCGGCGCAGCACGTGCGGTCGCATCGCCCGGCCCACCGGCGTGCGGGTGGTCGCGATCCGGCGGGCGAAGAACATGAATGGGCGGCCTCCGAACGCGTACGCGGGCGGTGGAACGTGGCCCGTCGCGCGGCCCGCCAGGATCGTGCGGTGGCCGGCCCTGGCCGCCTCGACGGCGATCTCGACCCCCGAGGTGCCCGCGCCGGCGACGAGCACGTCACCAATCAGCTGGTCGGGCCGCTGGTATTCGGCCGCGTGCATCTGCAGCACGCCGCTCCCGAGCGCGGCGGCAAATTCGGGGACTCGGGGCTTCGCATTGCCGTTGGCGAGCACCACGTGACCGGCCTCGAGCTCGCCCGCCGACGTCTGGAGACGGTAGCGCCGGCCGGCGCGCTCGAGCTTCAGCACGCGCACCCCGGTGCGGACGGGCAGCGACGCCGCGTACGACTCCAGGTAGCTCGCCACCTGCTCCTTGCCGGGGTAGCTGCCGGCAGGCGCCGGGAAGCGGGAACCGGGCAGCCCGGAAAAGCGCGCCGGCGTGAAGAGCCGCAGTGAGTCCCACCGGCGGCGCCACTGGAGGCCGACCCTCGGCTCGGCCTCCAGCACCATGCAACCGACGCCCCGCCGCAACAGCTCGTGGGCGGTGGCTAGGCCCGCCTGGCCACCACCCACCACGACCACCTCCGCGCCGCCCGTCATACCCACCACCGTAACCTCCAATTCACTGTTACTGCAGTCGTTGCAGTAATTCTGCAGTCATTGCGGTGATACTGTAGGCATCGCCATGCCGGACGTCAAGCCCCGCGCCTCTTCTCTTCGGCAGCGGCAGGCCCTGGAAACGCGTCGCGCGATCGCGCGAGCGGCCCGCCAGCTCTTTGGCGAACGCGGCTACGCCGCGACCAGCGTCGAGGCCGTGGCCGAGACCGCCGGGGTCGCCCCGCGAACGGTGTACGCGGCCTTCGGGAGCAAGAAGAACATCCTGGCCGCGATCTGCGACGAGTGGCTGGCCGAGGCCGGGGTGATGGAGTCGGTGGCCGAGGGCATGGCGCAGCCGAGCCTGCGCGGGCGGCTGGCCGTGGTCGCCCGCGCCAGCCGCGCCCAGTGGCAGGCGGAGCGCGGCGTGGTGGGGATGCTGGAGGGGGCGGCCGCCTCGGACGCCGAGGTCGCGCGCATGGTCGCCAACTGGAAGGCCGACCGGGCCCGATCGCTGCGCGCGCTCTTTCTGGGTGTGGAGTCCGAACTGCGGCCCGGGCTTGCCGCCGGTTATGCGGGCGCCGTACTCCGGGCCCTCGCCGCCTTCGAGGTCTACTCGGAATTGGTCGAGGGGGAGGGTTGGACGCCGGACGAATACGAGGCGTGGCTCTGCGACCTTCTCATCGAGGTCCTCGCCGCACCCGATTCATCGACGCACTGAACCTGGGCAGGCGCCGGGCGCCAATCGCGTTAACAGCTCTGTGCCCGCGCTGGGCTCGAACCGTTGGGGCGGGATGGAAGGGTGGACGGGTCCATGCTCACTCGCCGGCCCATCCGCACGCGCCGCCGGCGCCGGTCGTGGGGACCGCCGATCGCCGTCACACTGGCCGCCCTGATCGGGATCGCGCTCCTGGTCGTCGGCGTCCTGGACAGCCGGACCAGCGCCTCCTCCCTCCAGATCCTCCGCGGCGTCCAGGCGGCGCCGGCGGGCGCCAGGCCGACGCTCAGCGCAGCCATCCATCAGGCGATCGCGGCCAGCGGCGGCCGGGCGGCGGTGTCGGTCGTCGACCTCAGCGGCCCCGAGGCTGTGCGCTTCACCTTCAACGGGGATGAGGAGTTCGAAGCCGGTTCCACGTACAAGCTGCCGCTGCTCATGGCCGAGGCCGAGCGGATCGCGGCCGGACGGGCCAGGCCGCTCGACCAGCTCTGCTACCAGGACTCGGATGCCGAGGACGGCTGGTTCACCGACTACACCGACGGCATGTGCCTGAGCGTGCAGGAGGTGGCCACGCGGATCGGCACCTACTCCGACAACACGGCCGCCCACATGCTGGCGGACTCGGTCGGCGGCAATTCGGCGCTCAACGCCTACGCGCGCTCGCGGGGAGCCCGCCAATCCGCCTTCTACGAGCACAACACGACCACGGCCAACGACCTGGCCGCCCTCTGGGGCTCGGAGGCGACGGGCGCAGCGGGCGGGGTAGGCGCGCAGGCCTGGCTCGATCCCATCCTCACCCACAGCAAGTACGAGGACGGGATCGCCGCCGGCCTTCCCGCCGGGGCCGCGGTCGTGCACAAGGTGGGCTTCATCGACCGGACCGTGAATGACGCTGGCGTGGTCAGCGTGGGCGGCCGGCGTTACGTGCTCGCCATCACCACCGATGGGCTGGGTGGGGACCGCGGCTGGGCGCTGGTGGCCCGGATCTCGGCCCTCGTGTGGGCCATGGAGAACGGCACACTAGCGGTGTGAGCCCGCGGTACGAGGTGGTGGTGGTCGGCGCCGGCGCGGTCGGCCTGGCCACCGCGCGGGCGCTCGCGCTGGCGGGCGCCGGGCCGGTTGCCATCGTCGACCGCAACCCGGGCCCTGGTCAGGGCTCGACGAGTCGCGCCGCGGGCGGCATGCGCGCCCAGTGGAGCACACCCACCAACATCCAGCTCTCCCGGTTCACGATCGATGGCTACCTGGAGATGAAGGCCGCCACCGGCGAGCTGCCGAGCTTCGTCCAGGCCGGCTATCTCTTCCTCGCCGGGACGCCCAAGGGGGCCGACTACCTGCGGCGCGCGCACCACGTGCAGGTGGCCTGCGGCGTCGACGTCGAGCTGCTGGGTCCCGAGCAGGCGCTCGAGATCGCGCCCTACGTCCGCGGCGAAGGGCTGCTGGCGGCCAGCTTCCGGCAGTCGGACTCGCTCTTCGACCCGCACGAGATCGCAAGCCTGCTTTACCGGCAGGCCCGCGACCTGGGCGTGGAGACCCTGCTCGACTGCCCGGTCCGCGGAATCGTCGAGAGCCACGAGGGCTACGCGATCGAGACCGGACGGGACCGCCTGGAGGCCCGCTGGCTGGTCAACTGCGCCGGAGCCTGGGCCGCCGAGATCGGCGGCATGCTGGGCGTCGACGTCCCGATCGTGCCCTACCGGCGCAACGCCGCGGTTACCGAGGCCATCTCCGGGCTCCCGCCGCTGATCCCCATGTGCGTCGACCTCGACACCGGTCTCCTGACCCGGCGCGAGGGCCCGGGCTGCGCGATCATGTTCTCCAACCCGGACGAGCCGCCCTCGACGTCGACCGCGTTCGATTTCGACTACCTGGGCCAGATCGCGGAGCGGGCCGGCAACCGCTTCCCCTTCCTCGAGACCGCCTCGATCGACACCCGCAAGTGCTGGGCCGGGCTCTACCCGCAGACGGCCGACCACCACGCGATCATCGGGGCCACCCCGGGACACCCCCGCTTCCTGCAGGCCGGCGGTTTCGGCGGCCACGGCGTGATGCAGTCGCTGGCCGCCGGGCAGGCGATCTCGGAGCTGGTCACCCGGGGCCGGTGTGAGAGTTTCGACCTCCACCCTCTCCGCCTCGAGCGATTTGCCGAGGGCGACCTCACCCCCGAGCTGGCGACCCTGTAGCCCGCCCGGGGATCTCGGTACAGTGGGGCTGACTCTCCCCCAGCACATCGAACACGCCCCGATAGAGGAGGAAGCCGATGCCCCGCAACCGAGCCGCCTACACGCGCGCCGGTGTCGCCGCGCTGATCTTCGGCGTCATCGTCGAACTTGAGCACACGATCTTCGCCGGCCAGGCGCAGCTGCGCTGGGTCCTGATCGCAACCGCGGGCCTGGCCGGCGTCGCGATCATCCGGGCGCTCGTCGACGGCATCTTCGGCACCGTCCGCGACCAGCGGATCCTCCTCTGGCGCAACCTGACCAGCTGGTCGCTGTACATCGTGGTCGCCCTCTTCATCGCCTCGGAAACCAACATCAACATTTCCGGGCTTCTCCTTGGTGGCGCCATCCTGGGCGTGGTCGCCGCCAGCGCCTCTCAGGCGCCGCTGGGCAACTTCTTCGCGGGCCTGATCCTGCTGATCGCGCGCCCGTTCTCGATCGGCGACACCATCCGCGTCCGCAGCTCGCTCTCGGGAGCGGTCGAGTATGAGGGCACCGTCGTCGACGCCCGTGCCTTCTACACGACCCTGGTCACGGCCGACGGTCAGCTGCTCAGGATGCCGAACAGCGCCGTCATCGCCTCGGTGATCGTGGTCGGCGGGGCTCCCCTCCAGGCCGAGCTCGCGGTGGAGCTGGCCGAGGCCGCCGGGGTCGGCGCGGTCAAGGAGCACCTCCGCCAGCGCCTCCCCGACGACTCCGTGCTCGAGGTACGGCCGCGCTCATTGGACGCGCCGGGGCGCCGGCTCACCTGCGACGTCCGGGTCCGCTCCCGCCGGCCGATCCCCGACGGGGACCTCGCCGACGCGCTGTTCGACGCGCTGCACAGCGCCGAGGCGGCCTGACAGGCGCTCTCGCCTCCGGGTCCTATCCGTCCTCGTCCTGAATGGCGCTCAGCCATCGCCGCTGGCGGCTGCGGCGGTCCATCGGGAGGGACTCCAGCGCCGGCCGCTCGAGCGCCTCCAGGTCGGCCAGGAGCTCGGGGATCGGCCGCCGCTCGGGATCCTGGATCCCGAGCTCGCGCAAGCGGCCCGCCACCTTGGAGGGGACCGACTGCCCGTAGTGCCGGCAGAACCGGAGCAGTTCCCGTACGTCCTCCAGCCTTCGCAGCTCGGCGCGCCGGTCTTCGTTCACGCGAGCAGTTTCAGCGCTTCGCCGCCACCGGCGTCGGGCGGGAATGAATGAGCCCAGCGCGAATCGCGATTCGCGGCTGGGCTCGGGGGGATAAGGGGAGGATTAAGCGGGACCTGAGCGCCCTGCCAGCACTCAGCATCAAAGCCAACGCACGTCTCCACGGAGTCTTGCGGGGCGGCGGTCGCAACCGTGCAGGCCGAACCGCTCAGGTCAGGTCCGGAAGAACTCGTACCAGAAGTAGATGGCCACCAGCCCGAGGCCCTCGCCGATGCCGATGCCCGCCCACAGCTCGCGCCACGGAATCGCCTCGCGCAGCCACTGCCACGACCACCGGTCGGTCCGCGAAACCATCTACGCGCCCATCCCCCGAGAAACATCATCTCGCCTGCACCGGTCCGATGGCAATGAGGCGAGTGTCCTGCCGGCCGGCGGGTCAGTCCGCCTGCTCGGCCTCGCACCGCGGAGCCGCCTCCCGTGCTGCCGGCGCCACCGGCCGGGCAGTATTAAGGATCGCCGTGGGAGCGGCCGGGAGAGATCGCCCGGCACCGGCATGTTTGCGATGTGGGCCCGTAGCTCAGCCTGGTCAGAGCGGCCGACTCATAATCGGCTGGTCGCTGGTTCGAAGCCAGCCGGGCCCACCT
>CAYLIP010000030.1:23935-32456 GCA_964383855.1 uncultured Actinomycetes bacterium | reverse complement strand
ATCGCCAGCACCCTGGCGGGGTCTTGTGACTAAGCCGCAGACAATCTGCCTGCACCGTTCGAGCGTCGGAACAGCCGGACGGCGCCTATCAGCTACCCGATGCGGCACGTGAGGGCTTTGATCAGGGGGTGGCGTTGATGGTGTCCAGGAGGGCGTGGTGCGCCCGATCCAGCTCGGCGAGCTGGGCGATCGGGGTCCGGCGCTCGTGCGCACCCCGCACCGCTGAGATGCGTCGAACCACATGGCGCGCCTCCGAAGGCCTGGGGCCGAGGGCCTGCAGCGCCCTCTCGACCTGGGTCGTGTGCTCGGCGATGTGGGCGGCGGCACGGTGGAGGCGGAAGCGCACGTCGACCTCGTAGCCGCCCCACCTGGTTGGCCGGGTCAGCACGTCAGGCGAGAGCGCCCGCCCGAAAGCGTCAAAGTCAGCGCGCGCGGTGGCCAGGCGCTCGATCCAGTCACGCGCGCCGCCCGCCCGCTCGTCAGGCTCCAGCTCGGTCGACAGCTGGATGTAAACTGGTTCGCCGTCCCTCCGCTCGATCGCGTGCCGCGTCTGCAGCAGGTAGCGGCGGTCGACGAGCAGCGTGTGCGCCAGGGTCTCCCGCACGCTCCACTCGCCGGCGGCGGGTGCGGCATCGAAGACGTGGTCAGGCTGGCCCGCCAGCAGGCCTCTCAGGTCGCCGAACTCCGCTTGGACCCGGTCCATGATGGCTGCGGCCTCGGCCCCGGGTGGGGGCGCGTCGACCAGGGCTCTCGATTCCGTCTCGTAGATGCGCCAGTGGACGTAGCGGATCTCGAGCTCGCCGCCCTCACGGTCGGGCCAGCGCCAGGGCCTGCCCATGTCCTGGTCGCGGATGGCGGCCAGCCGCTCGAGAAGATCGAGGAAGGCGGTGGTCACGATGCCGACCAGCCGCTCCAGCGCTCGGCGCTTATCGCCAGCACCGGCCCTTGGGGTGGGTGGACCCGGTACTGCTCGTACTTGGCGGCCAGGCTGCGGAGCGCGGCCCCCGACTCGGCGCCCGGCTCGAGCACCGTGGCTCGACCCTCGATGCGGATCCACCACAGCCGCCGCCAGTCCTCGGACCACTCGTCCACCAGCACGGCCACGCGCGGGTCATGGCGGACGTTCTCGAGGCGCGCCAGGCGGCGCGTCGCCTTGGGCTTGGAGTCGACAGCAGAGAGGATCGAGTCGCCGGCAAGAACGAAGCAGAAGGGAACCACGTGCGGGGCCCCGTCGGGCCGGATGGTGGCCAGCGTCGCGACCCGGGCGGCCGCCACGCGCTTGCGCATCTCCCCTTGTGCCAGCACCGGATTAAGCTACCGCTCCGAGCGCGGGTCGCCGGTGGCCTCGAATCTCGCGGGAGGGGATGGAGAGATGGCCGTTGTCTGGGTGGTGGTGGCGATCGTCTTCGCCGTCGCCGAGGTCATGACGGTCGCTCTCTTCGCGCTCTTCGTGACCGTGGCCGCCCTGGGAGCGGCGCTGGCTGCCTGGCTTGGACTCGACCTGCTCTGGCAGGGACTCATCTTCTTCGCCATCGCCGTCGCCGGTTTGCTGCTGGCCAGGCCGCCGCTGATGCGCTACCTGGAACGGCGCCGAACGCCGGTGCTGCTCTCGGGCGCCCAGGAGATGGTCGGCCGCACCGCGGTCGTCATCGAGGCAATACCGGACTCGCTCCGCCCCGGTCACGTGCAGATCATGGGCGAGCGGTGGCCGGCCGTTTCGGCAAGCGGGGCGCCGGTACAGGCCGGACAGCAGGTCCGGGTGGTCGAGATCCGTCAAGCGACCCTGGTGGTCGCACCATGACCGGGTCGCCCCCGGTTGCCAGGAGGTACGTATGCCCGCCCTTGTAATCGCGATCCTCGTCGTTCTCTTCGCGCTGGTCATCCTGTTCCGCTCCGTCAGGATCGTGCAGCAGGGCCTGGTCGGCGTGGTCAAGCGGCTGGGGCAGTTCCACAGCGTCCGCAATCCCGGCATCACCTTCCTCGTGCCCTTCATCGACGCCATGGTCCTGGTCGACATGCGCGAGACCCCGCGCACCGGCGACCGCCAGGACGTGATCACGAAGGACAACGTCTCGGTCGCGGTCAACGCCACCATCTTCAGCCAGGTGGTCGACCCGCGACTCGCGCTCTTCCAGGTCAGCAACTACTTCGTCGCCGTCGACCAGCTCTCACGCACCACGCTGCGCGCGGTCTTCGGCGCCATGACGCTTGACGACGCCCTGAGCCAGCGCGAGCAGATCAACGCCCAGCTTCAGATACAGATGGAGACGGTCACCGACAAGTGGGGCATCCGGATCAACCGGATCGAGATCGTCGACATCGTCCCGCCCCAGCAGATCCTCCAGGCGATGGCGCTGCAGAAGCAGGCCGACCAGGAAAAGCGCGCCGCCATCCTCCAGTCGGAGGGCCAGCAGCAGTCGGCGATCAACGTGGCCGAGGGCACCAAGCAGGCCGCGATCAAGAACGCCGAGGGGCAGAAGCAGGCCGCCATCCTCTACTCCGAGGGCCAGCGGCAGGCGCAGATCCTGCAGGCGGAGGGCCGCGCGCAGGCGATCCAGACCGTCTACAAGGCCATCCATGCCGGGAACCCCGACCCCACGCTGGTGTCGATCCTCCAGCTGGACACCCTCGCCAAGTGGGCGGACAGCCAGAACTCGACCCTGGTCGTCCCTTACGAGTCGGCGGCCCTGCTGGGCGCCGCGCAGGCGCTGCGGGCGACGATCGCGGCAGTCCCCGACGGGAGCTCGCCCGGAAGCAAGTGAGCCGCCCCGACATCCGGACCTACGAACCGGCCGAGGCCAACGCCGCCCTGCCCGAGGTGAGGCGGCTGGTGGAACGGATCGTGGAGGCTTCACGCCGCGGCCCCGACATCGAAGAGCAGGCCAAGCTGGCCCGCTACCAGGCGCAGCGTCCCGGCGCCGGCCCGGAGGCGCGCGCCGAGCTGGAGCGCATCGAGCTCGACCTGCGGGAGGGGGAGACGGCGCTCGCCAGCGCCGTCATCGCGCTGGAGGAGATGGGCGTGCATTTGAAGGACGCGCGTGAGGGACTGGTCGACTTCCTGGCCTACCGCGACGGCGAGCTGGTCGAGCTCTGCTGGAAGCTGGGGGAGGACTCGGTCGCCTACTGGCACCGTATCGGCGAGGGTTTTCGGGGGCGCCGCCCGCTCTGACCGGTCAGAGCCTGCGCCTCCAGTTCTCGGACAGCCCGATCGCCTCGGCCAGCTCGGGCGAGCGGCGCCGGTAGGCGGCCCGGGCGCGGTCGAGAGAGAAGTCGGGATTGGGCCGGTCGGCGAGCCGGATCTGGTCGCCCGCCTGCACCATCCCCTCGCGCAGGACGCGAGCGTAGAAGCCGCTCCGGCCGGTGGCCTCGATCCGCTGGATCATGTCCGGGATGCCGGTCCGGTAGGCGACCTTGTAGCAGGGGCCGCGCACCTCGGAGAGCTGGATGGCCGCCTGCCCGACCTCGAACACGTCGCCGATGCAGGCGCTCCACTCGTCGATCCCCTCGACGGTGAAGGTCTCTCCAAAGGAACCATGGTCGAGCCGGCGTCCGAGCTCGGCCTCCCAAAGGGGATAGTGGCCGGCGGCGTAGAGCATGACCGCCCGCTCGGGGCCGCCGTGGATCCTGAGGTCAGCCTGGCGGTCGCCGTCGAGGTTCAGCGTGCGAAGCATGACCGGACCGCGCACGGCCTCTTTGAAGATGGCCGAGGTCCACGTGCCCTGAGCCTGCGGGCGCGGCCGGCGCCGGGGCTTTCCGGCCTGGACGGAGACCAGCCTCAGCTCTTGACCCCGGCCCCCAACGCGGCCCGGACGGCGCGAGCCAGGCCAGGGGCGTCGAGACCGTGCTCGGCCATGATCGGCGCCGGCTTCCCGTGGGGCAGGAAAGCATCGGGCAGGGCCACCGTCCGGACCTTGCCGGCCAGCCCCTCGGGTGCGAGCGCTTCCAGGACGGCGGCTCCGAATCCCCCGGTCCCCACGTTGTCCTCGGCGGTGACCAGCACGGGGTAGCGTCGTGCCCAGTCCGAGAGGAGCCGCGGATCGATCGGCTTGAGCCAGCGGGCGTTGATGACTCCGCAGCTGACGCCGACCGCCGCCAGGTCCTCGGCCGCCGCCGTGGCCACCGACACCATCCGCCCGATGGCGAGGATGGCGGCGTCCTCGCCGCGCCGGACCTCCTCCCAGCGGCCGACCGGAATCGGCTCGACGGGGAGGTCGGGCGTGGAAGGGACGGTGCCGCGCGGGTAGCGGATGGCGACCGGGCCGTCAAGCGAGAGCGCAGTCTCGAGGAGCGCGCAGAGCTCGGTCGCGTCGGCCGGAGCGCAGACGCGCAGATTGGGCACCAGGCGCAGGTAGGAGAGGTCGAAGACGCCGTGGTG
Source organism: uncultured Actinomycetes bacterium (assembly GCA_964383855.1). Lineage (GTDB taxonomy): Bacteria > Chloroflexota > Dormibacteria > Dormibacterales > Dormibacteraceae > CAZHAC01. The sequence continues at coordinate 28,081 of CAYLIP010000030.1, read as the reverse complement.
GGAGGCGCCGTCGGGCCCGGTGACCCCGGCGCGGTCGAGCACGAACACCACCGGCAGCCTGTGGAGGGCGACGTCGCTGATCACCTGGTCGAATGCGCGCTGCATGAAGGTCGAGTAGATGGCGACCACCGGTCGCATGCCCGCCATGGCCAGCCCGGCCGCGTAGGTCACCGCGTGCTGCTCGCAGATGCCCACGTCGAAGAAGCGGTCCGGGAACTCGCGAGCGAAGTTGAGGAGCCCCGTCGAGGAGCCCATGGCGGCGGTGATCGCGACCACCTCCGGCCGCCGCTGGGCGGCCGAGAAGACCGCCTCTCCGAAGACGTCGGTCCAGGTCAGCTCGGTCGTGGCCGGACGTCCGGTGAGCGGGTCGAAGGCGCTCACCCCGTGCATCCTGTCGATCTCCTCTTCGATGGCCGGCCCGTAGCCATGGCCCTTGTCGGTGACCACATGGATGACGGTCGGCGCCTTGAGGCGCCGGGCCCGCCTCAGCAGGTCCTCGATCGCCGGCCGGTCGTGGCCGTCCACCGGCCCCGCGTAGCGCAGGCCCAGGCTGTCGAACACGCTTCTCGGCTGAAGCAGCTGCTTCAGCGACTCCTTCATGCGGCGCACCGCCTCGTGGGCCTGGCCGCCCACCACAGGCAGCTCCTTCAGCCGCTGGTCGATCTCCGACTTGAGTCGCTCGTAGCGCGGATCCAGCCGGAGCTGGCCCAGGTGCTCGGCCAGCCCGCCCACGGTGGGCGCGTATGAGCGACCGTTGTCGTTGAGCACCACCACCAGGTTGGGTGGCTGCAGATGCGCGATCTGGTTCAGCGCCTCATAGGCCATTCCACCGGTCAAGGCGCCGTCGCCGATGACGGCGATCACGTGCCCGGGCTCGCCCCGCCGGAGGCGGCCCTCGGCGATCCCGACCGCGTAGCTCAGCGAGGTCGAAGCGTGGCTGTTCTCGACCAGGTCGTGCTCCGACTCTGCCCGGCTCGGGTAGCCGGAGAGGCCGCCCGCCTGGCGAAGGGTCCCGAACTCGCCGGCTCGCCCGGTCAGGAGCTTGTGCACGTAGGCCTGGTGCCCGGTGTCCCAGACGATGGCGTCGCGCGGGCTGTCGAAGACGCGATGGAGCGCCAGCGTCAGCTCGACCACCCCCAGGTTGGGGGAAAGGTGGCCCCCGGTCTGCGAGATGTGCTCGACCAGGAAGCCTCGGATCTCGGCGGCCAGGGCTTCCAGCTGCTGGCTGTCGAGGGCCTTGATATCGGCGGGCGAGGAAACGCGTTCGAGCAGTGCCACGGGTTTCTCGCTAGCCTAACGAGCCTCGGCGGAAATCAGTTCCGCAAGCTCGATCAAGAGCCTGGTCCCCGCTCCCAGCGGCCCGCGAGGCACCGCCGTCAGCTCGACGTTTGAGTTCCAAGCGCTGGCCGCGATGTCGAGGTGGACCCAGGGCCTCTCCTCGACGAACTGCTGTATGAACATGCCGCCCATGATCATCCCGGCCTCGCCGTAGTCGGAGTTGCGCAGGTCGGCGGTCCGCGAGTTCAGGAGCACCCGGTACTCGGGATAGACGGGCATGCGCCAGGCCCGGTCCCCGGCCCGGTCGGCGGCCCGCGCAACCTGGCTCCAGAAGCCGTCGTCGTTGGACAAGGCGGCGGTGCCCGCGTGTCCGACGGCCACCGTCGCAGCGCCGGTCAGCGTGGCCAGGTCGACCAGGTGAGTCGCCGCCTGGCGGATGGAATAGGTCATGGCGTCGGCCAGGAGCAGCCGGCCCTCGGCGTCAGTGTTGACGACCTCGACCGTTTTGCCGTTGGCGCTGGTCCAGATATCGCCCGGACGCTGGGCGGAGCCGCCGGGCATGTTCTCGCTGGCGGCGACCACGGCCAGGACGTCGATCGGCGGCCGCCGGGCCGCGATCACATCCATGGCGGCGAGCACGGCGGCGGCGCCCGCCATGTCGCCCTTCATCCGGTCCATTCCGGCGGCCGGCTTGATCGAAAGGCCGCCGCTGTCGAAGGTGACGCCCTTGCCGATGATCGCGAGTCGCGTGCTGCTGGGCGGGTCGGCGCGATGCAGCAGCCGGATCAGGCGAGGCGGCTGGATGGACCCGGCGGCCACCCCCAGCATCAGGTTGTAGCCACCGGCGCGCAGCTCGGCCGGCCCCAGCACCTCCATCTCCAGCCGGTGGCGGTCGGCGATCTGGCGCGCCTCCTGGGCGAGCCCCTCGGGAGTCAGCTCGTTGGCCGGCATGTTCTGCCATTCCCGGGCGACGTTGACGGCTTCGCCGGTCTCCTGAGCTCGAGCCACCTCGTTCTCGCGGCCGGCGCCGAAGCCGAGCAGGTGGAGCTCCTCCAGGCGCGCGGCACGCGTGCCGGTTTGCCGGGAGCGCCTTTCCCAGGCGCCCATCACGCAGCCTTCGACGGCGCCCCGGAGGTCGGCGTCACTGACCGGGCCGGTCTTGAGGAGACCGAGGCGGCGATAGCCATAGCCGCGGGCCGCGCGGACCGCCTCGTGATGGCCGAAGCGGAGCCTCTGGCCGTCGAGGTCGCCGCGCGCACCGAGCCCGTAGAGGAGCACCCGGCGGGCTGCGATCCGCCCGGCCGTCGTGATCGGCAGCACCTCGTTGAGGCGGCCGCGGTGCTCGCCGGTGTCGAGCGCCTCTGTGAGCAGGCCCTCGAGCTCGGCGTCAAGGTCGGCGCCGGCACCGCTCAGGGGCTGGCCGGCGGCAATCGGGACGGCTATGGCGTCGACCTCCAGCTGCGAGGGCGGAGTCGAGCTCAGGAGGGCGCGCACAGGCTCTCTAGGATAGGCGGGTCGTGGGGCCGGGCCGGCGAGGGATGGGGCCCGTGGGGCCGGTCAGCGCCCGGCTCACCATCGGACTGGCGGAGCGGTAGTACCCTCCTTTCTGATGTCCTGGGCCTCCCGCCGGCTGGTGGTCCGCGTCCGCGGACGGACGCGAGAGGTGGAGGTTGCTCTGCCCGGGGACCGCTCCGTGAGCGCGCTGCTGCCGGGCCTGGTGGCCATGGTCGAGGCGGTCCCTCAGCCCTCTGCCACAGAGGCCGGCGACTGGCGGCTGGTCACCGCCGAGGGTGACGAGCTCTCTCCGCAGCGGTCGCTGACCGCTCTCGGCGTGCGGGAGGGGGCGGCGCTGCGGCTGCGGGTCGCCGGTCAGCCCGACGACCCCAACTCGCTGGAGAGCATGGAGGCGTCGGTGACGACGGCGAGGATGCGGCGCTGCCTGACGGTGGCGATCGCGTCGCCCAAGGGGGGCGTGGGGAAGACGACCGCGACCATGCTGCTGGGGGCGGCGCTCTCGCACCTCCGTTCCGAGCGGGTGATCGCGGTCGACGCCGACCCCGACTACGGGACGCTCGGGATCGGGCTCTCGCCCGACCGGCCGATGTCGGTCGACGAGCTCGCCGAGCTCCTGGATCAGCCGGCCCTGACCCCGGCCATGCTCGACCGGTGCCTGGTCCGGGCCCGCTCCGGGCTGCGCGTGCTGCCGGCGCCGGCGGTGCCCGAGCGCATGGACGCGCTCGACCGCGAGACGTACGCGCGGGTCCTCGATCGCCTGAGCGAGGTGGCCGGGTTCCTGCTGCTGGACTGCGGGGCGGGGATGAGGGCGCCGGCGACCCGGGCGGCGCTGGAGGCCGCCGACCAGGTCGCGCTGGTCACCGACACCGACCCGGCGACCATGAAGCTGGTCGCGTCGGCCGCCTCGCACCTGCCCAGGTCGACCTACCGGGTGGTCCTCATCAACAAGGTGCCGCCGCACTTCGACTCGGCCAAGGCGGCCGCCATGTTCCCCTCCGCCAAAGCGGTGATCGAGATCCCCAACGACCCGCGCTCGGCGCCGCGGATCGCGGGGGGCGGGTTCGAGTGGGCCACCGCGGGCGCCCGCTGGCGCAAGGCGGCCCGCCAGATCGCGGCCGTGCTCTCGGTCGCCTGGGTCGACCTCAGGGCCGCCCGCCCGCCCTACGGCGGGTAGCCGGGCCTGCTCCTCCGCCGGAAAACCGCCTAACAGACCTCTCCCACCCCCCAATAACCACCCACCCGGGGGGTTGCCCGCCACGGTACTTGCTGGGCCGGGAGGGGTGTCAATGCTGGGCGTTAAGACGGCCGGGAAGGCGCATGCGCCCGCGGATGTGCGTTTGGGAGGCCTGGGAA
>CAYLIP010000030.1:6396-23835 GCA_964383855.1 uncultured Actinomycetes bacterium | reverse complement strand
CTGGGCTGGGGCGCGGTCTGCCACGCGGGGACGGCGGCCGGAAGGCGCTTGCGCCCGCGAATGTGCGTTTGGGAGGCCTGGGAAAGGCTCAGGCGCCCGCACATGCGCGTTATTGGGCCCCTCAGCGGAGGCGGGGACTCGGAGAAGGACTAGTAGGAGCGGGAACCGCTCTTGGCCGCGTTCTCCTGCGAGCCCGCCTCGCCGCCGACCTCGCCGCCCAGCTCACCGCCGGCCTCGCCGCCGACCTCGCCGCTCGGCGGCTCCGCCCACGGCTGCGGCTCGGCCACGGTCGCGTTGGGGTCGGCCATCGTGGTGCCCGCCCGGCCGGCGGCCGCGTGCACCTCGATCTGCGCCTCGGGGTCGTCGCAGATCCGGAGGACGGTGGCCGTCTCGCTGCCCATTGTCCTCGACTCGGTCGTGAAGGCCCCGGTCACCTTGCCCTCGTCGAACATGATCACACCCGCGCCCCCGTCGGCCCGCACGCTCAGCGCCCCCGTGAACCGCCGCTTCTCCAGAAACTCGACCAAACCTGGAGCGTTGATCCAGGAGGCGCGCATGTCGGGATAGGCGGGAACGCCCGAGGCCAGGTGGTGCAGCCCGTCGACCAGTGCGCTGTCGAGGGTGACCACGTCGACCACGCCCTGCCCGGTCTCGACCAGGCGCTCAATGGTCGAGAGCGCCTCGTCGCCGCTCAGGAGCGTCGCCTCCTGGCGGTGGAGCGCGTCGACCACGGCGCCCTCACGGAGCAGGATGACTCCGTTCGAACCGGACGAGAGCAGCCGGATGTAACCCGAGTAACGGGTCTCGCCCAGGGTGTTGAGCAGGCGGTCAAACGCGATGAACTTGGCCGTGAGCGATTCGTAGAGGGCCGTCCCGCTGGGCAGCGGAAGCGCCTCCTCATCCGCATCGCGCGGGCGGGAGCGGAGATCGTTCTGGTCTGCCATAGCCTGTTCATTCGGCCACATACCGGGTGCCAACCGCAACTCCCCTCTGCCTCAGCCCAGGCCGAAGGCGTCGATTGCGACGTACCCGACGACCCGGCCGTAGGCGGCCGGCCACCAGATCCGGCCCTCGCGGTAGAGGGGTTCCCCGGTCAGGCTCACGCCGACCCCGTCCGGGACGCAGGTCAGCACCGCGCCCGTGCTCCCCGCGGTTGACCGCAGCCGGGCGCAGGTCCCGGGCGTGTGCACGGGCAGCGTGGCCCCGTTGGCGGGGGCAAAGCCGGTCCCCCTCCCGCAGGCGACCGCGTCCACCGTCCAGGCAGAGCCGTCCGAGTGCAGGTAGGCATAGCAGGTGTCGACGGCGGCCCCGGTGACCGGCGTGCGCACGTAGGCGGCGAGGTCGCCGCGGGTGACCGCGGGGTCGCCCGCCACCCGCCCGGGGGCGACCCGGCCGTTGACCGCCGCCGTCGCCGCCTCGACCAGCGGGTCGGCCGGCGGCTGGGCGACGGACGGGGCCGGCGTCGCGCTCTGCGCAAAGCCGGGCAGGGTGGAGGCGGCCGGGACGGGCAGCGTCCTGGCCGTGCTGTGCGTGGCCGGCGCCGCGTGCTGCTTGGCCACGCCACCGAGCACGGCGCCGATCGGCAGCAGGATCACCGCCAGCAGCATCGGCCAGGTCCAGGCCAGGCGCCGGCCGGTCGAGGCCGCCATCCGCTGCTGGCGGGCTCGCCGGGCGATCGCTCGATTCGGGTAGAGGATGGCCCGGGCCATGGCTCCGGCGGTCGCGGCGTCGAGGCCCGACAGGCTGCGGGGGCTCACCGCCGTCAGCTCCGCCAGGCGGTCGCGCGCCGCGCGCGCGAGCAAGTCGCGACGTTCGTGGTGTTCCATCCGACCCCCGGTCAGCGTTGAAGCGAGTCGCGCGGGCAGCGCGGCCGCGAGCGTCCCGACTCTAGCAGCCGACGCCCAGCGATGAAACCGGCGAGGCCGCCCGGCCCGGCGTCTCGGTCACCGCCCGGATCGCGTTCCGGCCGGCCGGCAACGAGATCGAATTGGATCCCGTGACATGCGTCCAGCGCGGCTGCGCGATCACCGTGGCGACCGCCAGCGTGGTGGCCTCGCCGGTGCACGTGTTCACGGCCTCGACCCGCCAGGTGACCGCCCGCGCGGCGGCCGCGGGCGCGATCTGGACGTCCACGCTGACCAGGCAGCTGCCGCCGGGGCCGCATCCCGACCCCTGCAGGGCGACCCCGGCGACGTCGCCGTCGGCAAGAGGCAGGGCGGGTCGAGGCGCCGGGGCCGGCGCCGCCGCCGGCGGAGCCTCGACCGGCGCTGGAACCGCCGCGGTGGCCACCATCGAAGGCGCCGCCGGCCTGGCCGGGGCCGGCCGCCGGCTGAGGCCGGGGAGCGCGACCAGGATCGCGATGGCGCCCAGCAGCAGGGCCAGCACGGCGACCGCCAGCAGGGCAGCCGGCCGCCGCCACCGCCTGCGCCCGGGAACCGGCTGCGACACCGGCCGCGCCGTCGCGACCTGCTCGGCTGCCGGTTCAACCCGCTTGGCCGCCTCCACCGGCCTGGCCGGCATCGTGATTCCGGCCACCAGCAGGCCGAGCTTTCGCCGGGCATCGGCCTGGCGCCGGCTGCCGGCGAGCACGCCCGCCGCCTCCCACAGCCCGAGATGAGCCTGGGCCGCCGGGTTGGGCGCCTTGGACTTCCGCGTCTGGGTGGCGAGCTTGATCGCAAACCGGCCGAGTTCGGTGGTGGCGATCTCGGGCTGGCGCCGCCGCGAGCTGGCTTCGAGGGGGATCCTCAGCAGCTGGCAGAGCAGGCGGCCGGTCGCCCTGATGTCGGCGCCGCGGAGCTGCGGGTCGCTCTCCAGGTTGCGGGAGCCGGTGAGGCGCAGCGCGCCGGTGGGACTGACCAGGACGCCGGCGGCATCGATGGCACCGTGGCAGCGGCCGGAATCATGCAGGACGCGCAGCGCGTGGAGCACGTCCGCGGTCACCGCCACCGCCGCCGCCGGCCGGAGCCGGTGGGCACGAAGGACCTCGGCCAGCGGCAGGGCCGGCAGAGCGCCGCCCTCCGTGCCTGCGCCTGTCATTGGGTCAACCAGGGCCACGAGTAGTCCCGGGCACTATAAAGAGACAGAGCCCGCAGCGTCAGGCCGATTCTGCGAGCCGCTCGGCCACCAGCTCCAGGACGTGAGCCACCCGGAGGTCCAGGCCGCGCCGCCTGGCCGCGGCCGCGATGTGCATCAGGCAGCCGGGGTTGTCGGAGGCGACCACGGCGGCCCCGGTCTCGCGGATGCAGTCCAGCTTCCACTGGGCGAGCCGGTCGGCCACCTGCGGCCAGTCGAAGCTGAAGGTCCCGCCGAAGCCGCAGCAGTTGGCCACGTCGGGGATGTCCACGACCTCATAGCCGGCCAGCTCGAGCACCCGCCGCGGCTCCGCTTTCAGGCCCAGCTGGCGCAGCGTCTGGCAGGAGTCGTGGTACGCGATTCGAACCGGCGAGTCTCGGCGGACGAGCTCGGGCCGTCCCTCCAGAAGCTCGAGCACGAACCGCGTCGAATCGCGGACCCGGTCGCGGACCTGGGCGATGGCGGCCTCGTCCTGGCCCCATTCGACGGCGTCGAAGGCGATGCTGCCGAAGCATGACGCGGAGGGGGTCACGATCGGGCCCGGCGAGCCCTCCAGCACCCTGACGAGCTCGGTGTTCAGCCGAACGCCGCGCTCGAAGTCGCCCGCGTTCGCCTCCATCAGGCCGCAGCACCACTGCCGCTTCGGATACTCGATCCGGTAGCCGGCGGCGCGAGCCACCGCGACCAGCGCCTCGCCGGCCTCGGGGGTCATCCGGTCGACCATGCAGCTGCCGAAGATGGTCAGCGGCTCCCCATCGCCGCCAGGCTTCACTCGCCTGGAGAAGGGTGGGGAGGAGAGCCGGACCGGAGCCACCGGGGCCACCTGCTGGGCCGCCGCCCCCAGGGTCAGGGCGGCCCTGGCGAGCGCCGGGCGCGCCCAGGTGGCCAGCAGCGTGCGCTTGGCCAGGGTCTTGCGGTGCGAATGCCGGCGGTGCTCGAGGATCTGTCTCGGCAGCGGGATGCCGACCGGACAGATCTCCTCGCAGGCATTGCACTGTGTGCAGAGCGACTGCGGCAGCTCGTCGGCCTCCAGGCCGTGGTGAAAGGGCGTCAGGACCAGCCCGATAGGCCCGCTGTAGATGTGGCCGAACTGGTGGCCGGTGACCGCCATGAAGGGCGGGCAGGCGTTGGAGCAGGCCCCGCAGCGGATGCACGTCAGGGCGTCGCGGAAGATGGGGTCGGCCCGCATCTCCTCGCGGCCGTTGTCGAGGACGACGACGTGCATCTCCTTCGGACCGTGGGCGCCGATGGTGAGGCTGAACGCGATGTCGGCCGACCTCGAGGGCCCGGTGATCCAGTTGACGTACGTGCTCATCCGCTGGCCGGTGGCGCTGCGCCCCAGCATGCGCAGGATGGCCACCGCGTCATCCATGGATGCCACCACCTTGTCGATGCCGAAGAGGGCGATGTGGACCTTGGGCAGGGTCGTCGTCAGGTCGGCGTTGCCCTCGTTGGTGACGATGCCGACCGTCCCCGTCTCCGCGATCGCGAAGTTGGCCCCCGAGATGCCGACGGCGGCGTTGACGAACTTCTGACGCAGCTCCTCGCGCACCTTGGCCTGGATGGCGGCGGGGTCCGGGGGCGCGTCGAAGGTCTTGGCCCACTGCTCGAGCGTGACGTGGACGGCGGGGGCGATCAGGTGGCTCGGGTGCTCGTGCAGGAGCTGGACGGCGCGCTCGCCGAGGTCGGTCTCCACGACCTCCATGCCCAGCGACTCGAGATACGGATTGAGGAAGATTTCCTCGGTCGCCATCGACTTCGACTTGGTGACGATCCCGGCCCCTGCGCGCCGGCAGATCTCGCCGATCACGCGCCGCGCCTCGGCCGCGTCCCGCGCCAGGTGGAACTGCCCGCCGACCTCCTCGAGGCGGGTGCGGAACTCCTCCACCAGCTCCGGCAGGCGCTCGAGATTGCCCTGGCGGCGCCGCCTCAGCTCCTCCCGCCCGTGCTCGAAATCGAGCGACTTGAAGGCCCCGTTGCGCCGCTCCCGAAGCGCGTTCATGACGCGGACCATGTTCTCCTGGAGCGGGCGATCGGCCAGCGCCTGGTCGACGCGGCCCCGGAAATGGCGGCGCGTCTCCCGCTTCCCCGGGACCTCGCGCGAGACGTCCGACCGGACGTCTGGAGACGGCGCCATGCCGTTAAAGCTACCCGTTGCGCAGCCCGGAGCCGGTCCGCGACCAGCTGGCCCCGCCGTCGGTCGACTCATAGATGTCGCCGCCGTATCCGTATGCCACCGCGGTGCCGTCGGGCGCGAAGGCCAGCGCTTCCACGCTCTGATCGCGGGGGGTGCCCGCCGCGCGGGTCCACGTCTTCCCGCCGTCGGCGCTGAGCTCGATATCAGCCGGGCCTCCCAGCCGGGCCCTGGCGTCAGCCGCCAGGAGGTGGCCGTTCAGCGCCGCCAGCGCCCCGCCCGCCGCCGGCCTGGTCTCCGACCAGTGGTTGGGACCACCGGCGTACAGGTGGCCATCGGCAACGCGGGTGGCGTAGCTGCCGGCGCCGAGCTCGGCGAGGTCGCTGATGGGAGGGCCCTCCGGGACGCTGCCGAGGTCGTCGACAAGCTGCCCGTTGTCGGTCAGGAGGTAGACGTGCGTCCCCGACGCCAGGAGGAATGAATCCTTGCCCGCGGCCGCCCGCATGACCGGGCTGTCCAGTGTCGCGGGCAGGCCGGTCAGGCCCTGCCGCCAGGAGACGCCGCCGTCGCGGGTCCTGAGCAGCCGTCCCTGCGCGAGCACAAACCAGACGTTGGGATCGGTGGGGCTCAGTGCGAGGGCGCTGTAGGGACCGGGCAGGGGCGGCAAGGTGGCCGACCTCTGCCAGGTCTGCCCGGCGTTGGACGAGGACCAGATCGCGGGTCCGGCGGCGAGCAGCCGCCCACCGGCGCCGCTGTCGGCGATCACCTGCGGCGCGGGCGGGTTGCCGATCGCGGTCCATGTCGCGCCGGCATCCGAGCTTGCGAAGCCGCCCGAAGAGCCGAGCAGAAGCAGCCGGCGGGCGTCGGCGGCGTACAGCCGAGGCGCGCTGCCTGCCTTGCCCGCGGTGGCCACGGCGTCGGCGGGCCGTCTTTGCGCGCTGGTCGCCGCCGATGGCGGGCGCCCGCGATAGGCTTTGGCAGTCCGGGCGTCCGAGAGGGAGAGTACGTTGGCCCCGAGGGGCACGAGCAACCCCACGGCAGCCGCCAGAGCCACCAGCGCTGCGAGGCCCCGCCAACCTGGAAGTGAGGACAGCAAGCCAGATGCCAAGCGAGCGGATTCTAGGCCGCCGAACCACGTGTGCCCGGGCGCTTTTGACCCCCCGGTGCCACACGGCTAGAATGGCGGCCGCTCTCGCTGCAAACCGGTACCCGGAAGCCCGCCAGAGCTTCGGTGCCCATCCATGACATCTCCCGATCCCGCCCTCTCCAGCACCAGCGTCGACATCCGCCGCTATCTCCGGATCCTTCGCCGTTCGTTATGGATCCTGATTCTCTGCCCGCTGGTTGCGGCCGCGGTGGCGGGTGGCGTAAGCACTCGCCTCTCGCCTGTCTACGAGGCGCACGTCGCGCTGCTCGTGCGTCCGACCCAGGTGCTGCCGGTGGATGCCGGCGTGGCCGCGGTGACCTCCGACCAGATCTCTCGCACCTATGCACAGCTGATGACGGAGAGGCCGCTGCTTGACAAGGTGGTCAGGGATCTCAATGTGGACACGACGCCGGAACGGCTGGCCAAGCAGGTCAAGGTCACGCCCCAGCCCAACACCACGATTCTCGACGTGTCCGCATCGAGCACGAATCCTCAGCTCGCTCGCGACATTGCCAACACTCTGGTCAACGATTTCATCGCCCAGATAAAGGACATTCAAAGCCAGGAGCAGACCGCGCAGAACTCTCGATCGCAGGACAACCTGGTCGTCGTGTCACCGGCGGTGACTCCCGACAAGCCGGTGTCCCCGAACATTCCGCTCAACACGCTGCTGGCGGCGGCGGCGGGGCTGCTGGTGGCGGGCGGAATCATCGTTCTGCGCGAGTACCTGGACCAGACGATGAAGAGCGACGAGGAGGTGATCCGCCGCACCGGTGTGATCCCGATCGGGCACATCGGTTACGCGCCCGCAGCCCGCGTCCGGCGTGGCGAGCTGGTGATGCTCGATCCCGCCTCCTCCACGGTGGCCGAGGCTTACCGGGCACTGCGCACCAACCTGCTCTTCTCAGGCCTCGACCGCGACCTGCGGACGATCGTGGTCACATCCTCCGCCCCCGGCGAGGGCAAATCGCGGACCGCGGCCAACCTCTCGATCGCTCTGGCCCAGGCCGGCCACCGGACGCTCCTGGTCGACGCCGATTTTCGGCGTCCCTCGCAGCACCGCATCTTCGGGCGCGTCCGCAACGTCGGGCTGTCGAACCTGATGATCCACGAGGTGCCGGAGGACGAGCTCGTCAGGCCGGTCGAGGGCGTGCCCAACCTGTTCTTCGTCCCCTCCGGCCCCACGCCGCCGAACCCTTCCGAGTTGCTCGGCTCCCCGCGCATGAAATCGGTGCTCGCGCACTTCCGTGGCACCTACAACTACGTCGTCATCGACACCCCACCGATCAATGTCGTCACCGACGCCTCGGTCCTGGCGGCAGCGTCGGACGGCGTACTCCTGGTCGGAGAGAGTGGGAGGACGCCCTACCCCGCGCTCGCCCACGCGCGCGAGGTGATCACGCGGGTCGGAGGAACGATCCTGGGAGTCGTGGTCAACAAGCTCCGCCCCGGCACTGGCGGCGCGTACTACTACGACGGCTATTACCAGGAATACGGCTACTACGCCAACGATCAGACCAAGCCCAACGGCCGCCAGCAGAGCGGCGAGCCGGCCGGTCGCCCGCCCGTGGAAACGCGTTCAGGCCAATAGCCGGTCTGCGCGCGTCTGTGCGCGCACGCGATTGACGTGGCCCCGCCGATTTGCTAGCGTCCGACTGCTCCCACTGAGCGCTGGTTGCTCTCGTCAGATTAGGGTTTTCAAGGAAAGGCTGAGACTATGGCTCGACGGGCCGTGCGCCACCTGGCGCTCCTCACGATGGTTTGTGGCGCGGTCCTGATCGCGGTCCCGGCGCTCGCCTACGTAGACACCTCGCCCGGATCGGGCATGAGCACGAGCACCTCGACCGTGCAGCCAGGTCAGGCGTTCAGCGCCACCGCCACCTTCACCGACCTGCCTCAGGGCACGTCGGTCAGCTTCAGCAGCGGCACCTCCACCTGCACCAACGTCAGCTTCAACCCGACCAGCGCCACCCTCAACGCCAGCCACTCGGCCACCACCTCGGTCACGATTCCGAGCAGCTGCGCCGGCCAGAGCGTGGCGCTGGTGGCGACCGGGCCGCAGGGCCAGACGGTCTCGGCGGCCGTGAGTGTGGCCGGTGGCTTCCCGAACACGGCGGCCGCTCCGCAGTCGCTGCCCTTCGGCTGGATCGTGTTCGCGATCGGGCTCCTGCTCCTGGTGGCCGGGACCTTCGGGTTCTCGCGCCGCTCGCAGCGCTCGTCCGAGGCCCGCGCCTAGCCGATCTCCTCGAAATCCAAAAGGGCCGCCCCAGCGGGGCGGCCCTTTCTTTTTGCGTGCCCCCGAGGCCTATGCAGCGGGCTCGGCGACGGCCACGATCCGGGGATCGTTGGGGTTGTACGTGGTGCAGGTGACCAGCAGCAGCTGCTCGTGGTCACCGGGTTCGAACCAGCGCAGGTCGGTGACCGGCCAGTGCGCGTAATACTCGCGAATCACGTAGTGCAGCTGGCGGCCGCCGGCCAGCGTGACATCGACGTGCTGGCCCACCTTGCCGTTGAAGAGCGGGCCGAACATGCCGGGCTGCGCGTGCGCGTAGATCATCGAGCGGCCGCCCTGCCCGGGCAGCTTGAGGGGGGCGGGGTACTCGGCAGCCTTGTAGTACGGGGCGTTGACGCCGTCGCCCGGGACCACCTGGAGATCGATGTTGAGCTCCGGGACCTGGATCCTGACCGCCGGATCGGCTCCTGGCTTCGCGGTCGGTATGACCTGGGGAAGGTCGATGATGTGCGCGGGCGCGGGCGGCGACGGTGTTGGCCGGACGGCCACCGGCGCGTGGCTGGGCGCTCCCAGGGCGAGCATCGCCCCGATGACCAGCAGCACCAGCCCCAGGCCGATCACAGCCAGGACCGCCGGACCTCGTCTCACCAGGCCACCCTCAGGACCGCATCCGCCGTCCCATCTGTCTTGCGCTCGGCGATGCCGCCCGGGTAGCTGACCTTCAGCGTCGCCGGCAGCGCCGGCCGCCCCGCCTGCTTCTGCAGGAGCAGGCGGTAGTTGGAGGCGGGATCCAGGGGTGCGTCGTAGGTGATGGTGACGTCGCCCGAATGCCCGGGTGCAATCTCGATGAAGGCGCCGACCACCCGCTTGCCATGCTCGATGCCGTTCTCCGCGATGGAGTTGCTGAAGGCAGCCTTGCCGTCGACCTGCACCCGGAACCCGGTCAGGCTGGCCGCCTCCGGAATGTAGAAGCGGACGTAGTCGCGGTAGGCGCCGGCCGGGTTGTTGGCAGACTTCGGGTTGAGCTTGCGATCGATGTCGTTCTGCAGCGGCGGGAAGCTGTAGGAGACGGTGACCTGGTGCCGCGTCAGTCCACTGGCCGGCTTCTCAACCTTGAGGGCCAGATTCTTGACGACGTAGGCATCCCCCTTGGTGGCGCCGACGTTGGCGTCGACCACCATCAGGTAGTCGCCCTCCCCGAACTCGCGCACCCGGCCGTCGAAGCTGTCGGCCCGGATCACGCCCTCGAGCGTGGCGTCATGGACGTAGAGCTGCACGTGACGCTGGCGCGCCTGGTCGAGCAGGATGGCTGCGAGGCGCGACCAGTTCGAGCCTGGCGTGGTCAGGATGGCCTTGATGACCGCCTCGGCCACCGGGGGAACCGCGGTGCTCTTGGCCACGCCCTGGGCGTTGACGAGGATGTTGAGCTCGGTCAGCAGGTTGTCGCTGTTGAACGAACCCACACCCGGCACGTTGACCGGTCCGGTGACCTGGAGCAGGCTTGCGATCGCCTGGGGATCGAGCTCGATCACGCCGTCAACGGATTCCCTGGTCGCGGACTGCCACATCTTTTCGGCCAGCGAGGCGGTGGTCGGAAAGTCGGGATCCCAGCCCTCGTCGCCGAGCTCCAGGGAGTTGTTGTAGAAGCGCAGATAGCGGCCGAGAGGAGCCGGGATCGGGAACTTCTGCGTGTAGGCCGGGTTGAGGGTGAACTGGTCGACAAGGTGGATGGCGCTCGGGTTGCCCTTGTCGAAGACCATGGTCCCGACCACCCCCGCGAAGCCGCCGTCGGGCCTGAGTTCGGTGGGGTTGGCAAGCAGGACCAGGTAGCGCCGGCTGGTGCCGGCGCCCAGCGCCGGCGGCAGCGTGGTCGCCAGCTGGGCGCCAAGCGCGACGTCCTGGTCGGCCTTCGCGACGTCGACCGCGGCCGAGTCGAGAGTCGCGCGCAGGGACGGCAGGAGGTGGAGGCCGCGATCCCGGTTGATCGCCGTCAGCGAGCGGTCGAGCCGCTGGTGAGCATCCGTGAGGAGCGGTGCCGACCGGGTGAGAATCTCGATCACGCGCCCTCCCGCGGCGCCGCTCCCGCCACTGGTTTCGGCGTAGAGCGCCGCCACCTGGGCCAGGTTGCGAGAGGCCCGGGCTGTGTCGGCGGCGGCGGCGGCCAGGTCGCGGACGGCCACGGCCTGGTCGCCGGCCAGAGGCAGCGGCCTGGCCACCGTGAGCAGGGGATCGACTTCGAGGCGCGCCCGACCCCGATCGATGGCGACCTGGCCGTCGCGCAGCTCGCGCTGGGCCGCGGCCACGTTGCCGGGAGTCCAGCCGGCCGGCTGGGTGCCGAGCGTCGCCGCGCCCGCCCGGACGTCATTGGTCCCTTTGCGGAGGTCGTGGTAGGCGCCGTAAAGACCGAAGGCCTCGAAAGCGGCGAGAGCGATCAGAAGGAGCGCGGCGCCCGCGGCCGCGACCGTTGCGTGCCTCAGGGCTTGGGACTATAGCCGTCCGGCACCGCGGTGCGTCAGTGCGCGGCCGCCTGCCACATCGGGTTGACGGGGCCGTGCCCCTCGCCGGCCTCGATCGCGCCCGCGATCGCGCCCGAGATGAACTCCTTGGCCTCGGCCACGGCGACAGCGGCGGGCAGGCCGCGAGCCAGGCCGGCGGCGATCGCGGCCGAGAAGGTGCAGCCGCTCCCATGCGTGTTGCGGGTGTCCACGCGCCGGCCGGCCAGTTCGACCATCTCGGCGCCGTCGAAGAGCACGTCCACCGGCTCATCCTCGGCGTGCCCTCCCTTGACGACCACCGCGCGCGGTCCCAGGGCACGGAGGTCCCGGGCGGCCAGGCGGCGCTCCTCGAGCGTCTGCACGCGCCGCCCGAGGAGCACCTCGGCCTCCGGCAGGTTGGGCGTGAGCACGGCGGCCAGGGGCAGCAGACGGGCCCGCAGCGCCGCCACCGCCTCGTCGCGAAGCAGCTTGGCCCCGCCCTTGGCGACCATCACCGGGTCGACCACCAGCCGCTCCAGGCGATAGTGGTCGACGGCCGCGGCGACCGCCTCGATGATCTCCGGGCTGGAGAGCATGCCCGTCTTGGCGGCGGCCGGCCGCAGGTCGGGGACGACGGCGTCGAACTGGGCGCGCACGAATGCCGGCGGCACGTCCTGGATGGCGGTGACGGTGATCGTGTTCTGCGCGGTGAGCGCGGTGATCACCGAGCAGCCGTGGACGCCGAGGGCGGCAAAGGTCTTCAGGTCGGCCTGGATCCCGGCGCCGCCGCCCGAGTCGGAGCCGGCGATCGTGAGTGCGACCGGCAGCTTCACGTCCGGCCCCGCGCCAGCGCCAGGTAGAGCGCGCCCGCGACCAGGATGCTGATCAGCCCGGAGAGGTCGGCCCCGTGCAGGGCGTCGATCAGCGGCTGGTTGGGCGCGTGGGCGCCGGGGAAGATGTTGGGGTAGTTGACGAAGGCCAGGCTGGCCAGCGCGCCCGCAGCCCAGGCGATCAGCGCCGGGAGCGGGCGCCGGGCACCGCTCCCGAGCGCGAAGAAGGCCAGCACCACGACCGCCGCCCAGGCCGGCGCCCAGAGGTAGGTGAGGATCAGGAACTGCTCGTAGGCGCCGTGGAAGTCGTAGAAGACGACCGCGTAGGTGGCGAGCAGGGCGCCGAGCAGGCCGCAGCCGAGCGCCGTCTGCCAGCGGGGCAGCCGCAGTCCCAGCGCCTGGGTCACCAGCCCGGCCGTGTAGACGTCGAGGTAGTTGGCCCAGACCTCGCCGAGGACGACGAAGGCGAAGAAGGGGATCGAGATCCAGATCGGCACGTGCTTGGTGATCACGGCCAGGACCCCGCCGTTGGGGTCGGCGGCCAGCTTGGGGTCGATGGTCGGGAGAAGGAGCCCGAAGAGTCCGAGCAGCACCATCGGGATGGCGATGCCCAGGGTGGGGAAGAGGGTGACCCGGCCGGCCGGCGTGCGCGCGGGCAGGTACCTGGAGTAGTCGCTCGCGAACGGATACCAGCTTGCGACCAGGGCAAAGCAGGACATGAACCCGAGCAGGAAGGCGCCCGGGTAGCCGGCTCCGGAGACGGTGGGGGCGGTGGCCCAGTGGAACTGGCCGGCGAGGGCGAGGAAGAGGAGCAGGCTCAGGCCGGCAAAGGCGACGGCGCCCCACGTCTCGAAGACCTTGATCGTCTGGTGGCCGTAGACGGCCACCCCGACGCTGACGATGGAGACGACGAGCACGAACGGAAAGGCCAGCTTGCCGGCGCCCCCGAGGCCGGCCAGCGAAGCCAGCTGGACGCCGGCCTGGGCGGCGATCACGGAGTCGACAGCGAACCAGCCGATGGCCAGGAAGAGCGTGAGGGCGGCCGCCACCTTCATCCCTGCGGCGCCGAAGATGCGCTCGGTGAAGGCGACCTGAGCCAGGCCCGAGCTGGGGCCGGTGTTGCTCAGCAGCCCCAGGATGACGGCGCCCGCGACCGAGCCGAGGACGACGGCGAGCAGGCCGTCCGCCACGCCCAGCCCGTAGAAGCTGGTCAGCAGGCTGGCGGTGAGGACGGTCGCGTAGTTGACGAAGGCGCCCGCCCAGAGAAAGGCCAGCTCGCGTGGATGGCCGTGGCGCTCGCGCTCGGGAATGGCGTCGACCCCATGCGTCTCGACCTGGAAAAGGGCGTCGCTGGCGACGCCGGATGCCGTGGTTGCCATGTTTCTGCCTCCCTACGCCGGCATTACCCGGATCAGGTTCAGCGGTCGGCGCCCGCGCGCCCTCTCAGCCCCGCAAGGGGGCTCCCGCGTGGATTGACGCTTCGAATATAGACTGCCGGCCGAGGGTATTTACAAGGCGTGGCAGAGAACTACGACCTGGTGATCGTCGGCGGCGGTCCCGCCGGCCTGGCGGCCGGCCTCTACGCCGCCCGCATGGAATTGAAGGCGGTGGTGCTCGAGCGGGGGCCGATCGGCGGCCAGCTCAACAACACCGAGCTGATCGAGGACTATCCCGGTATCGAGTCGATCCTGGGCGGAGAGCTGGCCCAGAAGATGGGCGAGCATGCCCGTCATTTCGGGCTCGAGATCCGCGAGTTCGAGTCGGTGGCGGAGAACGGCATCGCGCTCGACGGCGACGACAAGGTGGTCCGGCTCGACAGCGGAGCCGAGCTGCGAGCTCCGGCCGTGATCGTGGCCGCGGGCGGCCTGCCGCGGCACCTGGACGTGCCGGGCGAGACCGAGCTCGCGGGCCGCGGCGTCTCCTATTGCGCGGTCTGCGATGGAGCCTTCTTCAAGGGCCAGGAGCTGGCCGTGGTCGGGGGTGGTGATGCCGCCGTCGAGGAGGCCGATTTCCTCACCCGCTACGCCAGCCGGGTGTACATCATCCACCGCCGCAACGAGTTCCGGGCGCAGCCCATCCTGGTCGAGCGCGCGCGTTCCAATCCCAAGATCGAGTTCATCCTCGACGCCAGGGTCGGATCCATCGAGGGCGAACAGAAGGTCCAGAGGGTGCGCTACGTGCAGGGCGGCGAGGAGAAGACCCTCGAGGTGGGGGGCGTCTTCATCTTCGTCGGCTTCGAACCCAATTCCAACCTGCTCGATGTGCACGTCAAGCACGACGGCGCCGGCTACATCCTGACCGACCGCAACATGCAGACCTCGATCGAGGGAATCTGGGCGGTGGGCGACGTCCGCGCCCAGCTGACCAAGCAGATCGCGACCGCGGTGGGCGACGGGACGACGGCGGCGGTGGCGGCTTCCCAGTACCTCGAGCACCTGCGCGACCGCGACCGGCACCGCGGCGTGGAGCCGGCGGTCACCTACTCCGAGGGGTGAGCAGCGTCCTGGCCCGCATCAGGAGCCGGTTGGGATCGACCACGACGCGTCCGTTCCGCAGCTTGGCCAGGAAGTCGGCCGGGCCGCTGAAGCTCTCCAGCTCCACGTAGGCCCGACCGATCTCCCCGGGCCTGTGCGCATCGGACCCGGCCCCGGCCGCGGCTCCGAGCGCGGCGCAGAGGTCGGCGGCCCGGGCGTTGTCCGCGGCCGTGCAGCGGCCGTTCCAGACCTCCACGATGTCCACGTCGTCGGCGATCCGCTCGATTGCTTCCTCGCTCAGGTGGCGCCGGAACTGGTCATACGGGTGCTCCAGGTAAACGAGGCCATCCTGGCTGCGGATCGCTTGAACCGCCTCCTCGGCTCCCAGCCCGCCGGGCACCGGCGTGCGCAGGAAGAGGCCGATCAGCTCGCCGTCGGCGGTCGCGATCTCCTCGCCCACGATCGCGGGAATGCCGGCATCCGCCAGCTCGAGGGCGCCGGCGATGCTCTCGTGGTCGGTCAGCACGACCGGGCCGAGGCCGAGCGAGCGGCAGCGGCGGGCCACTGCCAGGGGCGGCACCTCGCAGTCGAACGAGGCGGAGCTGTGGACGTGCAGATCGATCCGAGGCACCCTGGGCCGCTAGCCTAGCCTGACATGGCCCCCGGGGTACCGCTGCGCGACAGGCTGCCCGAGGACGTCGAAGCCAGGCTGCGGGAGCTTGGCGGGCGCCCGATCAACCTCTACCGGGCGCTCGCCAACCAGCCGGCGATGCTGCGGGCCTGGATCGAGTTCGCCTGGGCGGTCCGCACGCGGTGCCTGCTGCCACGGTCCTTGCGCGAGCTGGTGATCCTGCGCTGCGCCCAGCTCTACGGGTCGGAGTACGAGTGGGCGCACCACGAGGTGATGGCCCGAGCCGCCGGCGTTTCCCAGGCGCAGATCGAGGGGCTGAGCGCCTGGCGGTCGTCGGAGCTCTTCGATGAGCGCGAGCGGGCCGCGCTCGCCCACGCCGAGGCGGTGTTCGACGGCGGCGTCGACGAGGCGGCGGCGGCGGCGTTCGAGGCGGCCTTCCCGGATCCCGGCGAACGGGTCGAGATCATCCTGACCGCGGCCACGTACACCATGGTGCCGCGCGTGCTCGAGGCGCTCGGGGTGCCGCTCGAGGGCTAGGGAACGACGTCCACCCAGACCAGGCCGGGGGGGACCGGCACCTGGGTGCCGTTGTCGAGGGTGAAGGTGAAGGGGGAGGAGCGGTCGGCGGCCGCCCAGCGGCCGCTGTAGGACTGGCCCTGGTAGTAGATCTCGGCATGGCCGCCCGACTCCGTGTCGTAGTCGAGGCCGTGCGCGCCGTTGACGTCCTCGACGATCCCGGTCGTGGTGACGTTGGTGTGCATGACGATCACCATCGTGATCCGCAGGGGCTGGCCGATCGATGCATCCGAGAAGCGGTGCCCCGCCTCCGACTTGAAGTAGGTGCGGGTGGTCCCGTCGTAGTCGTAGGTCGAGCCCTGGGCGGCGACCTGGGGATGGGCGGCGTCAGCACCGCCCGCGAGCTTGGGGGTTCCGGTGGGAGGCTTGAACGCGGGCACGTTCGGATACTCGGCGCGGGCGATGGCGTCGCCGTTGATGTAGAGGTTGTTGGGCGCCGGCCGGTCGTACGACCGGTAGTAGTAGCCGGCGGTGTCGAAGAAGGCGGGCACGGGATCGCGAGAGAGGACGCCGAACGTGCCCTCGCTGGTACCACTCAGGTAGAGCTCGCCGTGGTAGTGGCGCGTCAGCTTGATCGAGATCAGGCGCCCGCTGCGGGTCGGCCCGACCCGGTCGGGCACGTTGGTGAACATCGCGGTGAAGCGCGGAATGCCGCCCTCGGTCGCGTACTCGAACACCATGTCGGCGGACTGGAGGCCCGACTGGTCGCGCGCGCTCGGATCGTTGGGGACCTGGACCAGGGCCGGGAAGCGCAGGGGCGTCGTGTGCACGTTGATCCGGAAGACGAGGTTCAGGCCGAGCTTCCAACCAGCCGGCATGACGCGGCCGGCCACGTCCCGGCCGCCGGCGATGGCGATGGCGAGCGTGCCGATCGGGATGCCGCCGGTGTCGATGGTCACCGATTTACCGTCCGACGCCCACGCCAGCTTGGCGGGGGCCCCGTTGGCGGTGACCTGGACCGAGGGCTGGTCCATCGCCGTGTTGAAGGCCAGGATCAGCCTGGTGCCGAGCGGGATGTCGGCGCCGTCGGCCAGCCCCGCGCCCGCGTCGGTGGTCACCGCGGTCACGCGGGGGACGAGCGTGGTCGTGAAGCCGAGGCGGCCGCCGCGGACGCTGTGGCCGCCGTCGTTGAAGTTCTCGACGGTCAGCGTGTAGGCGGTCAGGTCGGCCATGGGACCGTTGCTGATCCAGGTGAATGACCGGCCGCCGGGTGCTGCCTCCAGATGGCCCTCAACGGCCGGCGCCAGGTGCAGGTGCGCCGCCACCGCGGCCGGTGAGAGGGGCCGGCTGAAGCTGACCGTCAGCTTCTGGTCGAGTGGCACCTCGGTCTGTCCGGGCTTGAGGTTGAAGGAGACGGTGGTCGGCTGCGACTGCTGGTAGCCGTACACCCCTCCGACCGTCGCGCCAACCAGAACCACCGCCACCAGGGCGGCGATCACGATGAGCAGGCGGCGGTCGGCGGAGCCCAACCAGGACGTGAGCGAAGACAAGGGGCGGCGGGATTATGCCTGAGATCCGGGGGCCGTGCACGCTTATCGCGGAGCCGGATGGGCCTCACCAAGCGCCCAGCCGATGATGTCCAGGACCCATTCGCATTCCCAGAACACGTCATCGGCCGTAAACCGCAGCACCCGGTATCCCTCGGCCCGGAGCCAGTGGTCCCGGCGGACGTCCGCTGGTTCACGACCATCGTGACCGGGACCGTCGATCTCCACGATGAGACGGGCGCCCAGGCACGCGAAGTCGGCCACATAGGGCCCGATCGGCGCCTGGCGGCGGAATCGGTGGCCGTTCAGGTTTCGGCGGCGCAGGTGGAACCAGAGCCTGGATTCGACGCCGGTCATGTCTCGCCGGAGGCGGCGTGCCCG
>CAYLIP010000030.1:0-6296 GCA_964383855.1 uncultured Actinomycetes bacterium | reverse complement strand
GCCCCTCCGCCCCGGCCTTGCCGGGGCACCTCCCCGCCAAGCGGGGAGGAGGCTTTTTTAGGGGGCTTGGGTTAGGAGGAGAGGTCTCTCAGGTAGCGGAAGGTGTAGATGCCGGTGGCGTGGCCGCTCTGGAAGGAGATCTGCAGCGCGTACTGACCGATCAGGCCCACGTCCCGCAGCTGCAGCTCGTCCAGCGGCAGCTCCCGCGCCGAGGCCAGCCGGCCCGGGATCCCCATCTCGCCCCGGCACTCGGCACAGGGGCAGGCCCAACGCAGCTGGTCGCCGCGGTACTCGGTGCGCACGCCGTCATCCCAGGTGAGGGCGAGCGTGTTGGCGGGGCGGTCGAGGTCGACCGCGGTGGGGAAGGGCTGAGGCGAGTCGGTCAGCGGACGTTGATGACCGGCAGCTGCCGGAACGACTGGATCGACGTCCTCGCCGCCACCTGCTCGGCCACCTCCCGGAACGCCCGAGCACCCTCTGACTCGGGCCTCGAGACCACGATCGGCGTCCCCCGGTCGGCCTCCTCGCGGATGTCCTCCTCGAGCGGCAGCGCCCCCAGGAAGGGCACACCCATGCGGTCGGCGGCCCGCTTGGCGCCGCCGGTGCTGAAGATGTGATGCTCGTGGCCGCAGCTCGGGCAGCGGTACCAGCTCATGTTCTCGATCAGCCCCAGCGGCGTGACGTTCAGCTGCCGGAACATCTGCAGCGCCTTGACGGCGATGTCGAGCGCCACATCCTGGGGAGTGGCGACGATCGCGACCCCGGTCAGCGGGACCGACTGCGCGATCGTCAGGGACGCGTCCCCGGTGCCCGGCGGCAGGTCGATGACCAGGTAGTCGAGCTCGCCCCACTGGACGTCCGACATCATCTGCTGGATCGCCCGCGAGACCATGGGGCCGCGCCAGACCATGGCCTGGTTGGACTCGCCCGCGATGAACCCGATCGACATCAGCTTCAGGCCATAGGCCTCGAGCGGGACCAGCTTGCGCTCGGGCTGTCCGTTGGCGCCGGGCACGTCGACCACCTTCGGCGACTCCCGCATGCCGGTCATGCCGGGAATCGAGGGGCCGTAGATGTCGGCGTCCAGCAGCCCCACCCGGGCGCCGGTCTGGGCCAGCGAAGCGGCCAGGTTGACCGCGACCGTCGACTTCCCGACACCGCCCTTGCCGGAGGCGACCGCGATCGTCTGCTTGACGCCGGGCAGCATCTCGCTCGCCTGCTGGCGCATGAAGCCGGTGCGGACGTTGGCCGTCATCTTGACGGCGACGTCGGTCACTCCCGGGATCGCGGTCACGATCTCCTCGGCCTGCGTCTTGAAGCGGTCGCGTACGGGGCAGGCGGGCGTCGTCAGCTCGAACGTGAAGGCGACCCGGCCGTCGCCGGCGACCTCGAGATCCTTGATCATGCCCAGGGCCACGACGTCCCGCCCGAGGTCGGGGTCGACGATGTGGCTGAGCGCGGCCAGCACCTGCTCGGAAGTGGGGGCGGTCACGGTCACTGAGTCTATCCCGATTAGAGTTAGATCCCGACTTGCCCCATCCCGTCTTCGGGGACCTGCTCTCCTACTACTCGGGCCCAGCCGCCGATGTCTATTTCCAGCGTGCTTGGGACACCCTCCGGGGCGAGGGACTCGACCCGGTCGTGACCATGGAGTACTTCGGCGACCGGGACGCCGTGCTCTGCGGCGTCGACGACGCCGTGGAGGCGCTGCGAGAGTCGCTCGACGGCCAGGGCGAGGTGTGGGCGCTGCCCGAGGGCGAGCGCATCGGCGCCCGCGAGGTGGTGATGCGCGTGCGCGCGCCCTACTCGCGCTTTGGTCTGCTGGAGACGGCGGTGCTCGGCCTGATGGCCAGCTGCACCGGCTGGGCGACCCGGGCGCGGGAGGTGGTCGAGGCCGCGGCCGGCACGCGCGTGATCTCCTTCGGCGCCCGCCACGTGCACCCGCTGGTGGGCCCGATCATGGAGCGTTCGGCGGTGGTCGGCGGCTGCGCCGGCTGCGCCACGCCGCTCGGCGCGCAGCTGGCAGGGCTGGCCGCGCCCTCGGGGACGATGCCGCACGCGATGATCCTGATCTTCGGCGACACCGTCGAGGCGGGCCGCGCCTTCGACCAGCACATGCCGCCCGACGTGCTCCGGATCGTGCTCGTCGACACCTTCAAGGACGAGGCCGAGGAGGCGCTGCGCGTGGCCGAGGCCATCGGTGATCGCCTGCGCGGCGTGCGCCTCGACACGCCCTTCGAGCGGGGCCGGGTGACCGTGGAGCTGGTCAAGGAGGTGCGGGCGCGGCTCGACCAGGCCGGCTTCCCCAAGGTCGGCATCTTCGTCAGCGGGGGCATGAGCGTCGAGCGCATCCGGCAGTTCGTGGAGGCCCGGGCACCGGTCGACTCCTTCGGCGTCGGAATGGAGATCGCGGCCGCGCCACCGGTCGGCTTCACCGCCGACATCAAGGAGGTCGACGGACGGCCGCGGACCAAGCGCGGCCGGATTCCCGGCTTGACCGACGCCCCCCGCCTGAAGCGCGTCGTCTGAACCAGCCGGCCGCCGCGCAAGTGCGCCCGGGGACCCGCGTTACTGGTGCTTAGCAATGGCTCGGCGGGCCGCGGCAAAGGGCATCCTCTCGGCGATGATGCCGGTCTACAACGAGCAGGCGACGCTGCCCGCCATCCTGGATCGGGTCCTGGCTCGACCCGAGATCGGAGAGGTGATCGCCGTCGACGACGGATCCACCGACGGGTCGTGGGCGATCATCCAGGAGCGGTTGCGGCGCGACCCGAGGCTCCGCGCCTTCCGCCTCGACCGGAACCGGGGCAAGGGCGCTGCTCTGCGCTGGGCCATCGATGAGGTGAGACTGCCCTTCGCCGTCGTCCAGGACGCCGACCTCGAGTACGACCCGGCCGACTATCCAAAGCTGCTCCAGCCGCTGCTCGACGGTTCGGCCGACGCCGTCTACGGCCGCCGTGAGGGCGTCGCCACGACCCCTCTCAGCCGCGCCACCAGGCTGCTCTTCAAGGCGCAGCTGAGCGATGTCGGCACCGGCTACAAGGCGATGGGCACCGGGCTGTGGCGCCGGCTGGGAGCGGTCGAGCGAGGGTTCGCCTTCGATGCCGGCGTCACCGGCCGGCTCCTGCGCCTCGGCTCGCGGGTCGTCGAGGTCCCGGTCTCCTACCGCAGGCGCCCGGCGGGCGAGGGGGCCAAGCTCGAGTGGTGGGACGGCGTGGCGGGCCTCCTCTGCCTGGCCCGGCTCCGGCTCTCCGAGGCGCCCGAGCCGCTGCGGCCGGGGATCACCCCCAGCGCCTAGGCCTGCCGGAACCTCTCCGGGTCTCAAGTAACCTAACCAGCCGCGGATGAACAGCTCTCCGAACCGCGGAGTCCTCTCGGTGATGATGCCCGTCTACAACGAGGAGGCGACGCTGGAGACGATCCTGTCGCACGTCCTCGACCGTCCCGAGGTTGGGGAGGTGATCGCCGTCGACGACGGGTCGCATGACAGGTCGTGGGCGATCCTCGAGGAGTGCGCGCGCCGAGACGCCCGGGTGCGCCCGATCCGGATGGAGCGCAACCAGGGCAAGGGGGCGGCGCTGCGCCGGGCCATCGCTGAGATCCGAATGCCCTTTGCGCTGGTGCAGGACGCCGACCTCGAGTACGACCCCCGCGACTACCCCCAGCTGCTGGAACCGCTCCTGGCCGGACGCGTGGACGTCGTCTACGGCGTCCGGGGCTTCGGCGGCCAGAGCTCCTACAGCTTCTGGTTCGTGATGGGCAACAAGCTCGTCACCGGGGCCACCAATGTGCTCTTCGACTGCTACATCCGCGACATGGAGACCGGGTACAAGGTGCTCCGGTCAGACCTCTGGCGGCGGCTGCGGCTGGTGGAGAACCGCTTCGACATCGAGCCCGGGATCACAGCTCGCATCCTGCGGCTCGGCTACCGGATCCACGAGGTGCCGATCAACTACTACGCGCGGGGCCGCGAGGAGGGCAAGAAGCTGACCTGGAACGACGGGGTGAAGGCGCTCTGGGCGCTGACCCGGCTCCGGCTGGCCTCTCAGCGGGCGCTCTTCGGCGACGACGTGGACAGCGAGTACCACCGGCACCGCCAGAGCGAGCTTGGCCAGCAGCACCCGCTCCGCATCCGCGATCGCCCGACCGAGAATTCGACCGGCTAGACCTGAATCCTCTCCAGCCTGGCCTCCCGGCCCTCGACGGTGAGCCGGCCGATCGTGCGATCGCTGCTGAAGCCGGCGGCGGTCGGCGTGGAGACGTTGATGAACCGCGTCGTGCCGGCCACCTCGTCCCGCCAGCGATGGGTGTGGCCGTGGATGCAGATGTCCAGCCGCTGCGCCCACTCGTCGCCGGGCAGAGGTGGGCGGTGGATCATCCCGACCAGCAGGCCCTCGATACGCCTCTCCACCCGCTCCGGAAACCCGGGGTCGTCGGGGGCGTTGCCATTGACGACGGTGAGCGGTTTGCCGAGGTCGCGGAGGCGGTCGAGCACGGCCGGGTCCTGCCAGTCGCCGGCATGCCAGACCTCATCGACATCAAGGAAGTGCGGCGAGACCTTGGCGATCAGGTCCTCCAGCCGGTAGCGTCCCTGCGTGTCCCCGATCAGGCCCAGCACCCGCACGATCGCTGAGCTTAAGGAACTGCAGGCCGCCTGCCGGGGCTGCACCCGCTGCGTGGCGGACGGGGTGCTGCCGGAGGCCTCGCCCACCTTCGAGGGGACGGCCGAGGCCGTCTTCTTCCTCATCGGCCAGGCGCCGGGCCCGGTAGAGCGGGAGCTCCGCCGTCCCTTCATGGGCCGGGCGGGGCGCGAGCTGGCGCGCTGGGTGGAGCGCGCGGGCTTTCCTTCCGAGGCCGAGTTCCGGCGCGTGACCTACATCGCGTCGCTGATCCGGTGCTTCCCCGGCCGGCTCGCCTCGGGCGCCGGCGACCGGCCGCCGCCCCGGCGGGCGATCGCCAACTGCGCGCCCTGGCTGGCGGCCGAGCTGGAGCTGCTGCGGCCCCGGCTCCTGATCGCGGTCGGCGGCCTGGCGATCACGCGCTTTCTGGGCCCGGGGCCGCTGGAGGCGCGCGTGGGCCGGCTGTTCGAGGACCGGCCCGGCCTCCCGCCCGTGCTGCCCCTGCCGCATCCCTCGGGCATGAGCCGCTGGCTCAACGATCTGGAGAACCGCGCGCGGCTGGAGGCGGCGCTGCGCATACTTTCGGACCAGAGGTCGAGGTGGACTACACCGGCATCCTGAGGCACGCGCTGGAGATGGCCTGGCGGCACAGGTGGCTGTGGCTGCTGGCCCTCCTGGCGGGTGAGGGCTCGACCGGCGCGTCGTTCAACTTCCCGAGCCGGCCGTACAGCTTCTCGTCCACTCGGCGGGGTCAGGCCACCGGCAATCCGCCCGACGTGGCGCCCTTCGTCAGCTGGATCGGCGACCACCTCGGGCTGATTTTGGCGGCCGCGCTGGTGGCGATCCTGGTCGCCATCGCGCTTCTGCTCATCTCGGTGATCGCGCAGGGGGCCGTGGTGCGGGGCGCGGCGGCCCTCGACGCCGGCACCGACACCGGCCTCGGCGCGTCCTGGCGCGCGGGGGCGGCCGTCTTCTGGCCGATGCTGGGGCTTCGCCTGCTCCTGGTCCTGATCGCCGCCGTCCTCCTCCTCGTCCTTGGCGGCCTGGTCGGGGGAGCCGTGCTGGCGGGCGTGGCCGGCCACTCTCCAGGACTGGTCGCCCTGCTCGGGTGGCAGGCGGCGGGCCTGCTCCTGCTGTTGATCCCGTTCGCGGTTGCGCTGGGCACCGTGACCCGGCTGGCCGTCCGCTACGTCGCGCTCGACGGCGCCGGGCCGGCGACCTCGCTCCGGCTGGGCACGCGGATGCTCTTCCGCAGGTTCGGAAAGGTGGTCGCGCTCTGGGGCATCGAGCTTGCCTGCTCGCTCGGCGCCGGCCTGGCGGCGGCGCTGCTGGCGGTGCTCCTGTTCGGCCCGCTGCTCCTCGGAGGCGTCGTGGTCTATGGCGCGCACGCCCCGGCCGCGCTCGTGGTGGTCGCCGCCTGGGCGCTGGTCGCGGGCGCCCTTCTGCTGGTGGTGGCCGCGGCCATCGCCGCCTTCTTCTCCTGCTACTGGACGATCGCCTTCCGGCGCCTCGTCGCCCTCGGCTAGCCGCTTGCCCCACTTCTTCGGGTCCCGCTCGGGCTCGCGGGTCGAGATCACCGGGCGCGACGCCGCGCACCTGGCCCGCTCCCTGCGCGCGCGGCCCGGCGAGACGATCTCGGTGGTCGAGCCCGGCCGGCTGCTGGCGGTGCGCCTGGTC